>PKUM01000036.1 GCA_002868855.1 Chromatiales bacterium | reverse complement strand
GATGCATGTTCACTCGGTCGGGGATGGAACCACACGACAGGTGCTGGATGTCTTCGAGGAAATCCGTGCAAATAACCCTCACAACCCGGTCAAGCACCATATCTCTCACCTTTCCTACGTATCCGACGAGGACCTCGCCCGGATGGGCCGTCTCGGCATCACGGCCGAGATGTCACCCGACGTCTGGTTCCCCGGCGTGACCTCCCACGCATGCGAGGTCACCCTTGGAAAAAAACTGAACGAAACAGGCTGGCCCGTCAAGCGCATTATGGACAGCGGGCTCGAACTTGGATTCGGCAGCGACTGGGGATCGTCCGGGCGCGATTACAGCGTGATGGCCAGCCTGGAAGCCCTGCTGACCCGCAAGAACCCCTGGGGCAAGGCGTTTGGCTCTTACAAGGCTGACGAGGCCTATGCGCCAGATCAGGCCATCGATCTGCCTGCGGCGCTGCGGATGCTAACGATCAATGGCGCCAGGCTCATGCAGCACGAGCGGGAGCGAGGTTCGCTCGAGGTGGGTAAATACGCGGACATGGTCGTATTGAGTGATAACCTTTTCGACCTGGTGGAAGCGGGAGATCAGGACAAGATCAACCAGGTCGAGGTGCTCAAAACCGTCTTCGAAGGTGAAGTGTCTTTTACTGCGAGTTAACGGCATGGCCAACGTTCAATCCGCTATGACCACCCCGTATTCCGCGGCGGCGTCGAGCAGCCACAGGGCAACGTAATCGGCGAAGCTGCGCCGCACCAGCATGAGGACGCTGTCGCCATCCAGCCTGGCTTCCACCTGCTCGTGCTCGACGGCGTTTATCGGCGTGAGCGTGAAGGTCGCCTGGTGTTCGTGCCTGTTTCGTCGCCGAGTACGGAGGAGGGTTTTGTCAGGTTAACTTTCGCCGCCACGAGATGTGTCGAGAGCACGCGGATTTAAACGGCCGCTGCTCGTTTCCAAGACGCAAAGGCCGTGTGGCGAAGGTCTCGGTAATGGTCCGCAGAGACGTGATGACGCCCGAGGTTAAACAAGTTCTGCGTCGTCGCGTGCACAGTCAGAAAGCGCTGAGCCATGTCGGGCGTCTTGAATCTCCGCATCGCGCGTTCTCGCGACCTCGTTTCCTGGTGAGAGCGTTCGACTCGATTGTTCGCATATCGCGACGTATTTCGCCTCGCATCAGGTATGAGGTCACGGTGCGCGACGTTGTAGCTGGCGAGCTTATCGGAAATGATGCAGCGAGGTTCTGCTTTGGCGGTCTTGAGGATCCGTCGGAAGAACCGTTTCGCGGCGGCCCCATCGCGCTTCTCCGACAAGTAGACGTCGACAACCTCACCGTCTTGGTCGACGGCTCGCCACAGGTAGTGTTGTGTGCCGCCGATTTTGACGAAGACTTCATCGACGAAGAACGTGTCACCAAAGCCTGCATGGCGCCGGCGCAGTCGCTTCGCATATTTCGGGCCAAACTTCTGGCACCAGTTGCGAATGGTCTCGTAGCTGACGGAAATACCTCGTTCGGCCAGCAGATCCTCGACGTCTCGTGTGCTGAGGTTGAAGCGGTGATAAAGCCACACGGCGTGCGGGATGATCTCAGGAGGGAATCGGTGGCGTTTGTACATCGAATGAAGCGTCTTCATGCATCCATGCTCGCCCATTCGACGTTAACTTGTCAGAACGCAGCAGACACCCTCCAATTATGGAGCGGTGGCACACACACCAAGGCAAAGCCCTGCTCCAGCGCCTGCGATTAACAAAATAATAGTCGCCTTCGACCATAGCACGCAGGATCGACACTTCCATGGAGCGCCGAAATTTCCCTGCTATCTTTAAAAGAAACCGTTTCTAAAACGACAAAGTCAGGGAGACTGAAATGGCCAGACCGAATGCTGCTTGCCTCGCCGCTTTGCTGTCGATCGCCTCCGCAACAGTGTCGGGTCAGGAACTGCTTATCACCGAAATCGTCGTGACACCGACCGCGGGCGAATTCATCGAGATCCACAATCCATCGGATTCCGTCACGGTTGACTTGAGTAACGTCTATATTACCGATGCGACATTCGCTCCAGACGGCATTTTCTACTACAACATCGTCACCGGGGCTAACGCCGGCGGTGGTAGCTTCTCCGACTTTCACGCCCGCTTCCCGGACGGCGCCAGCATAGCGCCCGGCGAATACCAGACGATCGCGCTGGACGGGTCGGACAATTTCTTCTCGACCTACGGCGCGCTTCCCACCTACGAGTTGTACGAGCTAGGCACAAACGCTGTACCGGACATGCGCGAGGCATTTCCCGGTTCGATCAACGGCCAGGGCGGACTTACCAATTCTGGCGAGTTCCTTGTGATGTACCACTGGGACGGCGAAAGCGACCTGGTCGCCGATTACGACTACCTGGTCTGGGGCGACAAGAACGAGGCGGTCGACAAGACCGGCGTCGTTATCGACGGCCCGGATGCGGACGCAGTCGGCAGCGCCTATCTCGCCGACACACCCATCCCGAACCAGGCCGTGATCGATCCGACCCCGCCGCATATCTCGGGCAATTCCTATTCGCGGGCCGGCACCAACGAAAGCGAGGAGGTCCAGACGGGCGGCAACGGCGTGACCGGCGCGGACGAAACCTCGGAAGACCTGAACAACACGTTTTGCGAAGAGGCGCCTTCGCCCGGCGCACTGGGTACGTGCCCGATCATTTTTATTCCGGATCTGCTGTATAACGAGATCAACGCCGATCCGGCGCCGGATATCAGTGGCGATGCCAACGGTGATGGTGTCCGCGACGCGATAGATGACGAGTTTCTGGAGATCTACAACAAGTCCGGCACTGAGATCGATCTCAGCGGCTGGACTCTGTCGGACGCGGTCGGACCGCAGCATGTGTTCCCGGCCGGCACGGTCGTGCCGGATCAATGCGCGATCGTCGTGTTCGGCGGCGGCACACCGACCGGCGAATTCGGCAATGCCGTTGTCCAGACCGCGAGCACCGGAACGCTCCGGCTCAACAATAGCGGCGACGACCTCACGCTGACTGACGGCAGCGGCATGGTCATCGACATGGCGAGTTACGGCTCCGAGGGCGGCGACAACCAGTCGCTGACCCGCAGCCCGGACATCACCGGACCGTTCGAGAAACACGCGGCTGTCTCCGGCGGCGCGTTGTTCTCACCGGGCACCCGGCTCGATGGCACGCCGTTTGTCGGCTGTACGGCGCCCGAACCGTTGATCTGTGACATCGATGCAGATGGTGACGTCGATATCCTCGACATACGCGGCATTTCGGCGCGACGCGGCGAGCCTGCGCTTCCCGGCGACCCCGCCGACATCGATGGCGACGGCGTGATCACCCTTGGCGACGCCCGCAATTGCGTCTACGAGTGCACATTGTCACGTTGCGCTATTCCGTAGACGTATAGCGTCGAGATCGCACCAGCCACACTCGACACTCACCCCGCCCTTCACGGGCGGGGTTTTTTGTCGGAGGGTCCTGATGCGAATACACTCATAGCATGCTGCTACGCCGGATCACCGAGCACGTCAGGGAACAGAACTGGTTCGCGGTTTTCCTCGACTTCGTCGTCGTCGTGGTCGGTATCTTCGTTGCTCTTCAGGTCACCGAGTGGAACGAGCTGCGCAAGGAGAGGAAAGACGAGGCACGGCTGCTCCGCCAGATCGTCCACGAGATCGACGCGATCATCGCGGTCAGGATCGACTGGATCGATACCTACACGGCCCGCCAGGCAATGAGGCACGCCGCGATGCGGGTAGTGCTAAGGAGACGACCCGGCCGATGCGCTCACCGACGAACAGTGCCATGCGCTCTGGCGAACGCACATCACTTTCTGGGCTTACGAGTCCCTGACCACACTGGACGAGCTGATGGCGACCGGGCGCCTGCGCGTGATCCGCGACGAGGAAATCCGCATCAATCTGCTAGGGATAGATGCCAAGCAAGACGTCTGGGCCGAGCGTGCCCGATTCCTGACCGGCGGACTGATCCAGGTCGTCACGCGATACCCGGCCTTAATGCCACGACGCACCGGATTGCCGCAGTCGACGGTCACCTGCAATCTCGCCCTGATGCGCGAGAACCCCGCCTTCCAGGGCGAGGTGCTGAACAACATGGGCCGGACTTTCGGCCTGTTGAGCCAGGCTGCTACCGAGATCGAGCGCTACGAGGCGGTGAAAAAGCTGATCGAAGAGCGGACGCAATAGGCGTCATGCATGCCACGGCTCGGCCGCGACAGCGAAGATGGGACATCCCTGTCCCAAGAGAGCGATCCCTGACTACGGATTCGTGACCGTCCGGGCCGCTGCCGGTGCGGCATGGTTAGCCTTGCCGAGCCGAGCGCCGCCGCAGGGCGATCGCCTGGTCTGACCGCTTTGTCCTGTTTGTCACCACCCGGGCCACTGCGCAGGGACGGGCGGGTCTTGGCTTGCGCCGTGATGCGCCGGCCTTTCCGGGT
>PKUM01000153.1 GCA_002868855.1 Chromatiales bacterium | reverse complement strand
GAGTACATTCCTGACATCGATCTTGCTTGTGGGGCTTGGTGGCGCACTGGGCGCAGCCTGCCGTTATCTCGCCGCGCTGGCCGGGCAGACGTTTTCGATTGATTTTCCCTATGGCACGCTGACCGCGAACCTGCTTGGGTGCTTTGTTATCGGGTTTCTGATGCAACTGGTCGTTGCGTTCAACTGGCCTTCGCCAATGGGGCGCCTGTTTCTCGCGACCGGGTTTTGCGGCGGACTCACGACGCTGTCCTCGTTTGTTTACGAATTGCACGCGTTCATGCAGGACAAGGAATATTTTTACGCATCGCTGTATTTTGGCGGAACGCTGCTAGGCAGCGTGCTGTGTTTTTATCTTGGCGTTCTTCTTGTCGCCACCACGGTCAGGTAATTCTAATGAGACAAGACGGCGAAGCGACACTGCTGAGCATATACATCGGTGAGGCCGACAAACTGCAGCATAAACCGCTGTACACGGCGATAATCGAGGCCGCGCGCGAGCATGGCCTTGCCGGGGCAACGGCATGGAGGGGCCTGATGGCATACGGGGCCAAATCGGTCATTCATACGTCACGCTTGCTGGACATGTCCGCGGACCTGCCGATTGTGGTTGAAATTATCGACGAGAAAAACAAGGTCGAGGCATTCTGCGATGTCCTGGACGAAATGTTCGAAACCGCCGACGCGGGTGTTCTGTTGACTACCCATGCGATTGGCGTGCGCCGCTATCTGCCCGCGTCAGACGCTGAGAAATAGCCGCCGCGGCCGCGTGCCCAAACCGGCGCAGTCGCCACGCCGGTTTAGTCGCGGCAACTAGCTTAGTATTGGTAGTCTGCGGATGCGAGTCCCGGTCGCCGCAAACAGCGCATTGGTCAATGCTGGTGCGAGCGGTGGAATCGGCGGTTCGCCCACCCCGCATGGCGGGTACGGGCTGTCGACGATGTGCATTTCCATGTGGCGCGGCGTATCGCCAATGCGGGCAAGGCGATAGCTATCGAAATTGCCTTGTGCAACCCGGCCGCCGTCAACGTTGATCGCCAGCCTCAGCGCGGTGCTCAGTCCGTCCAGTGCACCGCCCTCCATCTGCGCGATGACGTGATTCGGGTTGACCGCCAGTCCGCAGTCGATTGCGCCGACGATACTGGTGACACTGAAGTCCTGTGTCGATACAGCCTCGACCTCGACCACGAACGCAGCATAGCCGCCGAAAGTGAAATGGCCGGCGATACCGCGGCCGCGTCCGGCGCCCACCGGCTTGCCCCAGTTGCCCTTGGTTGCGGCGAGATTCAGAACCCCCGCGAGACGCCCCGGGTTCCACTTGGGCCCGCCATGATTCGAGTAGTCGATTTCGCGCGAATCGCCGAGCAGGCGCAGCTGAAATGCGAGCGGGTCTTCACCGCGGGCATGGGCGATTTCATCGATAAAGCTCTGCACCGCAAATGCATTCGCGGTGTGCGCCGGCGCCCGCCACGATCCGCGCGGAGCGCCCGATTTGAGTGAAAAATACTCGAGACGCAGATTTGGCGTCAGCTGTGCCGGGAAATCATCGGCGTAAAGTTCGCTCTTCCAGTAGTCGGTCTCGGGAAGATTTGGCCGCCGGTAGTATTTGGAAGCACTCGCGAGCCTGTGCGTCCAGGCAATCAGATTGCCGCCGGCATCAAAACCCGCGCTTAGTTCGTGCAGACCGGTCGGACGGAAAAAATCGTGTTGCATATCGTCTTCACGGGTCCATTGCAGCTGGATCGCCCGGCCGGCCGCTTTCGATATCAGAGCTGCCTCGACCGCATAGTCCGTTGTCAGGCGGCGTCCGAAACCGCCACCGAGCCGTGTAATTTCGACCTCGATATTCAGGCGATCGATGCCCAGTGCGGCATTGATGCCGCGACTGGCTCCCGACGGCATCTGCATCGGACCGATGACCCGGCAGCGGTCGCCGGCGACATGCGCGATGCAATTACCGGGTTCGAGCGGGGCGTGTGACAAGTACGGCGAGTGGTAGCGCGCCGTGTGGCGCATTGCGGCCGCGCCCATCGCCGCGGGAAAATCGCCATCGTCGCGAACGATCTGGCCGCTCCCATCCAGAGCGTCCCGCATCTGTTTTTCCAGTGTGGCGGTCGTCTCGTGCTGCCATGGCCCCTTGTCCCATTCGATTTCCAGGGCCTCGCGGCCCTTTATTGCGGCCCAGGTCGAATCCGCGACGACCGCGACTCCAGCGGCCAGGATGGTATACGGCTGTCCTGGTTCGGGGCCGTCGAGACGTACGATGTCGATGACTCCGGGTACTGCGCGCGCGGCTCGTTCGTCGACCTTGACGACCTTCCCGTCGAACCACGGGCACCGCGCGATGACCGCATGCGCCATGCCGGGGATCTCGGCGTCGATGCCATAAACCGCCGTACCGGTGACGATCTCAGCGGCATCGATGGTGCGGCGTGGTGTGCCGATGATGCGATAGTCCTCGCGCGACTTGAGCACCGGATCCTGCGGCGGAGACAGTTTCGCCGCTCGGGCCGCGATCTGACCGTAACGCACACTGCGTCCCGATTCCGTGTGGTGCACGGCGCCTGCGCCGGCCACACAGGACTCCGGGGCCACATTCCACGACCCGGCTGCCGCTTCGATCAGCATTTGTCGTGCGGCTGCTCCGGTCTGTCGCAGTCGATCCCAGTGCCCGGTAATGCTCGTGCTGCCCCCGGCGCCTTGCGGCACATGTTTCCAGGTGTAACCGTCACCGTCCGGGTTTTTCTTTATTGCCAATGGCATTTGTTCCACCGAAACCCGGTCCCAGTCGACCTCCAGTTCTTCGGCGACGAGCATCGGTAGCGAAGTGCGCACTCCCTGGCCCATGTCGGGGTTGGGGCAGGCGATGACAATACGGTCGTCGGGTTCGATCCGGATACAGAAATCCAGCTGGGTAGCGCCATTTGCGCGGGCGTCGAGCAGCGGAAATCCGATCATCAGGCCGCCCGCGGCGGTGGCGCTGGCCTGGAGGAATTCGCGACGCGATATCACGGGGCCTGTCATCGATCATCCTCCTGGCCGATCAGGTCGGCGGCGCGGTGGATGGCTTTGCGGATACGCCAGTAGGTCCCGCAACGGCAAATATTGGTCTGCAGCCTGTCGATGTCGTCGTCGCTGGGATTGGGGATGCGTTCGAGCAGGTCAGCCGCGGTCATGATCTGGCCGGCCTGGCAGTAGCCGCACTGCGGCACATCGATTTCCAGCCAGGCGCGCTGTACCGGGTGATCACCGTTCGCCGACAAGCCTTCGATTGTTGTCACCGCACGGCCATCGAGTTGCGAAACCGGGAGCATGCAAGAGCGTTTCGCGCGTCCATCGACATGCACGGTACACGCTCCACACAGACCCGCGCCGCAGCCGTACTTGGTCCCCTTCAGGCCGACCCTTTGGCGAATAACCCACAACAGTGGCTCGTCGCCATCGCCGTCATGCTCGACGGCGCTGCCATTAATTTTGAATCGAATCACCGCTTCCCCCCGTTGCAAGAGTGTTTTTTTGTCCGTCCTTGTTGTCTGACATCGTCTTTGCCGCAGGGTTCGCAGGAGTCGATTGTGTGACGGTGCGCAACCATGAACCGGCGCCGATGTTCTACTATCGCGTTTCCCCAAACATAGTCCGGAATTCGAAACGGTGCAGAGACTCTCGCCAGCGTCGGTACTCATTGTCACGAACATGTTCGCGTTTCCGCTCGCGTCCGCCGCGGCAGAGGTTCTTCTCGATGAGCACGGCTGCCACTACACGGGCGAGGGCGCCGACTATCACTGCCATGAAGGCGAATTCCCGGGCCAGACTTTCTCTTCGAAGTGGCGAATGCTGATGGCCCGGCGCGAACTTGTCATAACGCGACAGACATGGGCGGTTGTCACCGATGCCGCGCGCCTTGCGCGCGGCGAATCGATGTCCGGGGAGAAGCCCTGATCAGTTTCCGCCGGCGTCTGGCGGATTTGCGACATTGCCGCGGCGGCCCGATGTCTGCAGCAGCCGGCCCAGCCGTTCCAGTCCATCGAGCCCCGTGGGTTCATCGTCGAGTTCCGCGATTTTGACGACCGCCGTTTTGTGGCCCTGCAGACGCGAGAACGCCGCATGAGCGCGGCCGCGCCTCGAGTAGTAGCGGCGCATGGCGGCGTGCATTTCTCCCAGTTTGTCCGCGTCCGCCATGTGCAGCCCGGCAGCGATTTCATCCTGATCGGCGCGAAACCACTCCGGATGAGCCCGATTCACGATCACCGCGGCGAGCCGGTAGCCGCTATCGCGCAGCGCGTTGCGGAAGTCCTCGGCTTCCAGAATCTTGGCCGCGTCCAGACTCGAGACCAGGACGAACGCAGTTCCAGCGCCGGTCAGCAGCTGATGCGCAGCCAGGCTCGATTCACGAATGTCACCGGCAATCGTGCGGACTCCGTCAAAGAACCCGGTCAGTTCGGCAATAAACTCCTTGCCCGTCAG
>PKUM01000267.1 GCA_002868855.1 Chromatiales bacterium | reverse complement strand
GTCGATGCAGGAACGCGATATCTGAAACAGATGATGCAGCGCTATGACGGCGATCTGCACCTGGCCCTTGCCGCCTATAACTACGGACCACGGCGCATTCCGGTCGGTGCCGACAGTATCCCGAAAGGAGCCGCCTGGTATAGCGGATATATTTATCGCCACCTCGGCTACGTTCTCGGCGGCGGAAGCCGAGACCTGCCGTCGGGTACTCCATACGATGCCGATCGCAAAATTATTCTCGTTGAATTCGCCGCGCCCTACCGCGCCGAGGCATTCGTCGAAACGATGGAGGCCGCATCGCCGCAACTGCGCCTTGACTGGTTCCGGGTTGATGCCGGCAAGTTCAGAGTTGTCATGTCCTATTCGAGCGATGCAGAACTGGCCGCTGCCCGCACGGGTCTGGCGCGTTCCGGATTCGAAATTGACTAGAGGTATCCGTGCATGAAGAACGTCGAAAATCCTGCTCGTAGTGTGACCCGGAACCTGGTGTCGTTTCTGGCAATGGCATGCGGATGCGCGGGTGCAACCGCGGCGGAGCCTAACCTATACACGGACTCGGCCCGAGTGGTCGAAGTTGCGCCGATAAGTGAAACGGTTCGCGTGCCGGTGCAACGCGAAGTCTGCGACACCGTTTACGTTCAGGCAAAAGACGAAAGAGCCGATGGCGACCTGCGTCTGCTTTATCCCGGGCTGACGCTAAGCGAAGCGATAAGCAGCGATCTCGGTGCTTTTACCAACCGCGCGGAGCGGGAGCAATGCCGGTGGCTGGCGGAATACGTCGATCGCGAAGAGCCCGCCGGGTATCGCGTTACCTACGAATACCAGGGGCAAACCTATACGCGAGTTTTCGACCAGCGGCCGGAATCGACCATTAAAGTACAGGTTGCGGTGCAACCGGACCGCTAGAGTGGGTAAAGGCGGTACAGGCGGCGAATCACCCGGCTGTCTTCCGATGCTGCGCCTGGCGGAGCGTCAGGTCAACCAGCCCTTGGCGGCGGCCGACCGGCTGAACCCGACGAGCCATACAGCAATGACCAGGATCAGGATTGGCATGACCATTCCGCTGGCGCCGTACACTTCCAGTGCGTCGCTGAGAAAAAGCGAGTGAAACATCTGTACCAGCACGCCTGCCAGCGACAGGACGAACACTGGCGTCGCCCAGGACTTGCGCAACAGCAGCGCGATACATCCGAGGGCGCCGGCAAACACTGCGATTGCGAATGCTGCGGTGGCCCAGGCCGGAACGGTTTCATAGAGCACGCGCTGGTCTTCCGGCAATAACGCCAGTGCCTCCTCGGTCATCGACACCTGCATGACATACGCCATGACACCGAGAAGGTTCCATACCAGGGCTGCAATCGCGAGAATCCAGAACCAGCGCGTCGGCTGGTTGCTCATCCGTTCAGTCATGATGATGCCCTCGTGTTGTTTTTATCGACGGTGATTGCAGCACCCACGATGCTCTTAAGTCTGGATCGCGGGCCTGCCGGTTGCAAGAAAACCTCGTTTCATATGCCGCACAGGCGGGTCGTTGTGGCGCTGGATTTTCCGCCACCCCTGCCTTTCGGATTGCCGCCACGGCGTGAAACGTTGCAAACTGTGAGTTGCCCCTGCCGGTGGCGTACCATCCGGTAGCGGAGAATATTTTTGACTGTAAGGGTGGGCATCATGAAGATCGGACGCAACGAACCTTGTCCGTGCGGCAGCGCCAAGAAATACAAACATTGTTGTCTGATGAAGCAAGCCTCAATGCCGGCTTCGCAGAAGTTCCTGATGCTGGTGATTGCGCTGGTCGTTGGCGGCGGCATTGTGCTCGGCCTGACGGCAATTCTCAGCGATGACCACATCGGTGTTCCGGCGGAGGATGGAAAAGTCTGGTCCGAGGAGCACCAGCACTGGCACTGAGCGTCAATGCACGCCGCGTCATTCGTTGCTGGAAGCGATTGCAACCGGAATCGATGTGGTGCCGAGGCCGTGCGACCGGCGCCGATTCAGGAACTGTTCTACAGTTCGCCGTCCCGGCACGCGCCGCAGCTTTGAACCGGGCACTGGCCGCGCGCACTGCCGGCGCCGGTGCGCCGGGGTGTTCAGAAACTCGGAGGCGTACATGCCGACACCAGGACGCATTCGATCCTGCCCGGGTTGCGGAAGCGGTGCGGTATCCGGCTGTCGAAAAGATAGGCGTCGCCGGGTCCGAGCAGCCGGGTAGTTTCGCCGACGGTGACTTCCAGATGCCCGGAAATGATCAGTCCCGCTTCTTCGGCTTCATGCTGCAGCAGCGTCTGCCCGGTATCCGCGCCCGGCGCGTAGCGCTCATGCAGCATTTGTAGTTTGCGTGCCTGGAGATCGACCCCGACCTGGCGGTAGGAAATGGTGCGCGAACCGATTTCCCGCAACTCGTCGCTGTCGAAAAAGACTTTCTGTTCGTCCTCTATGTCGAGCGCGAAGAATTCCGCCATCGACATCGGGATGCCGTCCAATATCTGCCGCAGCATGCCGATCGAGGGATTGGAGCGTCCGTTCTCGATCAGCGAAATCATGGCATTGCTGACACCGGTGCGGCGGGCAAGAGCGCGCTGGGACAGATCGTGGGCGCCGCGAACTTTGCGAAGGCGAATACCGATATCTTCGTTCACGCTGCTCATAGTCGTTAAATTGTTAATTAATTCACAATGGATTGAGTTCAAAACACATAAAAATCATGAGCTTGATTATATCTGTTTAAAGTCTGTTAAGTAATTATCCCGGGGTGTAACCTGTAGGTTTGCGATCGACATACCTAGGGAAGAGTCCTTATGAGCAGTAATCCCGGCGCGGCCGGTTCGGCCGCCGAACTCAATCTGGATGCCTACTGGATGCCGTTTACCGGCAATCGCGCGTTCAAGAAGTCACCGCGCATGATCGATCGCGCGGAGGGTATGTATTTCTACACCCCTGACGGACGCAAAGTGCTGGATGCAATAGCCGGTCTGTGGTGCGTGAATGCCGGCCACTGCCACCCGGCAATCGTCGCCGCGATTCAGCAGCAGGCCGCTACGCTCGATTACGCCACCGCCTTTCAGATTGGGCACCCCAAGGTATTTGAACTCGCGGAGCGGGTGGTCGGGATGGCGCCCGAGGGGGTCGATCATGCTTTTTTCGTGAACTCCGGGTCAGAGGCTGTCGACACTGCTCTGAAAATGGCGCTCGCCTACCAGCGTCTCAAGGGCGAGGGCGCGCGAACCCGTTTGATTGGTCGCGAGCGCGGTTATCACGGCGTCGGATTCGGCGGGATCTCGGTGGGCGGAATTGTCGCCAACCGCAAGATGTTCGGCGCAATGCTGGCCGGCGTCGACCATCTGCCGCACACCCATGATCTTGCTCACAATGCCTTCAGCCGGGGTCTGCCGGATTGGGGCGCCCATCTTGCCGACGAGCTTGAGCGCCTGGTCACGTTGCATGATGCATCCACCATCGCAGCAGTCATCGTCGAACCAATCGCCGGTTCCACGGGCGTGCTGATGCCGCCCCAGGGTTACCTGCAGCGGCTTCGAGAAATCTGTGACAAGCATGGCATCGTGTTGATCTTCGATGAGGTGATCACCGGGTTCGGCCGCACCGGCGAACCGTTCGCCGCGCAGAGTTTTGGCGTGACACCGGACCTGATTACCTGCGCGAAGGGCCTGACGAGCGGCGCGATCCCGATGGGCGGGGTGCTTGCGACCAAGGAAATCTACGATACGTTCATGACCGGCCCCGAGAACATGATCGAGTTTTTTCATGGTTACACCTATTCGGGACACCCGATGGCGGTTGCGGCGGGCCTGGCGGCATTGGATGTCTATGCGGCCGAAGGATTGTTCCAGAGGGTCACCGAACTCGCACCGGTTTGGGAGGATGCGATTCACAGTCTGAAAGGGCTGCCCCATGTGATCGATTTGCGCAACTACGGACTGGTGGGTGCGGTGGAACTCGAGCCGGTCCCGGGCGCGCCGATGAAACGTGCGATGGACGTGTTCGCAGGCTGCTGGGAGGAGGGCGTGCTGATTCGCACGACCGGCGACAATATCGCGTTGTCGCCGCCGTTTGTCATCGACGAAAGCCAAATAGCGCAGATCGTCGACACCATTGGACGGGTGTTGAAAAAGACGGCCTGAAGTGGCCCGGAGGTAAACCGGCATGGCAAATGCAATCCTCAGGGACGATGGCCTTGGAACGATCGAACACTGGATCGGTGGTAAATCGTTTGCTGGCTCCAGCCAGCGCTTTGGCAGGGTCTTCGATCCGGCCACCGGAAAATGCCAGGCACAGGTTGCCCTCGCCGGCGACGCAGACGTTGCCGAGGCGGTCGCCGCGGCCGCCGCGGCATTCCCGGAGTGGTCCACAACCCCGGTAGTCAAACGCGCGCGGATCATGTTCCGGTTCAGACAATTGCTCGACGAGCACATGGATGAGCTGGCGGCGCTGGTTACGTCCGCACATGGCAAAGTGAT
>PKUM01000326.1 GCA_002868855.1 Chromatiales bacterium | reverse complement strand
TGACCTCTTCACGCACCGCGCCAGATCCCAGCAGGCCGCGTTCGGCATTGAACTGGATCAGTTCAGCCACCGGCTTGCCGAGGTATACCAGCCCATCCGGGTAACGGAGCAGTTCGAGATACCGTTTGTTCCAGCCGACCAGGCGCAGATCTTTGTCGACGACGCTAACGCCCTGGCTGATATTCTCGAGGGTCGATTCGAGTAATTCGCGGTTGAATTTCAGCGCCTGGCTGGTCTGGTCGAGGAGGGTCACAACGTCGCCGAGTTCCATGCCGGTTTTGCGCAGTGCGGTGGTCATTACGACACGTGCCGAGGCCGCGCCGATCGAACCGGCCAGAAGGCGCTCGGTGAACTGGACGAGTTGCGGCTTGGCCTGGGCGCTGCTGTCGCGTGGCAACCCGTGCTCCACGCGATAGCGCGCAAACGCACGCTCACTGTTGTGCGCCCCGATAAAGCGTTCCGCTAGCGCGGCCAGATCGCCGATCGTAACCAGTCGTTGCTGGCGAAGGGAGAGTCCCGGTGCGCGGCGCCCGGGCACATCCATGAATGCGACCGCCTGCAATTCCTCGCGCACCGATTGCCGCGTTGTCATCGATCCGATTACAAGTGCTGCAATGTTCGCCGCGAGAGACCAGAAAACGCCGTGCGCCATTGCCGGCCAGTCGCCGCTACCGAACAACGCCTCCGGCCGCAGCCAGCCGATGCCGAGCGGTCCGGAGTCAATCCAGCCGACGTCGAGCCCCGCGGACCTGGCAAGCGTCGGGATGAGCAGGGTGTAAGCCCACACCAGGAAGCCGGCAACCAATCCACTCATGGCGCCGCCACGATTCGCCCCTGCCCAGTAAACCCCGGCTACCAGCGGGGGTGCAAACTGCGACGCGGCGGCGAATGACAACAGCCCAATCGAGGCCAACGCAGAACTCTCTGCGGTGAGGCGGTAGTAGGTGTAAGCGACGAGCGCAATCAACACGATTGTGATGCGCCGGGTGTTCAGCAATACCGCACTGTAGTCGCGTCCAGTGGCGTTGTTACGTGTTTGATTGCGCAGTATCAACGGCAATACGATCTCGTTACTGACCATGGTTGCCAGCGCAACGCTCGCGACAATGACCATACCGGTCGCGGCGGAAAACCCGCCGAGAAAAGCCAGTAACGATAAAAGGCTCTGATCGTAAAACGCCGGCAGGGCGAGAACGAATGTGTCGGCATTGATATCCGGATTGGCAAAGGTAAGCCGGCCGGCGAGAGCGATAGGCATTACGAATGCGGTGATCACTACGAGGTAAAGCGGAAACGCCCAGCGCGCGACGCGCAGGTCGCTGGTGCCGCCGCACTCCACGACGCCGACATGAAACTGTCGCGGCAGGCACAGAATTGCCGCCATTGCGATTACCGTCTGGGCGAGGAACGTCGCGGCGCCGATATCACTGCTGAATGTCGTGCTCAGGCGCGGGTCCGTGACGGTTCTGGCGAGCATATCGCCGAAACCGTCGAAAACGCCATAAATGGCGTACAGGCCGACCGCGGCGAAAGCCAGCATCTTGACCACTGATTCGAAGGCAATGGCCAGCATCATGCCGCGGTGATGCTCGGTTGCGTCGAGCTGGCGGGTCCCGAACAGGATCGAAAACAGGGCAAGCGCCAGTGCGGCATAGAGCGCGAGGCTGGCCCATCCGCTGTCGTCAGGAAGATTTTGGCCATCGGTCAGAACCGAGTAGCTCATCACGACGGCCTTCAGTTGCAGTGCGATGTAGGGGACGGTACCGATGACCGCCATGACCGTGACCAGCACGGCGATGCTGTGGGCCCGGCCATAGCGCGCCGCAACGAAGTCCGCGATAGACGTCAGATTCTGGCGCTTGCTGATATTGACGATCCGGTGGAGCAGATCGAAACCGAAAATGAAAACAAGGACCGGCCCAAGATAAATTGGCAGGAATTGCCAGCCACTGGAGGCCGCGGTGCCGACCGCTCCGTAAAATGTCCAGGAAGTGCAGTACACCGCCAGGGTCAGACTATAGATCAGTGCTCTGCCGAGGGACCGGCCTCTGACTCCGCGGCTCGCGCGCCTGTCGCCGAAATAGGCGATGCCGAACAATATCCCCACATAACCGAGGGATAGCGCAAGTAGAAGTGCTGCACTGAGCAATGTGCTCCCCCGAGGCCGCCGTGAAGGCCTGTAATACCATGGTCTAATACGCCCCGGCAAGCTCTGATTTCGGCGTGCTCAGATAACGCAAGCTGCTGAATTAGACAACAAAAGATCCGCGCCGAGTCCTTCGTCCACCTGCTCCTGACATCCTGTCTGATTCGACTAAAGTAGGGCTTAGTTGACGCCCGGCCTTTGGTAGATTTAGTGCGCCTGTGAATCTGGTAAGCGGGGAGAGGAGAGGTCCTAATGATCACAAAAGATAATCGTGCGGCCTACTGGAAAGACAATCTGCGCCTGGTGACAATCTGTCTCGTCATCTGGTTCGTAGTGTCTTACCTGTTCGGCATCGTGCTTGCGGAGCCATTAAACAGCATTCGTCTGGGGGGTTACAAACTCGGATTCTGGTTCGCGCAGCAGGGGTCCATCTATGTCTTCGTCGTACTGATTTTCTTCTACGCGAGACAGATGAACAAACTCGATCAAAAATACGACGTTCACGAGGATTAAGGGGAAAATCATGGAACTTAAAACTATGACCTATATCGTCGTGGGCCTTACGTTTCTGGTCTATATCGCTATAGCTATCTGGTCACGCGCATCTACCACCGGCGAGTTCTACGTGGCCGGCAAGGGCATCCACCCTGTCGCCAACGGTATGGCGACGGCCGCCGACTGGATGTCCGCGGCGTCGTTTATTTCCATGGCGGGTCTGATCGCCTTCCTGGGGTACGGCGGCTCCGTATTCCTGATGGGCTGGACCGGTGGCTACGTGTTGCTGGCGATGTTACTCGCGCCCTATTTGCGCAAGTTCGGCAAGTTCACGGTGCCGGAATTTGTCGGTGAAAGATACTATTCGCAAACCGCGCGCATCGTGGCCGTCATTTGCCTGATCGTCGCCTCGATTACCTACGTAATCGGGCAGATGAAAGGCATCGGTGTGGCATTCTCACGGTTTATGGAAGTCGAATTCGCGACCGGTCTCTTTACCGGTATGGGAATCGTGTTTATCTACGCAGTTCTGGGCGGAATGAAAGGCATCACTTATACTCAGATCGCACAATATTGTGTCCTGATTTTCGCTTATACGATTCCCGCGATTTTCATCTCCCTGCAATTGACCGGAAACCCGATACCGCAGCTTGGTCTTGGCAGCACGATGGCCGACGGAACGTATCTGCTGGATAAACTCGACTTGATCGTGACCGATCTCGGGTTCCGCGAATATACGACATCGTCCAACGGCAATATGCTGAACATGTTCCTTTACACGCTGTCGCTGATGATCGGAACCGCTGGATTGCCCCACGTCATCATTCGATTCTTCACGGTGCCGAAAGTGCGTGACGCGCGCTACTCGGCCGGTTGGGCGTTGGTATTCATCGCCATTCTCTACACCACCGCACCTGCCGTTGGCGCGATGGCGCGGCTGAATCTGACCAATACCATTCAGACTGGCGACGTTGGCTCTGCGGCCGGCAACCTGGTTGCCGACGAGCGCCCGGACTGGATGAAGCGCTGGGAGACCACCGGCCTGCTGGCCTACGAGGACAAGAACGGCGATGGGCGGATCCAGTATTACAATGACGCCAACGCCGATTTTGTCACCAAGGCCGAGGGCTGGGGCTGGCAAGGCAACGAGATGACCAAGGTCGACCGCGACATCATGGTGCTCGCCAATCCGGAGATTGCGAGCCTGCCCAACTGGGTGATCGCGCTGGTGGCGGCAGGCGGCATCGCTGCGGCACTGTCGACCGCGGCCGGGTTGCTGCTGGCCATATCGTCGGCTATTTCGCACGATCTTCTCAAGGGCGTGTTCATGCCGCAAATCTCCGAGAAGAACGAGCTTATGGCCAGTCGTATTGCGATGGCGTTCGCGATTGTGCTGGCAGGCTGGCTCGGATTGAATCCGCCCGGCTTTGCGGCACAGGTTGTGGCTCTGGCATTTGGTCTCGCAGCCTCGTCGATATTCCCGGCGCTAATGATGGGCATATTCGACAAGCGCGCAAACAGCACCGGTGCGATTGCCGGCATGCTGTCGGGACTTAGCGCCACGCTGCTTTACATCTTCTGGTTCAAGGGCTGGTTCTTCGTGCCCGGGACCGAGATGGCGGCCAACACGCCCGATAACTGGCTGTTTGGTATTTCGCCGGAAGCGTTCGGCGCAGTGGGCGCGCTGATCAACTTCGCCGTCGCTTACGCGGTGTCGCGTGCGACCGCGCCACCGCCGGAACACATCCAGCACCTCGTCGAGGACATCCGGGTCCCGCGTGGCGCCGGAGCTGGGGCGGCACACTAACGAAGAAAGTCAGGTGCACTACCGGGGCCACCCTTTGCGGTGGCCCCTTTTTTTCCGGAATATGATGCGCAAAG
>PKUM01000259.1 GCA_002868855.1 Chromatiales bacterium | reverse complement strand
GCTGGCCGGCTCTTTTACGAAATGCCGGCGAATTCCAAGCGCAAGGGCCCATGGAACGGCTATGTCTGCTCCGGCACGGTCGTGACCGACAATGCGAGCGGTCGCTCGGTGATTCTGACTGCCGCGCACTGCGTCTACGACGACGCTAACGGCGCCTTTGCCCGCAACGTGTTGTTTATTCCGAACCAGGACGGCACGACCGGCAGCCGCACCGACAGCGACTGCAGCAACGACCCGATCGGTTGCTGGGTAGCATCGTTTGGTGTCGTGGATGCGAACTGGACCCAGGCGGTGTTCCCGGACAACATTCCATGGGACTATGCGTTCTACGTTGTCGACGACGGTCCGGGTTCGCACCAGCCGGGCATCAATTCGAGTTCAGATGTTCTCGATGCTGCCGTGCCGGCGCTCAACATCGACTTCGATGAACCGAAGGTCAACGACGGTACGGCGGGTTCGGCGTCCGCCGACTTCACTCACGCGCTCGGTTATTCGTATAGCGACGATCCGAACTTCATGTACTGCGCCGAGGACATGACCACCGAGGGCAGCGACAACTGGTGGCTGCCGAGCTGTGATCTGTCCGGCGGTTCATCCGGCGGACCCTGGGTGCAGCCGCTCAGCGGTGGTACCGGTCCGATCATCTCGGTCAACTCGTGGGGTTATACGACCAGCCCGGGTATGGCCGGTCCGAAACTGAACGGCACGTCGGCGAGTTGCGTGTTCAGTGCGGCCGCGTCGAACGGGTTTCCGGAAAATGCCGCTGACGGGGATGCCGGTTACGCGGTGACTTGCCCGTAGTCGCGAAGCGGCAAATCGCTGCCTGATCGCAGGAACGGAAACGGCGCGCCTCGGCGCGCCGTTTGCTTTGCGACTGCCGGGAACTGCAGTATCGACACCACACCGGACAGGCCGTGTCTGCATAGTTTGCAGTTTCGACGACGTGTCCGGAGCGAAGCGAAACCGGCGTCGACGTTGCCTCGAACGATTCACCCGGCGCTCTCGATTTCTGCCTGCCGGGGACTTTGTTTTACATAATCTTTTTCAATTCCGATTTTCCCAATCCGCTGGAATCCGACCGGGCGTGACCGACCGAACACCTCGTCACCAACTCATCGGAGGGGAGACAAAACTAATGAGAATTCGTTCATACGCTTTTTTTGCCGCGGTCGTTCTCGCAGTAGGCGCCGCGGGCACCGCGTTCGCCGGTCCGAAAGGACAGGGGCCCAAGGGCCCAACGATCGTTGACGTCGCCGCATTCGTGAATTCTCAGAGCGGAGAGTTCTAAACGCTGATCGCCGCGGTCAACGCCGCCGATCCGGCCGTGGCGGCGACGCTGACTGGCGGTGGCCAACACACGGTGTTCGCGCCGACGGACGCGGCCTTCGCTGCGCTGGGCCTGAACTCGGCCAATCTGTGCGTGCTGTCTACCGACGAACTGACGAAGATCCTGCTCTACCATGTCGCAAGAGGCAATCGTGATGCGGGCGAAGTGACGTCATGGGATACGATACGCACCTTGCTTGGCGCGCGTCTCGAACAGGCCAACGGCGTCCTCAAGGATCAGCTCGGTCGCAGCGCTGACATCGTCATGCCGAACGTTCCGGCTGCGAACGGCATCATCCACGTGATCAATGCGGTCGTGCTGCCGTTTGCGCCGACCATCGATCCAGGCGGTTGCCAGTGATCCATTCTGCTCGCAGATGACGAGCTTTTGTGCAAGATTCGGCCCCGCCTTCTGGCGGGGCTTTTTTTTCGCTAACGCGCTGCCCCCGGGGACGTGATCGCGTCTGCCGCGGCAGATATTCAACGCACGAGTGTTTGCGTGCACATTGACGGCTTGAATCGCCGCGCCAGAGCGGATTTCGCGAGCCGGCTTCTCTTGTGCTTCAGGCCATGCAAAACTGGTGGCGGCGACGGCAAGCGGTCCTGAGAAGGTGTCACCCGAAAAACGGCTCACGGCGCTCGAACATGCGGTCCGCCCGCGCGTGCTGGCACGCTACGGCGGCCAGCTCGCGATCACCGTGGCAATCCTGAATGTCTTGCCTCTCGGGGCTGCCTTGTTCGCCGGGGCCTTTGTCAGCGCGGCGGCGTTTGCGTGCGTCGTAGCGCTCCTTGGTTGCTGTGGCTGGCTCGGCCTGCGCGTCGAGGCGCCCGAGGAGATCCAGGCCAACGAAGCGCTTGTGCTCGCGGCGGCCGCTTTCGTACTGACACCGCTGGCGCTGGCATGGCCGCTGTCCACGTACGGCCTGACGCCGGTCGATGCGTGGTTCGAGGCGGTCTCCGCCGTGACCACCACCGGGTTGTCGACCATCGCGGCACCACAGCAGCAACCCTGGGCGCTGCTACTGACGCGTTCGTGGATGCAATGGTATGGCGGTCTCGGGTTTGCCTTGCTTTGTGTCGTGATGCTGGTGCCACGCGGGCTCGCCGCACGCCGGCTGCTCGAACCGAGCGGTGCAAGGGAATTGAATATCCCGTCAATGACCATCCATGCGCGCCAGCTTTTCGTGGCATACATGGCGATGAGCGTCATTGGATGGCTGGCGCTGTGGCTGGCCGAACGCGACGGCCTTGCCGCGCTGATGCACGTGCTCTCAGGCGTGTCCACCGGGGGATTCTCGTCCCTCAATGCCAGCCTTGCAGGCTTTCGTCACCCGGCATCCGCGTGGGTGCTCAGCCTGATCACGCTGGCGGCGGCGGTTAGCCTGCCACTTTATTTGAGTGTCGCCCGCGGCGACTGGCGCCGGTTCGCGATGGATCCGGAGTTTCGCGCCTTGCTGATCATGACACTCGTATTTGCCGCCATGCTGACCGCGATATTGGCGGCCAGCGGCATCAACCTGCCTGCGGCCTTGAAACACGGTTTTTTGCTCGGCGTTTCGGCGCAGACAACGTCCGGTTTTTCCAGCCTTGATCCGTCTGTATTGCCGGATGCCGCCAAATGGACGAGCATCCTGAGCATGACTGTGGGCGGCAGCGTGGGATCGACCGCGGGCGGTATCAAATTGCTGCGGCTGCTGGTGCTGTTGCGTGTGGTTCAGCTTTTCGTCCGACGCATGGGCCTCCCACCTCATGCGGTCGCGGAGGCTCGAATCAATGGCCGCGTGCTGGAGGCCGGCGAGATTCTGCAGATTCTCGCGGTGCCAACGCTGTTCATTGCCGCAATTGCCGTGTCGGTCATCCCTTTCCTCGTGCATGGTTACGTTCCCATCGACGCGTTGTTCGAGGTCGTTTCGGCAACGGGCACGGTTGGGCTCAGCACCGGGATTACGGGGAGCGATCTTCCGGGAGTCTTGAAGACCGTTCTCGCTTTCGACATGCTGGCCGGGCGCCTCGAATTTATTGCGCTGCTGGTAGTCTTGTCTCCTCACACGTGGTTCGGAAAGAGGTACGAGAGCGAATGAGAGCCGTATTCATAGGCGCGAGTCCGGCGACACTGGCAACCGTCCGTGTGCTGATGCCGCGCGGCCACGAGGTCGTGATCATCGAGCGCGACAAGGAGACCATCGAAGCCCTGGCCGAGACGCTCGATTGCGGCATCCTCCATGGCGACGGGAGCCGGCCGGCTCTGCTGAAGGAGGCAGACCCGCACAGCACAGACTTCCTGTTCTGCCTGACAAACAACGAGCAAACCAACATCATCGCAAGCCTGGTCGGACGCTCGCTGGGTTTTCGCCGTGTAATCACCCGCATCGAGAACCCCGACTTCGAGCACATCTGTCTCGAACTCGGTCTCGTCGATATCATCGTGCCGGAGGCCACCGTGGCCAGATACCTTGCGGACACGATGGAAGGCCGCGATCCGCTTGCGCTGTCCGCGGCGCTCGGTGGCGACGCGCGGATGCTGTCTTTCGTGATCGGCGAAGACGATGCCGGTCCGATCGAGAATCTGAAGCTGCCCGGCGATTCCAGGATCGTCTGCCTTTACCGTAACGACAAGCTGGTTTTTGCGGAAACGGATCTCGAGCTTCACAAGGGTGACGAACTCGTCGTTATCGGACGGATCGACGATGTCGACGCACTGCGTGAGCGCTGGTCCCGGAATCACGCCCGGTAATTCGGCGACAGTTACCCAATTTCGCACTGATCACGGACAGCTAATCGGGGACAGTGACGTCGAGCCGACATTAGGCGCACTGTCCCCAAACTGCTCCGAATTCCCTCTAATCTCCCTTGCGGTCTCTGATTTACGCGGGCCCGCAAAGCCTTTCGCGCGAACATCATAGCGCGCGAGGCGAGTTGCCCCGCCACCGTTACCGGGTCACTACAACAGTTCAGTGTTTGCCACGCGAAGCTTGCCGTTGGCATCGCCAGTGATGGGGGTCCGCCAGCGCACAGCAAATATCGGCGCACCGTCGAGAGGCTTCCATTCAACCGCGAACGTCAGCATTGCGGAGTAGATGGCGCGCGCCGCTTTGCACCCATTCGGAACAATCTCGCCGCAACGGTCAGCAGATTTGGTACATTGCGCCCTACGAAAAACGCTAGGGGAAGACTGATGTCTGCAGGACGATTACGCAAAACACTGGGACTGGCGTTGGTGCTCGCGCTCGTAACGGGCTGCGCCAGCATC
>PKUM01000308.1 GCA_002868855.1 Chromatiales bacterium | reverse complement strand
TCGTTTGGCGGCATTGAACGAGGCCGCGCGCGTGATTCGCGAAGGCGACCCGGCGTTTCTGGCGCGAATTGATCTCGATGGCACGCGGCGCATCCCTGGGCTCGATGACGAACGGTTTCAGCATTGCTTTGCGTCAGTGACGGGCACGGTTTCGATATCCAACGATCCGCGCCTCTATCCGGACAGCGATCCGCGTCGGTACGAGCTTTATTTCGAGGTGTTCAACGCGGCGATGCTGCAGCACCTGAGTCGCGAGTATGGCTCCGACTGCCCGGGCGCGCGGCGTTGATCGAACGGCGGGTGCGCCGTGGCGAGTCGCTATACTTGCAGGGTAGCCGCGGCTGGCGGCAAAACGGCCGGGAACGCCAATGTTGCACTCAATTCATCATGTCAATTTCCTGGTGCGCAACCTCGACACCGCGGTTGCGCGTTGGCGAAAGATTTTGGATCTCGACTGCGAGATACGGGAGAGTCTGCCCGGCCGCGGCGTAGACACGGCACGGTTCCGGGTTGGGGTGACCTGGCTGGTTCTGGTACAGCCGACAAATCCGGACAGCGTG
Organism: Chromatiales bacterium; assembly: GCA_002868855.1. Taxonomy (GTDB): domain Bacteria; phylum Pseudomonadota; class Gammaproteobacteria; order Steroidobacterales; family BM003; genus BM003. The sequence continues at coordinate 27,482 of PKUM01000308.1, read as the reverse complement.
CCTGGCCGTCACCTCGAGGAGCATGGCGAGGGCGTATTTTTGCTCTCGTTCGGGGTTGATGACCTGGACGCCGCGGCTGCCGCGATTGACGCCCGTGGCGCAACTTGCGGGGCGGAAAGGTCCGGTCTCGATAGCTGGCGCGTCGTGGATGTAGGCGCCGCGATCGGCGGATCGACGGCAATACAGCTGACCCGGGTGAAACCCTGATGAGCATGCGGCTAGCTGTAATAGGCGCCAGTCGCGGAATTGGCCTTCAGCTGACGACCCAGGCGCTGGCTGCCGGGCACAGTGTGTCGGGACTGGCGCGCAATCCGGAGCGCTGCGGGTTGAGGGATCCGCGCCTCGAGCTGGTTGCCGGCGATATTCGCAACGAGGCGGTGCTCGCCCGCGTGTGTTCCGGTTGCGACGCGGTTTGCGTATGTATCAGCGTCGCGCCGAGCCGCGCGCCGGTCGACACGTTTTCAGCCGGCGCAGGTGCGCTTTTGCCTGTGCTTGAACGCGATGGGCCGTCGCGGCTGCTGGTCGTGACCGGTATCGGAGCGGGCGAGAGCCGCGGCCACGGCGGATGGTTCTACGATCGTATCCTGCAGCCGTTGTTGCTCGGGCAGATGTACGCAGACAAAGATCGCGAAGAAGCGCTGGTCAGGCGCAGCGAACTCGACTGGCTGCTGGTTCGGCCGGGACGCCTGACCAACGGTCGTTGCCGCGGCCAGTATCGGGTCACGAATTCGGTTCAGGGGTTGCGTGGCGGGTCGATATCGCGCGCGGATGTCGCGCATTACATGCTGGGCGAGTTGGAACGGCCGCGTTACCATCGCGAAGCGGTTCACCTGATTTACTAACGGGGCCACGGGGGCAAAATGATTGTTACAACGACGCCGAACGTGGAGGGGCGCAGCGTGCGGCGCTACCTCGGCGTGGTGACCGGGGAGGCCATTCTTGGCGCCAATTTGTTCAAGGACATGTTTGCCGGATTGCGTGACATAGTTGGCGGGCGCTCGGGCGCATATGAGAAAGAGCTGCGGCGGGCGCGCGAGATTGCGTTTGCGGAGCTGGAATCGGAAGCGCGCGAGCGCGGCGCCAATGCCGTGATGGGTGTCGATATCGACTACGAAGTACTCGGCGAGCGCAATGGCATGATGATGGTCAGCGTCAGTGGTACCGCGGTGGAACTGAAGTAAATCCGCTCTCGGTGGGACGACGTCGTTCTGCTATAGTTGCGCGCGACTGCTGACCTCGGGTGTTTCGATATGCGTGCTGCACGATTAGTTAATCTTTCTTTGCTGATGGCTTTTGCCGCGCTGCTGTCCGGCTGCGCGACCAGTCAGACAAGTACCGGATGGGATCCCGCCCAAAGCGCGGTTCCGGCAGAGCAACCCGCCAGTAACCCGGAAGTTGCCGAGACTATCGCTGCCTTCAAAAATGCCGATCCGGGCATGCAGCGATTTTTTGATAACTCCTATGGTTATGCCGTCTTTCCGGGCGTGGGCAAGGGCGGGCTCGTGGTTGGCGGCGCGTATGGCGGGGGCCAGGTTTTCGAACAGGGCCGTCTGGTCGGCTACGCAACGATTACCCAGATTACGCTTGGCGCGCAGATTGGCGGTCAGTCTTATCGCCAGATCATCTTTTTTGCCGACAAGCAGAGCCTGGACATTTTCCGCAGCAGCGAATTCAACTTTGGCGCACAGGCGTCCGCGGTCGCGGTGACTGCCGGCGCTGCCTCGAACGCGGCTTACAGCAACGGTGTTGCGGTGTTTACCTTGCCGAGGGGTGGCTTGATGCTGGAGGCGAGCATCGCCGGTCAGAAATTCAAGTACACGCCGAAACCCTGATAGGGGCTGGTCAGCGGCGGATTTCAGGCATTGGCCCGGTGCGGTGTTACCCGAACCGGCAACCGGCGTGCACCCCAACTGCCCGGATGTGACTCGAAGACACCCGCAGCAGGAGTCTGGCAGGCGCGGCACCGTGCTTGCTCGTCGAGCTGCCATTGCCCTATCTGATATCCGTTTCGCCCGATAAGCAACGCTCCGCAGCCATGGCACCAGGTGGCAGAGCCCGTGGCATCCCTGATGTTTCCGGTATAGGCATAACGCACACCGTTGTCCATGGCGATGCTGCGCGCCCGGTGCAAGGTCGCCGCGGGCGTTTGCGGCCGGTCCAGCATCCGGTAGTCCGGGTGAAAGGCGGTGAAATGCATAGGCGTGTCGGCGCCGAGGTTTTCGACGACCCAGGCGCTCATCTCAGAGATTTCCCGGTCGGAGTCGTTTTCGCCCGGAATCAGCAAAGTCGTGGTTTCCAGCCACACGCTCGTCTCATGAGCCAGGTACAGCAACGTGTCGAGTACGGTCGCCAGCCGCCCGCTGCACACCTTTGCGTAGAAGCGCTCGGTGAATGCTTTCAGGTCGACGTTCGCGGCATCCATATAGCGGAAGAACTCGCGCCGCGGGTCGGGGCAGACATACCCGGCGGTCACTGCCACATTGCGGATGCCATGCCGGCGGCATGCTTCGGCCACGTCAACCGCGTATTCGAGAAATATCACCGGGTCGTTGTAGGTATAGGCGATGCTGCGACAGCCGAATCGTCGCGCCGTTGCCGCGAGGTCTTCGGGGGCCGCCCGGTCGGCAAGCGTATCCATCTCCCGGGACTTGCTCATGTCCCAGTTCTGGCAGAATTTGCAGGTCAGATTGCAACCAGCGGTACCGAACGACAGTACCGGGGTGCCGGGAAGAAAATGGTTGAGGGGTTTTTTTTCTATCGGGTCGATACAAAACCCCGACGAACGGCCGTAGCTGTGGAGCACTACCGCGTTACCCTCGCAGCCGCGCACGAAGCACAGACCGCGCTGACCCTCGTGCAGGCGGCAGGCACGGGGGCACACGTCGCACTGAACGCGGCCATCTTCCAGCCGGTGCCAGTAATTGGTCGGATGTACGATGCCCGTGCCTTTGTCCACCACCGCGTCTCCCGGCGGGCCGTTCGGAGAAACTCCCGCCGTTCTGGAAAGTCTTCTTATAATACACCCAGGATGGAAGGGCCGAGCCGGTGGAGGTCAGCGCGATGAATATCCGTGAAGCGGCGGTGGCCGGGATGTTCTACCCCGCGAGCGCGCCACAACTGAGCGCCCAGGTCGATAACCTGATGGCCGGGTTCGCAGCCGCCGGCCGGGTGCCAAAAGCGCTTATCGCGCCGCACGCCGGCTACGCGTATTCGGGTACCGTCGCGGGCGCCGTTTACAGCCGGGTGCGTGGTGTCGCCGCAATCCGTCGCGTGGTTCTGGTCGGGCCGTCGCATCGGGTCGCGTTCTCGGGAATCGCACTGCCGGATGCACAGGTCTTCAGGACACCGCTCGGTGACGTCGAGCTCGATACTGCTGCGATGGAGAGGCTGCTGCGAGTGGCGGGGATCTCGCGCCGCGAGGACGCTCACCTCCTCGAGCACAGTCTCGAGGTTCAGCTACCTTTTCTTCAGATTGCACTCGGCGATTTTCTGCTGATTCCGATGGTTGTCGGTTTGGCGACGCCCGAGACCGTGGCAACGGCGATCGAGGCGGTATGGGGCGGGAGCGAGACGCTTGTCGTCATTAGTTCCGACCTCAGCCACTTTCATCCCTACGCCGCGGCGGAAGCGATCGATGCAGCGACCAGTCGCAAGATAATCGATCTGCAATCGGGCCTCGGGCCGGAACAGGCTTGCGGTTGCACCGGCATCAACGCGCTGCTGTCCGTAGCGCGCAGACGCGGTCTTGGCATCGAGGAAGTCGATCGTTGCAACTCCGGCGACACGGCTGGGTCGCGTGACCAGGTCGTGGGCTATGCTGCCTATGCGCTGTATGAAAATTGATCCGGACAAGGGCCGGTTGTTACTGCAGCTGGCGCTGCAATCGATCGAATACGGCATCGCCCACGGGCGGGTAATGGAGATCGATACCGCGGGTTTTGTGCCGCAATTGCGGCAGCCGCTTGCGTGTTTTCTGACCCTGACCGAGGGCGGAAATTTGCGCGGTTGCACCGGGGCCCTCGAGCCGACCATGGCGCTGGCCGAACATGTCGTCGAAGCGGCCTATGCCACGGCATTCCGCGATCCGCGTTTTGCGGCGTTGCGCGAAGCTGAACTGGATCGCCTCGAGCTGGAACTCGCGGTGCTCGGGCCTCTGCAAAGACTGGGGGTCGCGACGGAAGATCAACTGATCGCTATGTTGGAGCCGCAGGTCGATGGTTTGGTGCTCGAGGCGGACGGGCGGCGCGCTACGTTTTTGCCCAAGGTATGGGAGCAACTGCCCGATCCGCGTGAGTTTCTTCGTCATTTGCGGCGCAAGGCGGGATTGCCCGAGACCGGCTGGCCCGCGGACCTGCGGGTCTCGCGTTACGGCGCCACGACCTTTAGCTCCAGCGTCCGGGAATTGCGCGTACCGCCGGCGCAATTCTGACTGGCGTCGTTAGCGTCGACTGGCGGCGGATTCGCGAGCGGATTTTGGCCTGCCTCTGACCGGGGTGGTGAACCCGGCCTGACATCAGGGGCGTCGTCTCATCGAGACGCGGCGCCATGATAGAGTAATCGGTCATGCTTTCGTTTCGCTGCGGGCATCGGCGGATGGGCCCAGCACGATCGAATTTGTTGCGAAATACCGGGCGGAGATTGTCGCGATAATGAAACAGGGTTCGGTCTGCGTCGATCTTCCACGCGAAGTCACAACGTCGGCTATCGCCCTCGACGCGCTGGCGCTGGAGCTGCTGCGTGGCGACGAACCGTTCTCGGCTGAAAGCATTCACCAGGTCAGGGTTACGACAAAACGGCTTCGCGCGCATTGGAATATGGTGCGCCCTGAACTCCGTAAGAAGGATTACCTGGCAGCCAAGGAGAGATTGCGGCTGGCGGCCAAATGCGTTGCGGGTCAGCGCGATGCAACCGTGATGCTTGCGACCTTCGACGAACTGATCGAAGCAGCGCACTCGGCCAAATTGCGGCATTCCCTGGTAGCCGTGCGGCAAGCGGCCGAAGAGTTCTTTGCTGCCGAAACAGCGCAGGTTCCGGGTGCCACGGAACGGCAAAAACTGATCGATGCGCTGGATGCGGATCGGCGCCAATGGGAGAAGCTGGAACTCGGTCGTGCCGACGCCAGTCTGCTCGAGCATGGATTACGCGACACCTATGCCCGGGCAAGGCGATTGGGGCGGTTCGCCGCGCGCGGCCAGAGGCCCGAGGATTTTCATCGCTGGCGGCGCTGGACCAAGTATCTTTTTTACCAGCTCGAGGTTATCGAGCGCTTCGATCCCGAGCGGTTGAGCCGCTATATCCGTGAACTGAAGAGCCTTGGCAAGTTGCTCGGCCGCAGCCAGGACTATGCCGTTACCCGGCGTCTCGTCCGGGACAAGCTGGATCTGCAAAAGCAAGACCAGCGCCGGGCTCTCAGCGCGATAGACCGCAAGGATCGCAGCGTGCTGCGCCGGAGCAGGGCACTGCGCGCGCGCCTGTTCGATCGGCGCCCGGGCAAATTTGTCGGTGCGCTTTCAGACGAAATGGGACTGGCCGCGGGCGGGCGGCGATGAATGCTGTCGCTGTGCCCAGGTTGACTACTGCAATTGCAGCGCCAATTGGCCGTTAGAGTATGGGTGCGGGACTGCGAGACTGGCTACGAATCGCAACGCGCCAGGACGTGTGGCGGCGGTCGCTGAAGGTTGCACTGCTGGTGGGGATAATCCTCGCCGCCATCAATTACACGGATCGGCTGCTGGCGGGAACGATGACCGCGATCGATTATTTCAAGATCGGGCTGACTTTTCTTGTCCCGTTTGCGGTATCGACACATGCGTCAGTTAGTGCCATCCGCAGAAGCGAACACGAAGCCGCGGCGCGGCCGACCAGTGCGGGGAGTGCGGAAAATGAGCGAAGCAACGCTGGAAAGGCCAATTGATGGTGGTTGTCTGTGCGGTGCGGTCAGGTTCACGATCGGCGCGGCAAGCAAGTGGAGCGCGCATTGTCATTGTTCGCTGTGCCGGCGCGCGCATGGCGCCGCTTTTGTGACCTGGCTGGGCTACGACGAGGATAGCGTCGCCATCGCCAACGGTGACGACACACTGCGCTGGTACGAATCCTCACCCGGTGCGGAACGGGGGTTTTGCGTCCGCTGCGGTTCAACCATTTTCTTTCGTTCACAGCGCTGGCCGGGGGAGCTTCACATAACCGTTGCGAACCTGGACGGCGATGCCGACCGCGTACCGCAGGCACATGTTTTCTGGGATTCTCATGTCGACTGGATTGACCTGGGAGCGGACCTGCCGCGGCGTGATGGAGGCGGGGCCTGAGCCGATGACAAATACATCCACAAGCGGACAGTTACACGGCAAGACGGTGCTGGTGACAGGAGCATCGCGCGGCATCGGCCGCGCCATCGCAAAACGGCTCGCGGCCGAAGGCGCTCGTGTCGGGGTGCACTATGCACGCAATGCCGAGGCTGCGGAGATGTTGGCGCAGTCATTGCCCGGGTCCGGCCATGTTTGCCTCGAGGCGGATCTTGGCGAGACCGAACAGGCCGCCGCGCTGGCGACGGCCGCGAGTAACGCGCTCGGTGGGCTGGACATACTGGTCAATAACGCCGGGATCTTCGAGACTCAGCCGGTCGACGGCAGTGCCGAGAGCTGGCGCAAGAACTGGGAAAGGACGCTGGCGGTTAATCTCAACGCCCCGGCGTTGCTGTGTCATGCGGCGGCGCAATTGATGGCGTCGCGCGGCAGCGGTCGAATTATCAACATTACCTCGCGCGGCGCATTTCGAGGTGAGCCGCGTGCCGCCGCCTACGGAGCGAGCAAAGCAGGATTGAATGCGCTTAGCCAGTCTCTGGCGCAGGCACTGGCGCCGCACGACATTTATGTCTTTGCGATTGCGCCCGGGTTTGTCGCAACGGATATGGCAGCGGAACTACTCGCGGGCCCGGAAGGCGATCAGATCCGGGCGCAGAGTCCGCTCGGTCGTGTGGCGCAGCCGGAAGAAATCGCACATACGGTCGCTTTTCTTGCATGCCCGGGCAGCGAGTATCTGACCGGCGCCATTCTCGATGTCAATGGCGCCTCATACCTGCGCAGCTAGGATGCGAAAGTGCGCGCGCTGCTATACTGGCGCGTCATCGACGACCCGCCGCTACATAGCCCGATGCCCCGATCCGATAACAACGATGCGCTGAACGAAGCTGTCGAGCTACATCGCAATGGCCGGCTCGGCGCAGCAGAAAAAATCTACCGCCAGATTCTTGCCGAGCAACCGCAGAATGCGGATGCGTTGCATTTGCTCGGGCTGATAGCGTCTGCAAATGGCCGTAACCCGGAGGCGGCCGAGCTGATCGGCAAAGCTATTTCGCTCAATCCCGGAGTCGCCGATTTTCACAACAACCTGGGCAATGCGCTGTTTGCACTTGGCCAGCTCGCGACGGCGGAACTGTCGTTTCACGAGAGTATTCGTCTCGATCCGGGCATTGCCGACTACTATGGAAATCTCGGCCGCCTGCTGCAGCACTTGCGGCGCTGGAGCGAGTCCGAGGCTGCCTATCGTAAGGCACTCAACCTGCGAGCGGCTCCGGAATATGCGGCAGGTCTCGGCAATGCGCTGCTCGCGCAAGGCCGCGCGCGGGATGCCGAGCAGGTATTTCGCGACGCACTTGCGGGCAAGGAAAATAGCGCGGAACTGACTGCCAACCTCGCAGGCTCGTTGATCGTGCAGCAACGCCTGGATGAGGCAGCCGAAGTATGCCGGCGGGCGCTCGCGATAGACCCGAACAGTCCCAGTGTGCTGCATGCGTGGGGGCAGATACTCGCGCTGCGCGGTGACCATCCAGCGGCCATCGACTGCTTCGAGCGCGCACGCGCGGCACAACCCGAGAATCCGGACATTTCGCTGAGTGCAGCGTCGAGCCTTATCGCGCTGCAACGCTGGGCCGCCGCCGAGCGTGCGTTACGCGCAGTGGTTGCAGCGCAACCGCGGCTTTTGCGCGCTCGCTACGCTTTGGCACGGGTGATGATTTACCGCGGCCGGCCGGAGCAGGCGATTGCGTTACTGGATGAGGCCGGTGAGGTTGCTGTGCGCGATGTGGAGGGTTTTCGTGTGCTGGCGTTGGCACAGCGCGGTGCCGGGCAGCATGAACTTGCGGCGGAAACGTTGCGCTCTGCCATTCGCCACGATCCCGCCGCAGTAAGCCTTTACCTGACACTCGGCAACGTGCTGCAGGACAGCGGCGATCCGGGCGCGGCGATCGACGCATTTGCCGATGCTTTGCGCCACGATCCCGGCTGTGCGGAAGCGCGGGTGCAAATCGCCGCGTGCAAGCGCTATGACACGCTTCAAAATCCGGACGTAAAGGCGATCGAACTACGCCTCGACAATTCCTCCGGGGAGGACGAGACGCAGGGGCTGCATTTCGCGCTGGCGAAGATCATGGCGGATTGCGGTGAATTTGCTCGTTCCTGGGAGCATGTGGAGGCTGCCAACGAGTTGCGTGGCCGTGGCTCCGACTTTGATCGCGATGCGCTTGCCGAGCAGGTTGAGTTACTCCGCGAGGTCTGCAGCCGCGAGTGGATCGAGCGGTTTTCCGGCAAGGGAAGCGACAGCGAATTACCGGTGTTTGTCGTCGGTATGCCGCAGGCAGGCGCTTCTTTGCTGGACCGGCTGCTGTCCGACCATCCCGGGATCGGAAGCGTCGGCGGGTGGGACGGAATCGAACGCCTGTCAAAGTCGGTAAGCCGCAAGGTCATCGACAAGTATCCTCGCAGTATCGCCGCGCTCAATCCGGACGCATTGCCAGAACTCGCGAAGAGTTATTTGCTCAGTATGGGCGCGAGAAGTGGCGTTGGCGATGTAGAGCGAGTGTGTCATTCGGCTAATGGCAACATTATGTATCTGGGAATGATCGCGGCGCTGTTTCCGAAAGCGCGCATACTGCATTGTCGCCGCGATGCGCGTGACACATGCCTGGCTAATTTTTTCCAGCCTTATGCCGGGCAGAACGACTTCACTTCCGATCTGGAGGACCTGGCGAGCTGCTATCGTGCTTACGATGCGGCGGTCGCGCAATGGCGCGATATCGGTATCGAAATACGCGAGGTCAGCTTCGAGCGCCTGGTCGAAAAGCCCGAGCGAACGCTGCGGGCGGTGCTCAAGTACCTCGGTCTGAAATGGGATAGTGCTTGCCTCGATTATTTCGTATCCAGGCATGCTGGCCGGCACCATGACTTCTGGCGTCTCGAGCAGCCTTTTTACGCGAAGACACCCGGCCACTGGAAACGTTACAAAAAGCATCTTGGCGTCCTGACCGATGCGCTTGCAGGGCGAAACGACCGGGTGCAATGAGTAATAATCCGTTACTTCCGGCGCACGAAGACCTTAGGCGGGCCGTTGCATGGCTCGGATCTCTTGACCATGTCGACAGCGCATGTATCGATGAGGCTGCGCTGCGGTTCGATCTGTCGCCACTGGACGAAGAGTTCCTTTTGCACCTGTTCCGGATCAGCGAAACGGACCGGGAACGCTGAGTATCACGATGCCCGAAGCAACCGAGAAAAACGCAACCTTGCTAAAGCGGGTCACGCTCGCTTCGACGCTGACGGCACTGGTGCTGATTGCATTGAAACTGGTGACCTGGCTGTGGACCGGTTCGGTCAGCATGCTGGCGTCGCTGGTCGATTCGGCAATGGACGCGATCGCGTCACTGATCAATTTGCTGGCAGTGCGTTATGCGCTGGTGCCCGCCGACGACGATCACCGGTTTGGGCACGGTAAAGCCGAATCGCTCGCGGGGTTGGCGCAGGCAGCATTTATCTCGGGTTCCGCGTTATTCCTGTTGTTGCATGCAGTCGATCGAATCCTCCATCCGGCACCGGTCCAGCGGACTACGCTCGGAATTGCGGTAATCGTATTCAGCCTCGCTCTGACCCTTGCGCTTTTGACTTACCAGCGTTACGTGATTCGTCACACCGGCTCGGTAGCCATTCGCGCTGATGCGCTTCATTACGCCACCGATGTTCTTTCCAATCTCGGGGTCATTGCAGCGTTGTTGCTGGCGCAATTCGGTCTTCCCATTTTCGACCCGATTCTTGCAATTGCAATTGCCGGCTACATTCTGATCGGCGCCTGGCGAATCGGTCGCGATTCGCTCGATCATCTCATGGATCGCGAACTGGACGACGCGGTTCGCGAAGGCATCAAACAGCTGGCGCTTGAGCACACAGAGGTCCGTGGCATCCACGAACTGCGAACCCGGCGCGCGGGGCAAACGTCGTTTATCCAGCTCCACCTCGAAATGGAACCGCAGTTGACCCTGGCGGAGGCGCACGCGATTGCCGATATGGTTGAAGCTCAGATCCGCGCTGCCGTACCGGCGTCGGACGTGATCATTCATCAGGATCCGTGGCTTGGCTGAGTAGCGGTGCGCTACGGATTCTTGCTGCTCAGGCCTGACGGCGCTCGCTTTCGGAGCCGTTCAGGAGGTTGTCGATCGGCTGCGGTTTGGCGATGCCGAAACCTTGCGCGTAGTCGACCCCGATTTCCTTGAGTTTTTCGATCACGATGTCGTCTTCGACGAACTCGGCAATGGTTTTCTTACCCATCACGTGACCGATTTCATTGATCGAGCGCACGGCGGCCTGATCGATTGCATCCGACGCCAGCTCGCGGATAAATACGCCGTCGATTTTGAGGTAATCGACGGGCAGATTTTTCAGATAGGCAAACGACGACAGGCCGCTGCCAAAATCGTCGAGAGCGAAGCGGCAGCCCTGTTGGCGGAGGCGGCGGATAAAGCGGGTTGCGAGCCCGAGGTTCGAGATCGCGGCGGTCTCCGTGATTTCGAAACACAGTTTTTCCGGCGGGATAATCGTGTTGCGGCATTTTTCCACCAGGTACTCGAGAAACTGCGGGTTGCCGACAGAAAGACCGGATAGATTTATCGAACAGGACTCCAGTTCCGCTACGTGCTCAGGGTGCTGTTCGAGCCATGCGAACGCGGCATCCACGACCCACGCGTCGATTCGGTTGGACAGGCTGTAGCGTTCCGCGGCCGGCAGGAACAACCCCGGGGGCACCATGTTTCCGTCCTCATCGAGCATTCGCACCAGCAACTCGTAGTGATGGCCCTCCGTATTGCTCTTGTCCAGGGGCTGGATCGTCTGGAAGAAAAGGATGAATCGATTTTCGTCCAGCGCGCGATGGATTTCCGCGACCCATTGCATTTCGCCATGTCGGTTGGCCAATACCAGGTCGTCCTCGCGGAAGACCCGGACCCTGTCGCGGCCGTCGTCTTTCGCTTCGAAACAGGAGGTGTCGGCGCGCGACATGATCTCGGCTGCATTGAGCTTGCCGTCGGTAATCGGTACCAGACCGATGCTGGCGCTTAGGTTGAAAGACTTGCCAGACCACTCGAACCTCTGCCCGGCAATTGAGCGCCGCAGCGCTTCGGCGACCCGGCGCGCGCTGTCGAGCGAACAGTTCTTCAGCAGAACTCCAAATTCGTCGCCACCCAGCCGCGCCACGACATCCTGCGTTCCGATCTCTTCTTTGAGCAGTCCGGCAATCTGACACAACAGCTCGTCGCCCGCGAAATGACCGCAGGTGTCGTTGATGACCTTGAACTGGTCCAGGTCGAGGTAGCACAACGCATGACCCGACTGGTCGCGTTGGCAGCTGGCCAGTGCCTGGTGCAGTTGTTTGTGGAATTCGCTGCGGTTCATCAGGCCGGTTAGCGCATCGTGGCTGGCGTGATAACGCAGCTTGTCCGATAGCGACTTGGCAAGGGTGCTGTCTTCGACCACCAGCAGCACGGTGGGGTGCCCATCGTCGTTGACCACCCGGGCCGTTATGTTGGCCCAGATTTCCGTGCCTTCGCGGTGTACCAGGCAGGACTCCCAGCGATGGACCTGATCGGAATCCTGCAACAGTACCTGCAGTTGTTCGATACAGAGCGATTGCTGACCTTCTTCGTACAGGGTTGCCAGATTGCGGCCAACGAGTTGGTTCTTGGCGTAGCCGAGGCTCTCGGCGGCGAAATCGTTGACCGACAGAATTTGTCCTTCCTCGGTAACGGTGAAGAACATGGCCGGGTTTTCGTCGTACAGGGCGCGGTAGCGCTCCTCGCTTGCACGCAATGCATCCTCGGTACGAAGGCGTTGCAGGTGGGCGGCAAATTGTTCGGTAATCGTACGCAGGCCCTGGACTTCGCGCGGGTTGAAGTCGCGCTGCTTGTGACGACCGAGCAGTACAACACCCGTATTGCCGCGATTCTCGGCGAGCGGTAATGCTGCCAGGGCGGAAAATCCTGTAAGCATTGCCAGTTTTGGCTGCAATTGCGCGAACTCGTCGATCAGCAACGGTTCCTGCGCCGCGACGACCGGATCGAACAGCGTCTCGGCACTATGCTGACAAAGCTCACGGAACAGGCTCTCGGGTGCATTGCGACACGCAAGAAGTCGCAGTGTGCCGTTGCCGTTGGAGACATAAAGGGCAGCGGCATCGCCGCGGTAGAAATCGAGCAGAACCTCGAGCCCGCTGGACAGCAGCGCATCGAGACTGTCGACTTGATTGCCCACTGTCGTTATGCGATTGACTGCTTCGAGTTCGCGCAGATGCGTACGCAGTTCCTCCTCGGCACGCTTCCTGGCTGTTACATCGATTGCAACCTCCAATACCGCGGTTTCGTCGGAGTCTGTCGGCTGAAACGGAATCCGGGTCGCCTCGAGCATTCTTTCGCTGCCGCCACGGTCGGTGAATGTCTCGTCGCGACTGTATTGTGGCAGGCCGGATTCGAGAACCTCCTTGTCCTGTTTGAGCATCCGGCCCGCTTCGATCGGGTCGGGGTGCAGATCGACCTGTCGCTGGCCGATGATGCCCTTCAGTTCTTCGCCATATGCATCGGCGACCGCGCGGTTGGCGAGCAAAAGTTCGCCGCGAGCACTGCGTGACATGATCATATGCGGCACGAGATCGATAATCTGACGCAGGTATTGTTCGTTTCTCTGCAGCTCGAGTTGCGCGCGTTTGCGGTCGCTGACGTCTATCGCGGTACTGAGTACTGCAGGACCGTCCTGCCAGTTGACCATTTTCACAAGTACCTGCAGCGTGACCATGCTGCCATCCGGTCGGCGCGCATCGAATTCATAACAGTCCGGGGCACCGCTGCCGGCTTTGCGCGCATCGAGATATCCGAGCAGGCGTTCGCGTTCGTATTTCGGCACGAGTTCGAATAGCGAACCATTATCGATCAACTCGTCCGGGGTATCGAATCCCAGCATTCTGGCAAACGACTGGTTGGCAAACAGCGGTTTCCAGTCGCGGTGGACGCATATACCCTCGATCGATCCCTCAATAAGGTTGCGGAAACGTTCTTCGCTTTCCTTCAGTGCAATCAGGGCCCGCTCACGATCGGTGACGTCCTGGGCGAACGAGGCGATACCCAGAGGTTCTCCGCCGTCATCGATCAACGCACTGCAAAACCACTCGCACATCTGGACCGATCCGTCCGCAGCAGTATGCTCCAGCGTCTTGTGGATGACCTCGCAGTGATCACCCGGATGTGCCAGCGCAAGCCCACCGCAGTCGTCATTGAATAGCTCGATCCCCAATTCTGTGGCGCTGTGACCGATTGCATCTTCGCGGGCGACACCGAAAATCCGTTCGGCGGCAGGGTTCCATTCGCGAACGCGAAGGTGTGTGTCCCAGGTTATCGCCGCCAGAGGCGTCTGGCTCAGATGCAGGGCCAGGCGCTGTTGCGATAATCTCAGCGCCCTTTCGGCGTCTTTGCGATTACTAATATCGGTGACGCTGGCGCGGACGAGCTGTTGCCCTGAAGCTGGCAGACGGGCAAGCCGGACCTCGCACGGCACTTCGTTGCCGTAAGCGTCGCGAAACAGCCATTCGAATACGGGCGACATGCCGGTGAGTGCATCGCGGGTGTGCTGCGCCAACATGGTCGCCGAATTCTGGCCGTCGGCCTGTTGTTCGGGCGACAGGTCGAGCAGCGTCCGGCTGGAAAAACCGCCACGATCCACGCCTGCAAGCCTGGACGCATTGTCATTCGCGTCGACGATGAGGCTGCTCACGACATCGACGACAAAAATTGCCTCCGGCGCGTGTTCCATCAATGTGCGATAACGCGCTTCGCTCTCGGTCAGGGCGCGGTTCTGCTGATGCTGCTGTGTGACATCGATAATACTCGAGCGGATCAGCCGGCGGCTGCTCGACGGCAACCGCACCAGGCGCACCTCGCAGTCGATGGCGTGACCTTCGCTGTCGTGAATTGTCCAGTCGAGGACCGGAGTATGTCCGGCGAGTGCCAGGCGAATGTTGCTCTGGACGCGCTCCATCGGCGATTGCCCGTTGGGCTGCACCGGACCACTGATATCGGTAGGGCTTCGGCCGACAATGTCTTCGCGGCTTAGTTTAAGCAGCGTCTCCGCCTTGCCGTTGCAGTCGACATAGCAATTCGAGTCTGCATCGAAAACCAGAATTGCCTCGGCGGCGTTGTCGAAAAGGGCCTGATACTGGGCAGCAGAGTCACGCAACGCGGCTTCGTTGTTCTTGTGATCGGTAATGTTCTGGATGGAGCCGGCCACGCGGCTGGGCTTGCCGCTGTGGTCGTTCAGTACTTTTGCGCGGATCCGAAACCAGGGGCAGTATCCGGAACTGTGCCGCAACCGGCATTCAAAATCGAAATCGCGTTTGCCGTGGATCGCTTCGTGGAAACCGGCCAGCAATTCCCCGGCATCGTCAGCCGGGAGAAGATCCTGCCAGTGCAGGGTCTCGGCTTCTTGCGGCTCGGTTCTCCCGAGTAGCTCGAGAAAACGCGGTGCGCACCACAGGGCGTCGTTGTTCAGGTCCCAGTCCCACAGACCGTCGGAGGTGCCGCTGACCGCAAGCTCCAGGCGTTGTTCGCTGCGTTGCAGGTGGCTGGTCCGGTCGGCGACAAGCCCCTCGAGATCCTGGTTCAGTTGGCGCAAGCGGCGCGCATAGCGCAGCGTCTGCCGCATGCTGGCGCCGAGCAGCAACGTGCCGGCCGCCAGATGCAGGATAAAGGCCTGCAGCGATACTTGGCCGTAGAATGTCGCAGAGCCGACGGCAAACGGCCCGTATCCCTGCATTGTCGCCGTGATCGCGGTGATCGACATCGCCGCGATAAGCAGCGCCTGCTCCCGCAGTCCCATCCGGAATCCCGCCCAGAGCGCGGGTACGATAATCCAGTACAGTGCCGCCACGCCGCCGAAGTTCTGAATTCCGGCTGGCGGAAAAAACAGCAGCCACAGCACCAGACCCGCGAAAACCGCGAACGCAGTCGTTTCGGTCCAGGCGGCGCGCAATCGCGGCGATTCGTGTGCCCGAGCGAAAGAGACGACCAGCGGAACCAGGACCAACGTTCCGGCGGCATTTGCCAGCCACCAGAACAGTGCCATTTGTGACGCCTGGAAGGCGCTGACGGTATCGAGTTGGGAAAGACACAAGCCGACGCAGAGACTGGTGAAGGCCGCAGTGCCGATAACCAGGCAGACGAAGCGAAACGCGTTGAGCGGCGTGGCGCCGAATGCCGCGCCATTGGCGTAGCGGGTGAGAAGACGGTTGCAAACGCGGGCTTCGAGGGTCACCACCGCGGTAAATGCCATGGTCGCGACTGCGGCAGGACCCGGACCGACTGCTCCTGACATGCCGAGTATCGTGGCGGAGGCGATGCCGGCGCCGAGAGCGACGCCCGGCCATGCTGACGCACCACCCAGCAGCAGCGCAGTCAGTGCGACTCCGTTTGCGAGCCAAAGAACGGGGATCGGGGTCGAGCCGGTTGTGAGTCCGATCGAAACCAGCGAAGCGAGTATGTATGCGAGAGCGACGCCCAGTAGCGCGGCGTTTTCGACGCCGTCTACGACGGGCGGGGTCTGGTGCCCCGTAACTGTCTCGTTTCGCTGCAAGCCTGTTGACTCCGAATATCGAAGACCCGGTTTCGACCGACATTAACTGTGGTCGGAATTTACCATGAGCATATATTATGTTGGCTCAGCTTAGCGAAGCGCGGGGGCGCTCACCGCGACGCAGGTCACGCTTGGCAAGACCGGTACTGGCGAAAATCGGCGTGGGGGGCTTTTCGGATGCCCGGCTTGGCGGGCTCAGGAGGGAAAAAGGGGCGCCGTGGCGCCCCTTTCTGTTGCGCTTACCAGCCGCAGCTGCGGTCTTTGTTGGATTCCTGAAGCCAGCTCATCAGTGGCGCGAAGTACTCAATGATGGCCGATGCATCCATCTCCCGGGTTCCGGTCAACTCGTAAAGAGCCTCGGGCCACGGTTTGGACTGTCCCAGCGAGAGCATGGCGGCCAGTTTGTCGCCTGCCGCCTTGCTGCCGTAGAACGAGCATTCATGCAGGGGTCCGTCGAAGCCGGCCGCATCGCACATCGAGCGATAGAACTGGAACTGCAGAATGCGGGCAAGAAAATAACGGGTATAGGGCGTATTGCCGGGTATGTGGTACTTGGCACCCGGATCGAAATCGGCCTCGCTACGCGCCACCGGAGGTGCGATTCCCTGGTACTCGGTACGCAGGCGCCACCAGCCGGCATTGTAATCGTCAGGCTGGATCTTGCCGCTGAACACGTCCCACCGCCATTGATCGATGAGCTTGCCGAAGGGCAGAAACGCAATCTTGTCCAGCGCGATTTTCATCTGGTAGTTGATCAGCGCCTCTTCGTCCGTCTCGAACTCTCCAAGCAGCCCGATCTTTTCGAAGTAAGCCGGTGTCATCGACAGGGTCAGCGCATCGCCGATGCCTTCGTGGAATCCGTCGTTCGCGCCGCTCTGGAACATCGGCGGCAGGTGATTGTAGTAAAGGAAGTAATAGATATGGCCGAGTTCATGGTAGATCGTGGTCAGGTCTTCCTCGGTTGGCGTGATGCACATCTTGATGCGCACGTCCTCTTTCAGGTTCATCGGCCACGCGCTGGCGTGACAGACGACCTCGCGATCCTGCGGCCGCACCAGCATCGACTTCTGCCAGAACGACTCCGGCAGTTCGCGCAGCCCCATAGAGGTATAGAACTCCTCCGCTGAACGGACCATTTTCTCGGCATCGTAGCCCTGTTTTTCGAGCGCGGCAGTGATATCGAGGTTCAGCTCCGAGTCGAACGGCTTGACCAGGTCGTAGATATTGCCCCATTCCTGGGCCCACATATTGCCAAGCAGATGAGCGGGAATAGGTTCTCCGGCTGGCACCTTGTCGTTGCCGTAATGCTCCGACAGTCGATCGCGAACGAAACAGTGGAGTTCCTCATACAGCGGTTTCACCTGCAGCCAGAGCCGCTCGGCATCCGCTTCGAAGGCATCCGGCGCCATGTCGTAACCGGCCTTCCAAAGCTCGCCGGTGTCGGCAAAGCCGAGTTCCCGGGCGCCCTCGTTCATCAATTCGACGAAGCGCTGGTATTCCGATCGCATCGGCGGCGAAACGGTGCGCCAGCCGCGCCACGCATCGAGCAAATCGGCGTAGTCGGTGCTGGTCGCCATGCGTTTGATCAGATCCTGTTCGGTGAAGCACTCTTCGCCACCGCCGGGGCAGTACTTGCCGGTGCCGTACGTCGCTTCGAGGCTGCTCGCAAGCGTGGCAAGCTCCTTGACCTTGGCGCCGTCGCGCGGAGCCGGCATTGTGCTGCCGACTTTCAACAGTAAAATGCCCCGCGCCGTATCGCCGCTCAGCTTGAGGTCGTTGAACCGTTTCGATTCCTCGATCATCCGGTTCTGGAAGTTGAGCGCCCGTTCACCCGCCCTGGCATTAAGCAACTGACTGTCGCTGGTGATATAGGTCGACTGAATCCAGGCTGCGGCGGCCGACTCGAAGTAAATCTCCTTGCTTTCCTCGTTGTATCGCTCGATGAACGCATCGGCATCGGCAACCGTCGCCTTCTGGTCGGCGGCCAACAGCCGCGACCCCGTAGCAAGCGCCGCCAGCCCACACGCCAGGGCCACGGCAATTTTTAAGTGGTTCATAACTAACCTTCTCTTCATCCAGAATTGTATTTGAGCCTAGTTCAGTTCGCCGGGTGTTTTTCCGGCATCGCCTCGTGTGAACCGGTCACCCGCATTTCATCGTCCGTGTCGGGATGAGCAGCCGCGCCCTCCGCGCCGTGCATCCAGTCGACCAACCGGCCGGCCATCAGCCACATTACGATACCGGCGATTGCTGCGGTGATCGCGATGCCACCAAAGATCGACAATGCGTTGTTGACCTGGCTTTCGGTATCGCCATGGCCGATAAAGGAGCCGACCCAGCCGGCGACATAGTTGGCCAGACCGGTGAATCCGAACCAGATTCCCATCATCAGTGACAGCAGGCGCAACGGAGCGAGCTTGGTGACCATGGAAAGTCCGATCGGCGACAGACACAACTCACCCATCGTATGGAAAAAATAGGCCCCGACCAGCCAGACCATGCTGGTTTTGACGGTGGCGTCGCCGCCCTGCTGCAGCGTGGCCCCGACCATGAACAGAAAACCAACGCCCAGCAACACGAGACCGAGTCCGAATTTAACCGGCGAGGTCGGTTCGCGATCGCCCATCTTGACCCATAACGCTGCAAACACCGGGGCGAACAGCACGATGAACAACGGGTTCAGCGACTGAAACCAGGTAGTCGGCACCGTGAACGAACCGATGACGCGGTTGGTGAACTCATTGGCGTAGATGTTCATCAACCCGCCGGCCTGTTCGAAACCGGCCCAGAAGATGATAGTGAATACGCCCATGATAAAAATCACTTTGATCCGGTCACGCTCCTCTGGCGTCAGCGGTTCGTGATCTTTGGCGTTCTTCCGCATTGCCTTTGACGCCTTGGCCGACGGCACCACGCCGACGTCGCCGAGTAGTTTGCGTGCAAACATCAACTGTATGACCAGCGACAGAAGCATGCCGATGCCGGCGGTGATAAAGCCCATCTGCCAGTTGCCGTCATAGGCCGCTACTACCGAGCCAACCACGATGCCGGAAAGGAATGCGCCGACATTGATGCCCATGTAGAAGATCGTGAAAGCGCCGTCGCGGCGATGATCGCCCTGCTGATACAGGTCACCGACCATGGTCGAGATGTTCGGCTTGAACAGGCCGTTACCGGCAATCAGAAAAGCGAGCCCAAGGAAAAACGCCTGTTGCTCCATGCCGGGGATCCAGGCGTGCGGTGTGCCCAGCATGAAGTGACCGGCCGCCATCAAGGCGCCGCCGATGATGATTGCGCGGCGCTGACCGAGGTGATTGTCGGCCAGCCATCCGCCAAGGATCGGCGTGATGTAAACCAGGCCGGTAAACCACCCATAGAGTTTCAGCGCGCTGGCATTGGTCCAGCCGAGGCCGAAGCCGCCGTCGCTGGTGACCTTGTCCACCAAATACAACACCAGGATGGCGCGCATCGCGTAGTAACTGAATCGTTCCCATAGTTCGGTGCCGAACAACAGGAATAGCCCTTTAGGATGACCGAGAAACTCGCCCCGGTCCGGTACGCTGCTCATGCGACAACTCCCCTGATTTTGTGCTGTCTCGTTAGTTTTTTTGACCTGTGGCCGGATCGGAAAATGCTGCACCGGAACGTCGGCAGGACTCGCATTATAGCCGCAGCTTGGCCCGGGACGCGGGAAAGTCGCACGATCCTTTGTGCTGCATCGCAACAAGCGCGGCAGAGGCATTGGGCGTATCATTCCGCGCTTCGAAACGCCCCGGTATCAGCGCGAACAAAAGCGTCAACCGGAGCCCGCTGCGGGTTTCAGGCGTTCTCACCAACGATTGCACAAAGGAGTCTCGGATATGAGGCCGACCGTTGTTCTATTAACGTTGTTTTCATTTATCGCGCTGGCCGGATGTGGTGAGTCGCGAGAGCCGACCGCGGCAGTGCAGCCGCCACCGCAAGAGGCGGCCGCGCCCGCCGAGGCCACGCCTGTTGCCGAGCCGGTCGCGGAAAAGCCTGCAGAGCAACGCATTTTCGATATGCCATACCTGATGAAGGACCTCGACAACGGCCTGCGGGTGATCATCGTTCCGACCGATTATCCGGATATCGTCACCATCCAGATTCCGGTGCAGACTGGCTCGCGCAATGAAGTCGAGCCGGGCAAATCCGGCTTTGCCCATTTCTTTGAGCACATGATGTTCAGAGGGACAGAGAAATACCCGCAGGAGGTATACGGCGACATTCTGAAGAAGGCCGGCGCCGACCAGAACGCCTATACAACCGACGATTACACCAATTACCACATCACCTTTACCAAGGCGGACCTGGAAAAAGTCATCGAGCTCGAGGCTGACCGTTTCCAGAATCTTTCCTACAGCGAAGAGGCATTCCGCACCGAAGCGCAGGCGGTCAAGGGCGAGTATCTGAAAAATTACTCGAACCCGATCCAGAAACTCCTGGAACGCATCCGCGACATTTCCTTCGACACTCACACCTACAAGCACACGACTATGGGTTTCTTCGAGGATATCGAAGACATGCCCAACCAGCTCGAGTATTCACGAACGTTTTTCGATCGCTGGTACCGCCCGGAAAAATCGGCAGTAATCCTGGTCGGCGATCTTGACCCGGATGCGACGCTCGCGCTGGTCGAGGAGCACTGGGGTAGCTGGGAGGCTGGCGATTACGACGTTCCGATTCCGGCCGAAGCCGCGCCGACCGGGCCTAAATACGAGCATATCGTATGGGAAGCCGAGACCCAGCCGTGGATCGTGATGGCCTTTCACGGCCCTGCGTTCAATCCGCGGGAGAAAGATATGCCGGCGATGGACGTGATCTCGCAGCTTTATTTTTCAGATTCGTCCGATGTCTACCAGCAGATAGTCATAGAGAACCAGTGGGCGGATCAGTTCTTTCCCTATTTCCCTGACCGCAAGGATCCGCAGCTGCTGTATATCGGCGCACGCCTGACCGCGCCGGAAAATGCTGTAGCCGTTCGCGAGGCGGTGTTCGGAACGTTTGCAAAAGTGCGTACGGAACTGATCGATGCGCAACGTCTCGAGGATACGAAGTCACGCCTTAAGTACACGTTCGCATCGCAGCTCGACAGCTCCGACTCGATCGGAGGCATTCTCGCCGCCTACGTGCAGTTCGAGCGTACGCCCGAAACCATCAATGAGCTCTATCGCAGCTACGATGCCATTACGCCCGAAGATATACGCTCCCTGGCGAACACCTACTTCACCGACACGCGTATGGTCACGGTGACGCTGGGCAATGAGGATACGTTGCCAGGAATCGGCGACGAGGTGTCACTTGATGCGATGACCGCCGCCGCGGCAGAGAAGATATCGGCGGGCGGTGCCAGTGCAAGCGCCGCGAAAGACTACGGAACACCGGCGGTGATCGATGCGGCAGCACCCGCCGCGATTGAGCCGACGGCAATGCAGTCGGCGTCTTCACCGCTGGTAGACGTCAGTTTCGTGTTCCACGTTGGCGCAGCCAGCGATCCGGCCGGCAAGCACGGACTGGCGGCGTTGACCGCGGCGATGCTCACCGAGGGTGGCTCGCAGCGGATGACGACTCAGCAGATCAACGAAGCAATGTACCCGCTTGCCAGCGGCTTCAATGCGCAGGTCGACAAAGAAATGACCCGGCTGTCTGGCCAGGTGCACAAAGACAACCTGGAGCGCTGGTATGTACTGGTGCGTGAACAATTGCTGACCCCGGGCTGGCGTCAGGACGATCTCGACCGGCTGAAAACCCAGCTGATCAACGCCATCCGGACTGACCTGGTCGGAAATAACGACGAGGAGCTCGGTAAGGAAGCGCTATACAGCTCGATCTATGGCGATGCGCATCCCTATGGCAGTTATAACTTGGGTGCCGTGTCCGATATCGAATCGATAACGATGGACGACCTGAAAGCGTTTTATGCGCAACACTACAGCCAGGCGAACCTGACCCTCGGCCTGGCCGGTGGCTATCCGGACGAGTTCGTGGCTCAGCTTCGCAGCGATCTCGGCAAGCTTCCCGGCGGCGAGCGCAACCGGGTCGAATTGCCGGCGGTGCCCGCAATTGACGGCCATGAAGCGATCATCGTCGAGAAACCGACCCCGGCCGTCGCAGTGTCTTTCGGTTTCCCGATAGACCTGCGTCGCGGTGATCCGGACTGGGTCGCTCTGTGGCTGGTGCGCTCGTGGTTCGGCGAACACCGCTCCAGCAACAGCCATTTGTACCAGCGCATACGTGCGGTACGCGGCATGAACTATGGCGACTACGCATATATCGAGTATTTCCCGCGTGGCATGTTCCAGTTCCAGCCCGATGCGAACCTCGGCCGGCAGCAGCAGATCTTCCAGGTCTGGATCCGGCCCTTGCGCTCTAACAACGACGCGCATTTCGCGACCCGCGTGGCGATGCATGAGCTAAGGAGCCTGATTGAGAACGGCCTTACCGCCGAGCAGTTCGAGGCAACGCGCTCGTTTCTCGAGAAGTATGTCAGTCTGCTGGTTGCCAACCAGTCGCGTCAGCTAGGTTACAAGATCGACAGCGAGTACTACGGCACGGATTCGTTCACCGACTACGTGCGTGCCGGTCTTGCGCGCCTGACGCTGGATGACGTAAATCGGGTGATCCGCGAGAATCTGCAGACCGATAACATTCGTTACGTATTTATTACTGCGGACGCGGCGGACCTGAAAGAGCGGTTGGTCAGCGATCAGCCCTCACCGCTGGAGTACAATACCGAGAAACCTGCCGAGTTGTTGGACGAGGACAAACTGATTGAGTCGTCCTCGCTGCAGCTCGACGAGGACAAAGTCATGGTGGTGCCTGCGGACGAACTTTTCTAGCAAACAGAGCCCGGCACAAAAAAGGCGGCGGAAGATCGAATCTTCCGCCGCCTTTCGTTTGTGTAGCGCTTTGAAAGCAGGTCTTTAGCCGCTTTGCTCACCCGATTCGGCCGCGTCCGCCGCTTCTTTTTGCGCCTCGACTTCCTTGTAGCCGGGGACGACCATGCGCGACATGATGATGCCAGCCTCGAATAGCAGGTACATCGGCAAAGCCAGCAGCGTCTGCGAAATGACGTCGGGAGGAGTCAGGAACATCCCGAGCACGAATGCCCCGAGAAAAACAAAGGGGCGCTTGCTGCCCAGCTGCGCTGGCGTCACCATGCCGGTACGCACCAGCAGCACGGTCGCTACGGGTACCTCGAATGCCATCCCGAAGGCGAAGAAAATAGCGATAACAAAGTCCAGATAAGCACTGATGTCGGTCATCACCGCTACGCCCTCGGGCGCGACCCGGGTGAAGAAACCGAACATCAGCGGAAACACGACGTAGTAGGCAAACGCGACGCCGAGATAAAACAGCAGGATGCTCGAGACCAGTAGCGGCAGCACGAATTTTTTTTCGGTGGCATACAGGCCGGGCGCAACAAAAGCCCAGACCTGATAGAGAATCACCGGCATTGCCAGAAAGACCGCGCAGACGAATGTCAGCTTGAATGGCGTCAGGAACGGTGAAGCTACCTGGGTCGCGATCATCGAGGTATTTTCCGGAAGTTGCGCCATCAACGGTGTCGCAACGAGGGTAAATACCTGTTCGGAAAACGGCGCAAGCGCGACGAAAAGGACAATCGTAGCCAGTGCAATTCTGACGAGCCGGGTGCGCAGTTCTATCAGGTGCGAGAGCAGCGAACCCTCGGCGAGTTTAGTTTCCTCCGGGCTGGTCTTTGTCATGCTGCGATTCTTTGTCTGCCGCGGCCGTTTCGTGATCGGTGGCCGGAGCCGGATTCGGCTGCGCCGCGGCTGGCGGCGGCCCGGATGGTGTCTGGCTTCTCAGGTTGTCCAGCTCGACTTCCGATTCGAGCTGCGTACGCAGGCTGCGCGCCAGCGCCCGCGCCTGCCCCACCCAGGTGCCGGCGCGTTTGGCGACCTGCGGCAGCCGTTCCGGCCCGAGCACCATCAGCGCGATGCCGAACAGAACCAGAACTTCCCAGAAGCCGACGTCGAACATTCGGTGTTACTGCTTGGCGCCAGTGTTCTGCTTTTCCTCGGTCTCGAAGCTGGCGTCTTCGCTGTCGTCCGCCAATTTCGGAGGATTTTTCTCCGCATCGTTCATAGCATCGCGAAAACCCTTGACCGCGCCGCCGAGATCCTTGCCCATTCCGCGAATTTTCTTGGTGCCGAAAACCAGCACCACAATCAACAGAACGATAAGGAGCTGCCACAAGCTGATACCGCCTAATCCCATGAGTATTCCTCTGACATAACACAGCACACGAACATTGAATGATACTTGAGCGCAGCGCGTAACTCACTGACCACGTCACACTTGCAGCCGGAAGGTCACGGGCCCGTCATTGACCAGACTGACCTGCATCGCGGCGCCGAACACACCTTGTTCGACCACCGGATGAGTTTTTCGTGCCTGCTCGACGAAAAAATCGTACAGGCGTTTGCCCTCCCCGGGCGCAGCGGCGCGGGAAAATCCTGGCCGCATTCCCTTGCTGGTATCGGCGGCCAGCGTGAACTGGGGTACTACCAGCAGGCCTCCACCCGTTTCAGCCAGGCTCAAATTCATCCGCCCGGCGGAGTCGGCGAAGATCCGGTAGCCGAGCACCCGTTGCAGCAGGCGGGTCGCGTTTGCCTCGTCGTCAGCCCGCTCAACGCCGATAAGCAGCATAATTCCGGCGCCAATGGCGCCGGTGGTGACTTCGTCCACACTGACACTGGCGGTGGCCACACGTTGTATCAGTCCAATCACTGGATTCCGCCCCGGTTGCGTCGCGAGCGCGAATTGTAGCGCCGATGCGGCGGCCGTGGTGGACGCGCATGGAGATTTCCCGGTCCCGGAGCGCAGGGTTTCAGGACCGATGTGGTATTAGAGTGACCGAAAAAAAAGAAAATATTTCCCACAAATAAACTTAAAATTTAAAAGAATATAAAAAGTGGTAAAAATTGATTTATTAATCGCTAATTACTGTTGAAAAGTGGGGCTCATGAATTTATTGTTAGCGCTAACTGCCTGATGCACAATGATCCATCAGCTTTCCAGGTGGAGACATTCGATGCAAAGACGTCGTTTTTTAAAGGGCGTGGGTGCCGGTGCGGTTGTAGCTGGGGCGGCGGCCTGCGGCAGCGAACGCCAGGGTGGAACCGACTCCGGAACACAACAGCGATTTAGCTGGAAAATGGTCACCACCTGGCCGCCGGGATTACCGGGCCTCGGCACCGGGGCGCAGGATCTTGCCGATGCGATCCAGCGCAACAGCGGCGGGCGAATCCAGATCCAGTTTTACGCTGCCGGTGAGCTGGTGCCGCCGCTGGAGGTGTTCGACGCGGTCAGCACGGGCACCGCTGAAATGGGTCATGGCGCCGCGTATTACTGGAAAGGCAAGAGCGAAGCTGCGCAGTTTTTCGCCACCGTGCCGTTCGGCATGAATGCTGTGGAAATGAATGCCTGGCTGTACTACGGCGGAGGGTGGGAACTGTGGCGTGAGATTTACGCGCCGTTCGGCGTTGTTCCGTTCCCCGCCGGCAACTCCGGAACCCAGATGGGCGGTTGGTTTAACAAGGAGATCAACAGTCTCGACGATCTCGTCGGCCTGAAGATGCGAATACCGGGGCTTGGGGGCGAAGTGCTCAAACGCGTGGGCGTGACTCCAGTCAATGTGCCGGCATCGGAACTGTTTACCGCGCTCGAAACAGGAACGATCGATGCCACCGAGTGGGTCGGCCCCTATAACGATCTTGCGCTCGGGCTGTTCCGCGCGGCCAGCTACTATTACTATCCGGGCTGGCACGAGCCTGGGCCGACGCTCGAATGCATCGTCAATCGTGCGGCGTGGGAGAACCTGCCGGACGATCTCCAGGGCATCGTCGAGTCGGCCTGCGCCCAGGTCAACGTGCGCATGCAGTCGGAATTCATGGCGCGGAATCAGGACTCTCTCGCGGTGTTGATGAATGAGCACGGTATTACGCCACGGCCGTTTCCCGACGAGGTGCTTCGGGAGTTACGCCGCGTCACCGATGTTGTCCTCGACGAGCGATCCGCTGCGGACGCAGATTTCAAGCGGGTGCGCGATGCCTATAAGGCGTACCAGGCCAAAATGGCGACCTGGCAGAACATGGCGGAGATGGCCTACCACCGCAGCCTTTCGCTTTAGATAGGCGGCGCCAATGCGCGCACCGTCACGCGGTCACGGTCCGTAGATCATCCCCGGCAGCCAGGTTGCCAGTGCCGGCCATGCTGCAATTATCAGCAAGGCGAACAACTGGATTGCAACAAAGGGCAACACGCCGCGATAAATATCTGCCGTCCTGACTTGCGGAGGGGCAACGCCACGCAGGTAGAACAGCGCAAAACCAAAGGGCGGCGTCAGGAATGAGGTCTGCAGGTTGATCGCGATCATCACACCGAGCCAGACCGGGTCGAGACCCATCGCCAGCAGGACCGGCCCGACAATCGGTACCACGACAAACGTGATTTCGATGAAGTCGAGCACGAATCCGAGCAGGAACATCAGCAACATCACGGTGATCACAGCACCGATAACACCGCCGGGCAGGCTCACCAATGCGCTGCGTACGACCTCATCGCCGCCGTAGCCGCGAAAAACCAGCGAAAATACCGATGCGCCGATCAGGATCAGGAATACCATGCTGCTGACCCGCGCGGTGCCGCGCATGACTTCGCGCAGGCGCGCCATATCCAGTTCGCCATTCAGCAACGCCAGCATGGTTGCACCCAGCGCGCCAACCCCCGCTGCTTCGGTTGGCGTCGCGATACCCGACATGATCGAGCCAAGCACCGCGAGAATCAGAAACAAAGGCGGCAGCAATACACTGGTGCAACGCCGCAGCATGGCGCCGGGTGGCGGCCGCGCCTCGGTATGTGCGGGCATCGCTGCCGGGCGAAAAACGGCAATCAGGAGCAGATACACGATATACAGCATTACCAGCAACAGGCCCGGCAACAATGCTCCGGCAAACAGATCTCCGACCGTGACCGTTTTGGGCGAGAAGTTTCCCTGAGCCAGCTGCGCCTGTTGATAAGCGGAAGACAATACATCGCCCAGCATCACCAGGATGATTGACGGCGGGATAATCTGCCCTAAAGTACCGGACGCACAAATGGTACCGGTTGCCACTCGCGGGTCGTAACCGCGGCGGAGCATGCTGGGCAGCGACAGCAGCCCCATCGTGACTACCGTGGCACCGACGATTCCGGTACTGGCCGCCAGGAGCATGCCGACCACAGTGACCGAGATGCCTAGACCGCCGCGCATCGAGCCGAACAGGAGGCTCAATGTGTCGAGCAGCTTTTCGGCGATCTTCGCCCGCTCCAGCATGATGCCCATAAAAACGAATAGCGGAACGGCAAGCAGTGTCTCGTTGGTCATGATGCCAAACACGCGGTTTGGCATCGCAGTGAGATAACTGGGGTCGAACACCCCCGATGCGGCACCGGCGAAAGCGAAGATCAACGCAGTGCCGGCGAGTGATAATGCAACCGGGTAGCCGGCCAGCAATACCACGATTACAG
>PKUM01000085.1 GCA_002868855.1 Chromatiales bacterium | reverse complement strand
TCGAATCGCAAAAACGCAAGCCGGGAATACTCGCGCAGAGAATCCACTCTGCCTGAGAGCGCCGCATAGGTCTCCACCGACTTGGTCGTTGAGATCAATGCATCGTTGACCTCGCGCAGCGCATTGAGAATCGTAAACTGGTAGGTCTGTACCGCCGCCTCGCGCGCCGCTGCCGAAGAATCGACCTGACCGGCGATCGCACCCGCGGTGAAGATCGGTCCGACAATATTCGCGCCAAGCGACCATGCCCGGGCAGAAGAATCGAGGAAGTCATCGAGGTCCTCGCTGGCGGCGCCGTAATCGGCAGTCATTGAAATATCCGGATAGTAGAGCGATTTTGCCACCCCGATTTCGGCGTTAGCCGCAATAAGATTCTGCTCCGCCTGAACGATATCCGGACGCCGCTCGAGCAGCGAAGCTGGCAATGCCGATGGCACATCAGGCCGTGCCAGCGCATCGATTTTACGGCCACGCAGAATAGGCCCGGGATCGCGACCGACGATAATCGACAACAGGTTTTCCTGCGCGGCGACCTGTGCCTCGAGCGTCGGTATCTGAGCCAGCGCGCGCTGGTACTCGGAGCGAACCTGCGACAACTCGACCTGCGAAACCACGCCGCCCTTATGCCGCAATTCGAATATTTTCAACGTGCCGGAGTAGTTTTCCAGTGTTGCACGCGAAATTTCGAGCTGGCTGTCGAGTCCGAGCAGAGTCACATAGCTCGTGGCTACGGCGGTGACGACCGAAAGAATGACACCGCGACGCGCCTGCTCGGTTGCGTAGACCCTGGCCTGAGCTGCCTCGGTCTGGCGCCGAACCCGGCCAAACAGATCAATCTGCCAGAACGCACCGCCGGCCGCGTCGTACTGGGTG
Organism: Chromatiales bacterium; assembly: GCA_002868855.1. Taxonomy (GTDB): domain Bacteria; phylum Pseudomonadota; class Gammaproteobacteria; order Steroidobacterales; family BM003; genus BM003. The sequence continues at coordinate 3,742 of PKUM01000085.1, read as the reverse complement.
AAATAAGGATCAACGCCGCCAGAACCAAACGCATCTTCCGATATCCGGTTACGGCTTACGCCACCCTGGTAGTCCACTTGCGGGAAAAACCTGGAGCGAGTGGTACGTAAAGCACCGAGAAACTGCTCGACGCGCGCGGCCGCAATGCGAACGTCCTGATTCTCGCGCAATGCCGTCTCGATCAGTTCGGTCAGCACCGGATCATCGAAGTACTCCCACCACCGGGTGTTGATCGCCGCCGCGGCTTCCGAATAGTCGAACCGCCAGGATTCGGGCATATCGACTTGCGGCCGTTCGTAATCCGGGCCGACAGTACAGCCGACAATCGCTGTTGCCGTCAGTGCCGATAAACAACGCGAGGGCCAGCGCATGTCAGGCACTCTCTCCGGCATGATCGGCCGCCGTGGCCGCGTCCGTTTGCGGGTCCGCCTTGTGGCCGCCGCGGCGCTCGGAAAACGATTCGAGAATTACGAAGAACATCGGCACGAAAAATGAGGCGATAAGGGTGGACGCCAGCATGCCGCCGATAACACCGGTACCGATCGCGTGGAGGCTGTTCGCTCCCGGGCCCGTCGCGATCGCCATTGGCACACAGCCGAGGATGAACGCCATCGACGTCATTACGATCGGGCGCAGTCGCACCCGGGCCGCTTCAGCCGCGGCCTCCTCGAGCGGCATCCCGGAACGATAGTTATCGACCGCGAATTCGGTAATCAGGATCGCGTTCTTCGCGGACAATCCGATCAGCGTCACCATACCGACCTGGAAATAGACGTCGTTTTCCAAACCGCGGAACCAGGTAATCGCCAGTGCGCCGAGAATCGCAAACGGTACAGCCATCAGGACACCAAGTGGCAATGACCATTTTTCGTACTGCGCGGCCAGGATCAGAAACACCATGATGATGCCGAATACGAATGCGGTCGTGGACGTGCCACCGGCTTTTTTCTCTTCGTAAGCCTGGCCGGACCACTCGAACCCGTAGCCATCGGGCAACACCTCGGCCGCAACGGCTTCCATCGCCGCGATCGCCTGCCCCGAGGAGAAACCCGGCGCCGGGTTTCCGGTAATCTTCGCTGCCGGGAATGCGTTGAAACGCGGCAGCACGTTGGGGCCTGCCACATAACGCGATGTAGCGACCGCGGACAGCGGTATCGTCTCGCCGGTACTGGAATTCAGGTAGATCTTGGAGAAGTCTCCCGGGTCGTCGCGGAACTCGGGTTCGGCCTGGATAATTACCTGCCAGATTCGCCCGAAATCGGTGAATTGCGAGACGTACAGCGAGCCAAAATAGGCCTGCAGCGTGGAGTATACGGTTTGCACCGGAATTCCCAGTAGTTCCGCACGCTCACGATCCACGTCGAGATAGAGCTGCTGTTCGGTCGCCGCAAAAGTCGTTGCGACCCCCTGCAGATCGGGCCTCCCGCGAGCAGCCTGAAGAAACTTCAGTGTTACATCCTGCAAATCGCCGGGACTACCGCCGGCGCGTTGCTGAATGTAGAACTCGAAGCCGCCGGTAGTACCGAGACCCGGTATCGAGGGCGGGTTGATCGCGAACAGGAATCCATCCTTGATCGAACCGAGCATGCGCCGTGAATCCGCCAACACGGCAAAAGATGAGAGCGATGCATCCTCGCGCTCGCTGAATGGCTTTAGCGAAATAAACAACAATCCCGCGTTGGTCTTGTACTGCCCGTCGATAAGGCTGTAGCCGTCGATCTGCGCCGTGTCAGAGACCGCCGGATGCGCGTTCATCGCGGCCGTCGCCTGATTGTTGGCGGCGGTGGTTCGTTCAAGGCTCGATGCATCCGGCAACATCGATACTCCATACAGATAGCCCTGGTCTTCCTCCGGCACGAAACTCCCCGGCAGGATCCGGAACAAAATGACGACGCCGGCGCAAACCGCGAGAAAAATGCCTACACCGACGATACGATGGTGAATCAGCCAGCGCACACCCAGTACATAGCGGTCGGTGATTCGCTCGAAAGTTCTCTCGAACCACAGAAAGAAGCCTTTCTTCTCGTGCGCACCGGGTTTCAGTACCAATGCTGCAAGCGCCGGCGACAGCGTCAATGCAACGATACCGGATATCGCCATCGAAATCGCAATCGTCACCGCAAACTGCTTGTACAGCGTTCCGGTCATACCGCCCAGGAACGCCACCGGCAAAAACACGGAAGACAGCACGAGCACAATGGACACCAGTGCACCGGTCAGTTCGTGCATTGCCTCCTTGGCCGCTTCCTTCGGCGCCATGCCTTTGGTCGCCATCTTGTGTTCAACGGCCTCGACGACAATGATCGCGTCATCGACCACAAGGCCGATGGCGAGAATCATGCCGAAAAGCGTAAGCATATTCGTCGAGAACCCGAGCGCATAGATTCCAACGTAGGTGCCGATGATCGCAATAGGGACCGCAATCGTCGGAATGATCGTCGCGCGGAAACTCTGCAGGAATAGAAAAACCACCGCGACGACGAGAACGACCGCCTCGAAGAAAGTGTGGATCACCTTCTCGATCGACGCCTCGGTGAACTTGCTGGTGTCGAGCACGACCCGGTACTCGAAATCGTCCGGAAACCCGGGCGAGAGCTCATCGAGCAGTGCGCGCACACGGTTGGATGTTTCGATAGCGTTGGCGCCGGGTTGCTGGTAGACCACGAGGTGCGCTGCCGTGCTGCCATTCACCTTGCTGCTGATCGAGTAGTTCTGCGCACCCAGCTCCGCGGTACCCACGTCGCCCACGCGCACGATCGCGGCGTCGCCCTGGTGGCCGGTACGGACGATAATATTCTCGAATTCTTTCGGCTGAATCAGCATGCCCTGGCTGGTCACGGGGAAATTCTGCCGGGTCCCTTCCGGTGCGGGCGTCTGCCCGATCTGGCCGATGCCGAAGGCCTGGTTTTGTCCCCTGATGGCATCGGCGACTTCCGGCACGCTGATTCCCATCTGCGCCATCCGGTCGGGTTTCAGCCACACCCGCATCGCAACGTCGGGGACAGGAAACATCGTCGACAGGTTGGCGCCGGGGACGCGTTTTACCGCATCGAGTACATAGAGATTCACATAGTTATTGAGGTAGACCGAGGACATCGATCCTTTTGGCGAGTAGAAACTCACGACCATCATGAAGGCCTGGGATTTCTTCTCCGTCGTAACGCCCTGGTCACTGACGACCTGGGGTAACTCCGCCAGTGCCTGGCTGACGCGGTTCTGCGTATTGACCTGTGCAATATCCGGGTCCGTCCCCGGCTCGAATGTAACGACGAGAGTCATGTCGCCAGAAGACGAACTGGTCGAGGTCATGTAGATCATGTCATCGACACCGTTGACCTGCTGCTCGATCGGCGCGGCAACGGTGTTGGAGACGACCTCGGCCGTCGCACCGGGGTAGCGCGCCGAAACGGTCACGGTTGGCGGCGCCACATCCGGGTATTGCGCGATCGGCGTGACGCTGAGCGATGAGAAGCCAGCCAGTACGATGACGATGGATATCACCGCCGCAAAAACCGGGCGATCGATGAAAAAGCTCGGTCCCATAACCGCGGCCTAGCCTTTTTGCCCGGCAGCCGGTTGGGGCGGCTTCGCTTTACCTTGCGGCACCGGTTTGACTTCGGTGCCAGGACGCAGGCGCATGCCACCGCCGACGATTACCGTTTCGCCCCCCGACAGGCCTTCCTCGATCAACCAGCCGTCCTTGACCCATTCACCGGTGATAACCGGGCGTTGTTCGGCCTTG
>PKUM01000058.1 GCA_002868855.1 Chromatiales bacterium | reverse complement strand
TGACTCGTAAAAAATCAAAGTGCGCGCGTCTGCTGCAAGCTGCTGCAATCGCTCGCGGCGAGCGCCAGCCCGGTTGGCGACGAAACCCTCGAAAGCGAACCGGTCGGATGGCAGACCCGCAACCGACAATGCCGCGATCGCCGCACATGCCCCCGGCACGGGTACCAGTCCGTAGCCTGCCTCGCCAATGGCGCGAACGAGACGAAACCCGGGGTCGCTCACCAGCGGTGTACCGGCATCGGAAATCAGCGCAATCGACTGTCCCTGCTGCAGCCGTTGCAGTACATCGGCGATCCGCTGATCCTCGTTGTGCTCGTGCAGCGACAAAATCGCGCCACCGGCCCCGAGCCGTCGCAGCAGACGTCCGCTGTGCCGGGTATCCTCGGCGAGAATCAGGTCCGCCGCGATCAACGTGGCCGTCGCGCGCGGGCTCAGATCGTCGAGGTTCCCGATAGGCGTGGCAACGACATACAACATGCCAGATGCGTCAGACACTATAATGTTTGCTCATTTTTTTAACCGTTTGCGATTCTCTATTGCAGCAAACTGCAAGACAAATAACCATTGCACCGGCACGCGGTAACCGCTGTGATCGGAATACAGCCCGGTCAGGACGCCATCATGGAGGAGCGATATTGATGAACTACCGTCACCGACTGCGATCGACTGCAACACTAATGCTGGTCGCCGCGTTCGGATTTATCCTCGCCGCGTGCGAGACCGGCAGCAGCATGATGCAGGACGATACCCTGAACCGTGCCGAGCAGCTGGAACGCAGTGGCCAGCATGCCGGCGCCGCGCGCGCCTACGAAGAGCTTCTGGCGGATGCAGAGGGTGCGCGGGCAGACCACTACCGGCTGCTCGCCGCACGCTCCTGGATCAAGGCGGGGCAACCGACCCGGGCACGCCTGAGGGTCGAAGAGGTGAGCGGTCCGCTGCAGGCCGGTGACCTGTTTTTGTGGGGACTGGTCTCTGCCAGTCTCGCGCTGGACGAGGGAGACCCGCAAAAAGCGCTGCGCCTGCTCGACGAGGCACCGGGCTCCGGTCCATCGGCACTGATGCCCGATTACTACCTGGTTCGCGCCGACGCCAGCTTCCGCACCGGAAACAGCGTGGCCGCGGTCAACGCGCTGGTCGAACGCGAAACCTGGCTCAACAGTCCGCAACAGATCGCCGACAATCACCGCCGCATCTGGACGGGTCTGGAGAAATTCGGCACGGCAGCGGCCGCAGCCGATGACCCGGTCACCAATGGCTGGCTCGATCTCGCGCAGCGCACGAACCGCGCCGCCAGCAGCTCGTTTCTGATCATTGCGCAGTTGCGTGAGTGGCAGAGCGAATTTCCGAATCATCCGGCCAACGCGGAGATCGTACCTGGCTTGCTTGCGCAGCACCGCTCGAGTGGCGTGTTTCCTCCCAGGGTAGCATTGCTCGTTCCGACCAGCGGGCGCCAGGCGGCGCTCGGCCAGGCAGTGCGCGACGGATTTCTCGCCGCGTTCTACGAGCGCAAGGGTCGCGGCCCGAGCCCGTCGGTCCGGGTCTATGACATCGCCGCCACAGGGGCGACCCCGGGGTTCGAAAGCGCGATACGGGAAGGGGCTGAAGTCGTGGTCGGTCCGCTACTGAAAAATAACGTTCAGGAGGTCGCGAGCGCCAGCGACGGCAGCGTAACGGTTCTGACACTGAATCGACTTGGATCCGAGACGACACCCCCCGCCGGGTTTTTCCAGTTTGCTCTATCCCCCGAGGACGAGGCGGAAGCAGCAGCCGACCGGATCCTCGCCGACGGTTACTACCGCGGCGTCGCACTGGTTCCGGCGAACAGCTGGGGTGACCGCCTGCTGGCGGCATTTGCGAATCGATTGCGCGGCCAGGGAGGCCAGCTCCTCGAGTACCGGCGCTACGACGATCAGGCGCAGGACCATGGCGCAACGATTACCGCGCTGCTGCATCTCGACTCCAGCGAGGCAAGACGGCAGCGACTGACCAGGGCATTCGGCAGCCAGCTCGAGTTCGAGCCGCGCCGCAGAAAAGACGCGCAGTTCATTTTCGTCGCGGCACGGCCGCAACAGGGACGTATTCTGCGACCGGAACTCAAATTCCATTTCGCCGCCGATTTGCCAATTTATGCCACCTCGGACATCTTCGAGCCCGGCGCCCGCGACAATGGCGATCTAGACGGCGTGATGTTCCCGGACATGCCGTGGGTGATCGCGCCCGACCCGTCGAGCGTCGAACTGCAGTCGCAGCTCGAGGCAATCTGGCCGCAACGCAGCCCGCTCCAGTCACGCCTGTTTGCCCTCGGCCTCGATGCCTACGCCCTGGTGGCAGCTTTGTACGGTGGCAGCCCGGCGGAAGGCGGCATTGCCGGGCGCACCGGGATGCTGAGCGTCGATGCATACGGTGTAGTACGCCGCCGTCTGGCGTGGGCGATAATGACGGGCGGCGAACCCGAGTTGCTTCCTGACGCCGAAATACTGGCCTTGCCTCCACTGGCCGCCGACTCGCTTTGAGTGGCGACAGGCAACGTCGCGGGCAACAGGCCGAAAGCGACGCGGAGGCCTATCTGTGTCGCGAAGGACTGCGGCCGCTTGCGCGAAACTGGCGCTGCCGACAGGGTGAGCTCGACCTGATAATGCGCGATGGCGACACGATTGTAATCGTCGAAGTGCGTTCGCGCGCGACGAGCGGTTTTCTGGATCCGCGCGACAGTATCGATGCAGCGAAACAACGACGCCTGATACGCGCCACCCGTCACCTGCTCGCCACCCGCCCGAGCCTTGCCCATCACCCGATCCGCTTCGATGTCGTGGCGATATCGGGTCACAGCAGGTCACGCGAGCTCGCCTGGATCCGCAACGCGTTTCTGGCCGAGTGACGGCCCAGCGATGAACACCGCCGAACATATCGTCAACCTGTTCGAAAAGAGCATCGAACTCAAACGCAAATCGATTGTGCTGGCGCCCGTGATCGCAGAGGCAGCGGCCCTGCTCACCGCAAGTCTCGTTCGTGGTAACAAGATTCTGATTTGCGGCAATGGCGGCTCCGCTGCCGACGCGCAGCATATGGCCGCGGAACTGGTGAATCGATTCGAATCGGAGCGGCCCGGCCTGGCGGCAATCGCATTGACCACCGACAGCTCGGCGTTGACGTCGATCGGCAATGACAGCGGCTTCGAACGGGTCTTTGCACGACAGGTCGAAGCGATCGGCCGCACCGGCGACGTTCTGGTCGCGATCACGACCTCGGGGGAGTCGGCCAACCTGCGTGCCGCGGTGGCAACCGCGCGGGACCGCGGCATTGCAGTCGTCGCGCTAACCGGGCGCGATGGTGGGGCCATAGGGCGGCTCTGTGGCGCGGAGGACTGCGAAATTCGTGTTCCGGGGCACAACACCGCCCGGATCCAGGAGGTTCACCTGCTTGTCGTGCATGCTTTGTGCGCGTCAATCGATGCTGCGTTCGCAGCCGATCCCCGGACTACTTGACGACTTTGAGATGCGAACGCTTGCTGTCGGAGATGCGAGTGGCATCGTCCGGCGGCGACGGATTGTCCGGGTCGGGTTCCCCGTTTTCTTCGACGCCAAACAACATACCGTCACCTGATTCCCTGGAATAAATCCCGAGAACCGCATCGAGCGGGACGGTGACCGTCATCGGCGCTCCGCCGAATCGGGCCCTGAAGCCTATGACATCGTTGCCGAGGTGCAACTCCTGGGTAGCCGAATGGCTGACGTTAAGGACGATTTTACCGTCCTTTACGTATTGCCGCGGGACATCCACGCCGGTGTAAGCGGCGTCGACGATCAGATGGGGCGTCTGCAGATTGTCACTGATCCACTCGTGCATGGCGCGCACAAGATACGGCCGACGCGATGTTGTTTCCGTATCTGCCACGCTGCCGTTTCCGCGACCGGTCTACTGGCGCAGCTCGCGCTCCAGTTCCGTGAGGCTGGCCTGAAACGAGCGCCGCGCGAAAATACGCTCCATGTAGCCCTGCACTCCCGCGGCGCTGGCCGGAAGCTCGATGCCATAGCGCGGCAGACGCCACAAAATCGGGGCGATCGTTGCATCGACCAGCGAGAACTCGTCGCTCAGAAAATAGGGCTTCGCCGAAAACACTTCGGCGCTTGAAATGACGCTTTCCTTGAGGATCTTGCGCGCTTTGAGTGCAGGCTTCTTGTCGCCCGCTGCCTCGATTTCCGCAGCGGTCGTGTACCAGTCGCGTTCAATCCGATAGAGGGCAAGCCGGAACTGTGCACGCGAAACCGGATCGACCGGCATCAGCGGCGGATGCGGAAAGCGCTCATCGAGGTACTCTACGATTACTCTCGAGTCGTACAACACGAGATCGCGGTCGACCAGCGTGGGGACGCTGTTGTAAGGATTCAAATCGAGCAGATCCTCGGGAAGATCGGTGTCATCGACATCGACGATGTCGATATTGATGCCTTTCTCGGCTAACACGATTCGCACCCTGTGGCTGTGCGCGCAGAGTGGATTGGAGAATAAGGTCATATCCGAACGCCTGTTTGCTGCTATCGACATCATGTATCAATTCCAGTCCCGGCGTGGATGCAAATACCGGGGCCTGGCGCGAAAATTTTGTCAGCGGACATCTTTCCAGTATTCCTGCTTCAGCAAATACGACATCAGCAAAAATACCAGCAGGAAAAATATAACCCAGACACCGAGCCGCTCTCTTTCGAGCTTCACCGGCTCGGCAATGTAAACGAGGAAATTAACCAGATCGAGGACAAACGAATCGTACTCCTCCTCGGTCAACTGGCCCTCGACGACGGTCTCGTACCCGGAAATCACCTCGTGACCTTCCGCATCGGTCTCGATCTGCGCGCGGCGCAAACCCTGTAATTCCCACAGGACGTGCGGCATCGACGCCCCCGGCAACGCGATGTTGTTGACACCTGCAGGCCGGGTATCGTCGAGATAAAAACCTTTCAGAAAGGTGTAGAGGTAATCTTTGCCGCGGGCCCGCGCGATCAGTGACAAATCTGGCGGGGTCACCCCGAACCAGCGCTCCGCATCGCTGCCCGGCATCGCGATTTCCATGGTCTCATGCGGTTTCTCCGCCGCCCACATCAGGTTCGTGACCATCTGGTCTTCGCTGAGCCCGACGTCCTCCGCCAAACGGTTGTAGCGTACGTACTGCGCCGAATGGCAACCCATGCAGTAGTTGACGAAGTTTCTTGCGCCGCGCTGCAGGGATGCCTGGTTAGACAGGTTGATATTGGCGTGCTCATAGGCTGCACCGCCCCCGGCAGCCGACGCAAAACCGGGCAGCCCGGCCAAAACAAGCAGCGCTAAAAGCCATCTAGTCATGATATGTCACCCGATCCGGCACCGGTTTTGTCTTGTCTATCCTCGTGTAAAAGGGCATCAGCAGGAAGAAAGCAAAATACCCGACCGAAAAAATCCGGCCAAGCAACGGGTAAATGCCAACCGCCGGCTTGACGCCGATATAGCCCAGCCCGACGAAACAAATTGCAAAAAGCGTCAGCGCGAGCTTGTGAATCCAGCCGCGATACCGAATCGATTTGACCGGCGAGCGATCGAGCCATGGCAACAAAAAGAACAGCCCGATGGCGAGGCCCATGAGGATAACGCCCATCAGTTTGTCCGGAACGGCGCGCAGAATTGCGTAAAACGGCGTGAAATACCACACCGGCGCAATATGCTCGGGGGTTTTCAGCGCGTTTGCCGGTTCGAAGTTCGCATGCTCGAGAAAATAACCTCCCATTTCCGGCGCAAAGAACATCACTGACGCAAACGCGATCAGGAAAATCACAATGGCGACGAGGTCCTTGACGGTGTAGTAAGGATGAAAAGGTATGCCATCGAGCGGCTTGCCGTCGGGTCCCTTGGTGTTCTTGATCTCAACCCCATCGGGGTTGTTGGAACCGACCTCATGCAACGCGAGAATGTGGGCCACGACCAGTCCCAGCAACACCAGCGGCAACGCGATGACATGTAACGCAAAGAACCGGTTGAGAGTGATATCCGAGATATAAAAGTCGCCGCGAATCCACTCCACCAGGCTCTCACCGATTCCCGGAATCGCACCAAACAGGGAGACGATCACCTGGGCACCCCAGTAGGACATCTGTCCCCATGGCAGCAGATAGCCGAAAAATGCCTCGGCCATCAACGCAAGATAGATCAGCATGCCGATGATCCAGACCAGCTCGCGCGGCTTGCGGTACGAGCCATACAGCATGGCACGGAACATGTGCAGGTAGACGACGATGAAAAATGCCGATGCGCCGGTGGAATGCATGTACCGGATCAACCAGCCCCACTCGACGTCGCGCATGATGTATTCGACCGACGCAAACGCTTCCGCGGACGACGGTTTGTAGTTCATCGTAAGGAAAAGCCCGGTCAGCAACTGGATGACCAGCACGACCATCGACAAAACGCCAAAAACGTACCAGACGTTGAAGTTTTTCGGCGCGTAATATTCGGCAGCGTGCTCGTCCCACATTTTTTTCAGGGGGAAGCGCGCGTTTACCCAGTCGTTGAGGGCACTCAGTTTGCCGCCGTCTGGCAGCGCATCAGGACGGGTACTGCTCATCAGGCCACTCCCGTGTCGTCACCAATGAGAATCGAATTCTCGTTGAGGAACCGGTATGGCGGTACCGCCAGGTTGAGCGGCGCCGGCACACCGCGGAAGACCCGCCCCGCCAGGTCGAATTTCGAGCCGTGACAAGGGCAATAAAATCCGCCGCGCCAGTCTGCGCCGAGATCCTCGGGAGCGACATCGAAGCGCTCAATGGGTGCGCAACCGAGGTGCGTGCAGTTGCCGACCACCACGAGAATTTCCGGGCGAATGGAGCGGAACTCGTTGGCGGCATAGTCGGGTTGTTGCGGCTCGACCGATTCCGGATCGCGCAGTTCGCCCACGACCGCAGGCAGCGTATCGAGCATTTCCTTCGTGCGATGCAGTACCCACACCGCCTTGCCACGCCATTTGACGCGGGCCATGGCCCCCGGGTCGAGCTTGCTGATGTCAATTTCAACCGGGGCACCGAGCGCCTGCGCCCGCGCACTCGGTTTCCACGAGGCAAGAAATGGTGTCGCGGCAAATCCTGCTCCGACCGCACCGGTTACGGCCGTGGTCACGGTCAGAAAATGACGTCTACTGGTGTCTACCTCAGCGGTCATCTGGCAATCTCCGAAGAACGTGCTGCGTCAAAGCGCGGGGCCGTGGCAGCGGCTCACTATTATTAGGCGTTGGTTTCTTTGAATACGACTCGAAAGAGCCTTGTCACAAAGACTCGAAATTATACACATTGCCGGAGTTCGGTGCCTAGGCCGATGGCGTTGCTACAATGCCGCGCCAGAGGAGCCGTCGCATGACCCATCTTGGCGAAACCCTGAAATTTCTGCTCCGTTACACCATAGCGGGCCTGGCGCTCGCGTTTCTGGTAGTGGCGCTTCGGCCCGAGTGGCTGCCCCGGACAATGGCTCCCGCCAGCGCGCTGCGACCGGCCAGCTACGCCGACGCCGTACAGGTGAGCGCAACCGCGGTCGTCAGCATTTTCAGCCTGCGCTCGGCACGCGCCGATGACGGCAGCGAAAGACAACTGATCACCAGCCTCGGCTCGGGCGTGCTGATGGACCCGGGCGGCTATATCCTCACCAATCTGCATGTAATCCAGGATGCGTCCCAGATTCGCATTCAGCTCACCGACGGCCGCGTCGCCGAGCCGCGGCTCGTCGGAATCGACTCCCTGACCGATCTCGCGGCACTGCGAATCAACCTAAGCGGACTGCCGACGATACCGCTCGGACGGTCGGATACATTGCGCATCGGCGATGTGGTGCTGGCGATTGGTAATCCATTCGGGCTCGGCCAGACGGTGACCCAGGGGATAGTCAGCGCAACCGGCCGCGGCCTCGGACTGAGCCTGATCGAGGATTACATCCAGACCGACGCCGCAATCAACGTCGGCAACTCCGGCGGCGCGCTGGTCAATGCGCGCGGCGAACTAATCGGGATCAATGCCGCCAGCCTCGAACCGAGCCTGCAGCCTTACGGCCTCAGCCTTCCCGAAGGCATCGGTTTCGCGATACCGGTCAATCTCGCGCGCGGCGTGATGGCTGAACTGATCGAACATGGGCGCGTGCTGCGCGGCTGGCTCGGGGTACAGGCGATCGAGTTGAGTCCGGGGCGGGCGGCAGTACTCGGGCTGTCCGGCGGCGGTCTGGAACTGACCGAGGTCTACCCGGACAGCCCGGCCCACGAGGCAGGGCTGCGGCCCGGCGACATACTTACCGATATCGACGGCCAGCGGGTACTGCTGCGGGCCAATGCGCTCAATCTCATCGCCCGCCTGAAACCCGGCAGCGAGGTGAGAATTGCCGGGATGCGCGGCGATCAGCGCTTCGAACGCACGATAACGGTGGTTGCAAGGCCCGATTAGCGGGGCGTCGCGCCACGGCGCCGGTCGCGGCAGCAAGACACCACGGCGGAGTTCAATCAGGAACCCGGCGGATATTGGCCCCGAGCCCGCTCAGCTTCTCTTCGATACATTCGTAGCCGCGATCGATATGGTAGATCCTGTCCACGACCGTCGTACCCTCCGCGACCAGCCCGGCAAGAACGAGGCTCGCCGATGCCCGCAGGTCCGTTGCCATAACCGGGGCTCCGTTGAGCCGCTCTACCCCCTGGATTACGGCGGTATTGCCCTCGAGACGTATGTGCGCACCCATTCTTTGCAACTCCAGCACGTGCATGAAGCGATTTTCGAATATCGTTTCCGATATCGTTCCCACCCCCTCGGCCACCGCGTTCAGTGCCGTGAACTGGGCCTGCATATCGGTCGGGAATGCCGGGTATGGCGCAGTACGCAGATCAACCGACCGGGGCCTGGCGCCGCCCATGTCCAGCCGCACCCAATCCGCACCGGTCTCGATGTGGGCACCTGCATCCTGGAGCTTGGCGCATATCGCATCCAGGTGATCGGGACGCACGCTGGTGACCCGGACACAACCGCCGGTCACCGCGGCTGCAACCAGGTAGGTTCCCGCCTCGATCCGGTCGGGCAGGACTGTATAACGGGTTCCGCCGACCGCATCGACCCCGTCAACGACGATCGTATCGGTGCCAGCGCCGCTAATACGCGCTCCCATCTGGTTCAGACACGCGGCGAGATCCGCAACCTCGGGCTCGCGCGCCGCGTTTTCGATCGTGGTTCTGCCCTCGGCCAGCACCGCGGCCATCATCAGGTTTTCCGTACCGGTCACGGTTACCGTGTCGAGCACCAGCCTGGCGCCACGCAGACGGTCGGCGCGGGCTTTGATATAGCCGTCCTCGATGGTGATGTCCGCGCCAAGGGCGGTCAGCCCTGCCACATGCAGATCGACCGGTCGCGCGCCGATGGCGCAACCGCCGGGCAGCGACACATCGGCCCGGCCGAACCGCGCCAGCATCGGGCCGAGCACCAGAATCGACGCGCGCATCGTCCGTACCAGCTCGTACGGGGCAAATGGCTCCCGCAGCGTCGTCGAATCGACCTCGATGTGCATGCGCTCGTCCATCGTGACCGTCACACCCATACGCGCAAGCAGTTCAATAGTCGTGGTCACATCGCGCAAATGCGGGACGTTGGCTATCACGACCGGCTCTTCCGCCAGCAACGTCGCGGCGAGAATAGGCAGCGTCGCGTTTTTCGCACCCGAGATACGAACGTCGCCCTCGAGTTTCGCCCTGCCCTGTATGTGCAGCTTGTTCAAAGCACCGACCCCGCGCCCCTAGTTTCCGCCGCCAACGGTTTCCCACTCGTCCGGGGTGAAGGCCTTGATCGACAACGCGTGTATTTCGCCGCCCACCAGCTCACCCAAGGTCGCATACACCATCTGATGACGCGCCAGGCTGCGCTTGCCCTCAAAGCCGCTCGATACCACGACCGCCTCGAAATGAGTATTGTCATCGCTGCGTACCAGTGCGTTGCAGTCGGGCAATCCGGACTCGATGAGCGTTGCGATTTCTTCGCTATTCATGTTCAGGGGTTCCAGGGTTGTCGCGCAGCTTCCAGTGCGCTCGCGATCGTGACGTAATCGGACCGGGTATCGCGCCCGGAAACCGAAATTGTACGGTATCGGTTTCCGCGTCGATATAGCGGATTGGGAACAGCCTATCAACTCATCCGGCCGAAGCGTGTATTATTGCGTGCCGTTTTCGGCTTACTAAAACGCGTCGGCTGCGGCCGGAGCAAACGACGCCGGCCCCGCATATTTGCTGCGGCGTCGTCGAGGATAAAATGCCAATTTTCGCTGGGGCAACCCTCGCTGGCTTCATTCTGCTGGTGTGGGGGGCCGACCGATTTGTGCTGGGAGCTGCAGCTACTGCCCGCAATCTGGGCGTGGCACCGGTGTTGATCGGCCTCACGATAGTCGGCTTTTCGACGTCAGCCCCAGAAATTCTCGTTTCGGTAATGTCATCGCTGCAGGGCACTCCCGGCCTCGCCATCGGCAACGCGATCGGCTCGAATATCGCCAATATCGCGCTGGTTCTGGGCGCCACCGCCGCGGTCATGCCGATCGACCTGAGATCGGAAACGCTGCGGCGGGAAATGCCGGCGCTGCTGGCTATCACGTTGCTCTCGGTGATGTTGTTTCTCGACGCCTATCTGTCGCGCGTCGACGGGTTCGTGTTGCTTGCCGGGCTCGTGTTGCTGATGTACTGGATCACCAAACTGGGGTTCCGGTCGACCGCAACCGACCCGATTCAGGCGGAATATGAGGCCGAAATACCCAGCGGTGTCAGCATGCCGATGGCGGTCGGATGGCTCGCTCTCGGTCTTGTGGTGCTGTTGCTGGGAGCAAACCTGCTGGTCTGGGGCGCGGAATCGATCGCGCGCGTACTGGGTGTCAGCGACCTGATCATCGGCCTGACCATTGTCGCTGTCGGCACAAGCCTGCCGGAACTCGCCGTCTCGATCGTCAGCGCGCTGAAAAACGAACATGGGCTCGCAATAGGCAACATCGTGGGCTCCAATATGTTCAACACGCTGGCCGTGGTGGGCGTTGCCGGAGTCATCCACCCGACGCCTTTCGAGACCGAAGTCCTTACCCTGCATTTACCGGTAATGATTGGATTTACATTGGTCCTGTTTACGATGGCATACGACTTTAGCGGGCGTGGCCGGATCAACCGGGTGGAAGGCTTCGCGCTGGTTATCGCGTTCGCGACCTATCACTACTACATTTTTTCCAGAAGTCTTTGAGGACCGGGCGCTCTGCGCAAGGTAAAAAGCGATGAAGACCTTCGATAAAGAGGCGATCCTGCCACTCGGACGCCAGGTGATCGCAATCGAGGCGAATGCGGTTCACGCGCTGCAGTCACGGATCGACGATACCTTTGCCGATGCCTGCCAGCTCTGTCTCGACTGTCTCGGCAGGATCGTGGTGACCGGCATGGGCAAGTCCGGCCATGTCGCCAGCAAGATTGCCGCGACTCTCGCGTCCACCGGTAGCCCGGCGTTCTTCGTCCATCCCGGCGAGGCCAGCCACGGCGACCTTGGCATGATTACCGGGCGCGACGTCGTGCTCGCGATATCCAACTCTGGCGAAACCGGGGAGATCGTTACGATCCTGCCGTTGATAAAGCGGCTCGCGGTGCCCCTGATTACCATGACGGGACGGCCCGAATCGACGCTGGCGACCGCAGCCGACGTCAATCTCGATGTCAGCGTCAGCGAGGAGGCGTGCCCGCTCAACCTGGCTCCCACCGCCAGCACCACGGCGACGCTGGCAATGGGTGACGCGCTGGCGGTTGCCCTGCTTCAGGCCCGTGGTTTCACCGAAGAAGATTTTGCGCGCTCCCATCCAGGCGGAACGCTGGGCCGGCGCCTGCTCCTGCACATGCGCGACCTTATGCACACCGGCGACCAGATTCCCGTGGTGCGGCCGGACACTCCCCTGGGCGAGGGACTCCTGGAAATGACCCGCAAGGGGCTGGGACTAACGACGGTGCTGGACGACGATGGCTTTATCCAGGGCGTGTTCACCGACGGCGACCTGCGCCGTGCGCTCGACACCGGGCTGGATATCCACAATACGCTGATGCGCGACGTAATGACGCCGCATGGCAAAACAGTGTCGCCCGGGATTCTGGCCGCCGAGGCGGTACACCTGATGGAAACCCACAAAATCACCTCTTTGCTTGCCACGGATGATGCCGACCGGCTCGTGGGCGTACTTCACATCCATGACTTGCTGCGCGCCGGAGTGATGTAAATGAGCGAAGCCAGGAAGCTCGCGGCAGCTATACAGCTGGTTGTGTTCGACGTCGACGGCGTATTCACCGACGGCCGCCTGTTCCTCGACTCGAACGGGATTGAGACCCACAAGATTTTCCATGTACGCGACGGCTACGGCGTCAAGCGCCTGTTGGCGGCCGGTATCGAGGTGGCAATAATCTCCGGGCGCGATTCGGCGGCCGTTGCTGCGCGGATGGCCGCGCTCGGCGTACGCCACGTTTTCCAGGGAAGAGACGACAAGCTGCCCGTGCTCGAAGCACTGCTGGGAAAGCTCGGCGTGGCACCCGAACACACCGCCTTTGTCGGCGATGACGAGCCGGATATTGCGCCGATGAAGGCGGTCGCGCTGGCGATAACGGTTGCCGATGGCCACCCCGCAGTACGTGCCGCGAGCCACTGGGTTACCCAGAGCGGCGGCGGGCGCGGAGCGGTGCGCGAGGTCGCGGAGTTCCTCCTCGCGTCGCGGAGCTGCGATTGAGCGCCAGTCTCCGATTCTCCCTTTTCTCGGCAATCCTGGTCGCCGCGGTGCTCGGCAGCTGGTATCTGACGCAGTCACAACCGCAGCCTCCCGACGAATTGACTGATACGCAGTCCGATGAAAGCTATTACATGCGCGACGCCACTTTACTGGGCATCGGCGACAACGGCGTACCGAGCTACCGGGTTCACGCCGCCCACATCCGTCATATCGCAATGGACGACAGCATCGAGCTGACCAATATACGGGTCCGTTTCGAGACGGATCCGGACGCCCCGTGGACGCTCAACGCGCCACGCGGACAGATCCCCAAGGAACGCGAGTACATTGACCTGATCGGCGAGGTGACGGCCAGCCGGGAACCGGGCGAGGGAGACGAACTGGTGATCGTCACTCGCGATGTCAGGGTCCTGCTCGAGGAGAGAATTGCGACCACTGAGGCGCTCGTGACAATGAATATGGGTCCGCATGCGGTGACGGCCCAGGGTATGCGAGCGTATTTAAAGCAGGACCGCGTGGAACTACAATCCGATGTCCATGGTCTTTTCGCGCCTTAAAGCCGGCATCGCCGGATTGATGCTGGCACTTCTCGCACCCGCTCCGGGCGCTGCGCAGGATCTGCTGTCGCGAGAACTGCCGATTGCGCTGGATGCCGACTCATCGGAAATCGACCGCGGCAATGATCGACTCGTGTTCCGTAACGTGACCATCTCCCAGGGCGAGACCAGGATCAACGCACAAGAGGCTTTCGCATCTACTCTGGACTTCGCCAACAGCGTCTGGACCTTCGAGGGCGACGTCACGATTGTGCTGGACGGCACTTCTATCGCCTCGAACCAGGCGCAATTGACGTTCTCCGATTACAACCTGCAGGGCGCGATCGTCGAGGGTGATCCGGCCCGTTTCGAGCATAACGGCGAACAACGGCAGGCTCAGGGCCGCGCCAACGTCGTGGAGTACGATGCGGCGGCCGGGATCGTGCGGCTGTCACGCGAAGCGTGGCTGGCCGAGGGCGGCCGGGAAATTTCCGGCAACGTTCTGACCTACGACATCAATGCGGAGCGTGTCGTCGCCGACCGCGGCAAGGAGGAGAACGAGCGCGTACGCATCATCATCGACCCCGCAAGCCTGGAACAGCAGGAAGAGGACGACACGGACGATCCGCAATGAGCGAACTGATCGTCACTGACATCGCCAAACGTTACGGTTCCAGGCAGGTCGTCAACGGCATGTCGCTGCAACTCGACGCCGGCGAGGTCGTCGGCCTCCTCGGACCCAACGGTGCCGGCAAAACCACCGCTTTCTACATGATCGTGGGACTTATTCCCTGCGACAAAGGCAAGATCGAGGTAAACGGCAACGACCTTACCGGTCTTCCCATGCATCGCCGGGCCCGCCTCGGTTTGGGCTATTTGCCGCAGGAGGCATCGGTATTCCGCAGCCTGACAGTTGCTCAGAACATCATGGCCATCCTGGAAATCCGCCCCGGCCTCGACCGTGCCGAACGCGAGGCGAAACTCGAGGAACTGCTCGAGGAACTGCACATCGGCCATATTCGCAACAGCACCGGCGTGTCGCTCTCCGGCGGAGAGCGACGCAGGGTCGAGATTGCACGCGCGCTCGCCGCGGAACCGCAGTTCGTATTGCTCGACGAGCCTTTTGCCGGGGTGGACCCGATCTCGGTGCTCGACATCCAGCGCATCATTTCGCACCTTACCGAACGCGGCATAGGGGTACTGATTACGGATCACAACGTCCGCGAGACTCTCGGAATTTGCGAACGCGCCTACATTCTTAGCGACGGCATTGTGATAGCCTCAGGTCGTCCCGAAGAAATCATTGAAAATCGGGCAGTTAGAGAAGTGTATCTCGGCGAGGATTTTCGCCTTTAGAATGGAAACGATGGCTGGTTTTGCACCGCAGCCCGGAGCCGCGACGACGATCTGACGATGCTGAAACCCAGCTTGCAACTCCGACTTGGTCAGCAACTGACCATGACGCCGCAACTGCAACAGGCAATCAAGCTGTTGCAGCTGCCGGTTATGGACCTTCAGACCCATATCCGCGAAGTTCTGGAAAGCAATGTGATGCTCGAGGCCGAAGAATCGGACCGCGCCATCGACGAGCCCGAAACCACCGCCGCAGAGGCTGAAGAGGCGGCGCGCGCCGAAACCGAGGTCGATGCGGACTCCAGCTGGGAAGAGACCCAGCTGACCGCTGCCGACTCGAACTGGTCGTCCGGCGAATCCGGCGGCAGCGGCGAGAACCGCGAATTCGCCGATCGTTCCGGTATCACACTGCACGATCACCTGTTGTGGCAGCTGCAACTTGAAAGTCCGGGCGAGCGGGTTTTCGTCATTGGCCAGGCCGTCCTCGATGTGATCAATGAAGATGGCTATCTCAGCGAGGGACTGGACTCGGTCCAGGCAACCTTGCAGCCGGATATCCGCGCCAGCATCGAGGAGATCGAAACGGTGCTGATGCTGATCCAGCGCTTTGATCCGCCCGGAGTTGGGGCCCGCACGGTAGGCGAAAGCCTCTCGTTGCAGCTGCGTCAGCTCGATCCCGAAACCCCGGGCCGGGAACTGGCAGAGACGCTGGCGCTCGACCATCTCGAAGATGTCGCCCAGCAAAACTTCTCGCAGTTGCGGCGCAAGCTCCGCTGCACCGAGGAGGAGCTGCACGAGGCGCTATTGCTGGTCCGGGGATGCCACCCGCGGCCGGGGGCGTCGGTCAACACCACTCCGCCGGATTATGTCGTGCCGGATGTCTATGTGCGAAAAATAGACAATCGCTGGATTGTCGAGATAAATGGCGAAGCAGCGCCTAAACTGAGGGTAAATGACACCTACGCGGGATTGCTGGGACGAGGGTCCGGCAACACGACACTGAAGGCCCAGCTGCAGGAAGCGCGTTGGTTGGTAAGGAGCCTCGAGATTCGAACCGACACTATGCTCAAGGTCGCACGCACGATCGTCGAACGCCAGCATGAATTTCTTGACCGCGGCGATGAAGCTATGAAGCCGTTGGTACTGCGCGACGTGGCCGAAGCGGTGGACATGCATGAATCGACTATTTCCCGCGTCACAAACGGCAAGTACATGCATACGCCGCGCGGCGTGTTCGAGTTCAAGTATTTCTTCTCGACGAATCTGGGCGGCGCCGATGGCAGCGAACATTCGTCTACCGAGATCCGCGCGCGTATTAAGAGAATGATTGGACAGGAAAATCCCGCCAAACCCCTGTCCGACAGCCGCATTGCACAGGCTTTATCCGGAGACGGTATCAAGGTGGCCCGTCGCACTGTCGCCAAGTATCGTGAAGGAATGGCGATTCCGTCTTCGAGCGAAAGGAAGCGCCTGGCGGTACGTTAGGCACCACGACAAAGGAGAAAAACATGCAGTTAAGCCTTACCGGTCATCACATCGAGATCACGCCGCCGCTGCGCGCCTACGTCAACACCAAGATGGACAAAATTCAGCGCCACTTCGACAATGTCGTAGACGCCCACTGCATACTCTCGGTGGAGAAACTGCGCCATCGCGCCGAGGCGACGGTCAATCTTGGCGGCGGACGGATTTTTGCTGACTCGGTCGAGGAAAATATGTACGCTGCAATTGATGCGTTGGTCGACAAACTCGACCGACAGGTTAAAAAATACAAGGAAAAACTGACCGATCATCACGCTCGCGAGGCTCACCGGTTGTCGCAGACCTGACGAGCAGGCGAGCGGGCATCGAGCAAAGCTGCCCATGAATATCTCCGAAATACTCGAGCCCGGCCGCGTGCTGGGTAACGTCGAGGCGCGAAGCAAGAAGCGTGCGCTCGAAATCCTGAGCGAACTGCTTGGACACGCGGGCGAGGAATGCGTGGCCAACGACATTTTCGAAAATCTGGTGCAACGCGAAAAACTCGGTTGTACCGCGCTCGGTCGCGGCGTCGCCGTGCCACATGGCCGAAGTCCAGGCCTGAGCGGCCCGGCAGCCGCGTTTGTCAAGCTCCACGAACCGGTTGATTTCGATGCCGCCGACGGCGAGCGTGTGGACCTGATTTTTGGTTTGCTCGTGCCGGAGGAAACAACCGAGAATCAATCTGCGGCGCTGGCCGATGTAACCCGGCTGATGGCCGATGCAACATTGCGCGGGTCCCTGCGCGAGGCAACGAGCAGCAGCACGTTATATCAACTGCTTGCGGATGCCGCAGATCGACTGACTACCTGATGCGGGCAGGGTAATGCGACTGATCATTGTCAGCGGCCTGTCCGGCTCGGGCAAAAGTGTCGCGCTGGACGTGCTCGAGGACATGCAGTTTTTTTGCGTGGACAATCTGCCGGCGCCGTTGCTGGAGGCAATCGTTCCGGAACTCGAGGCACGCCGTCAGGACAATCTGGACCAGACCGCCATCGGCGTGGATGCTCGCAGTCTGCGCCAGGACCTCGGCCGCCTGCCTGCAATCATCGACCGTCTGCGCGAGCAGGGATTCACCTGCGAGTTGATTTTTCTTTACGCAAGTGACGATATCCTGGTTTCGCGATTCAGCGAGACCCGCAGAACTCATCCCTTGACCCGTGAAGGGCTTAGCCTCAAAGAGGCCATCGCAAACGAGCGCCGCCTGCTCGCGCCAATTCAGGATGCCGCCGACCTCGCCATCGATACCTCGAAAAGCAGCGTCGCCGAATTACGCAACCTGGTGCGCCGCCGCATTGCAGGTCGCGAGGAAGGCGATCTCGCGTTGTTGTTCCAGTCGTTCGGTTTCAAACACGGACTACCGACCGACGCCGACTACGTGTTCGACGTGCGCTGTCTGCCAAACCCGTACTGGGACAAGACGTTGAGGCCGCTCACCGGCCTGGACGAGCCGGTCTGCCAATTTTTGTCGCGCCAGCCGGCGGTTGGCGCAATGCTCGAGGACATCGGACGATTTCTCGATACCTGGATTCCCGCCAGCAGGGATTATGACCGTGCCTATCTGACCGTCTCGATTGGCTGCACCGGGGGCCAGCACAGGTCGGTATACATGGTCGAACGGCTCGCCGCCATGTTTCGCGGACGCTTCGGGCCGGTTCAAATTCGTCACAACGAACTGGCATCTTCGCGTCAGGTCAACTAGGCGCAACGGCGACCGCGGCTCTCTCCGATAGACCGAAACCCGGGCGACGGCTACACTGCGCGGGCGCGCAGCGGCGCTAAGCGGACAAGCATGATGGCCGTCGAATATCCCGAGCATCGTCTGACCCGCCTGCAGGCTCTTAGGGATGCCCTGTACAGCGGTCGGCTGCGCCCGGTACAGCGAATGATCAATGCGCTGCATCCGGCCGAAATCGCATCGCTCCTCGAATCCCTGCCGGCTGACGAACGTGCCGCGGTATGGGAACTGGTCATTCCGGACGACGAGGGAGACGTCCTCCTCGAACTCAATGACGAGGTGCGCGCGAGTCTGCTGCGCGGAATGGACGAGAACGAGATCGTCGCCGCGACCGACGGTATGGCCGTCGATGACCTGGCTGATTTTATAGGCGATCTTCCGGAAGCGGTTACGCAGCAGGTGCTGCGTTCGATGGACCAGCAGGACCGCGATCGCCTGGCTGACGTCATCCAGCTGATGGCCTACCCGGAAGACAGTGCCGGCGGCCTGATGAACACGGACACCGTCACGGTCCGCCCCGATGTCACACTCGAAGTAGTGATGCGTTACATCCGTCAGCGCGGCGGCTTGCCGGACAAGACGGATGCCTTGTTCGTAGTCAACCGACAGGACCAATTTCTCGGCTGCCTGCACCTGACCCGGCTGCTGGCCGAAGACGATCAAATGAGCGTGGCCGAGGTGATGGATACAGATTCGCGTCCGATCGCCGCCGACACTGCGGCGAGCGAGGTCGCCAAACGCTTTGAGGATCGCGATCTTTTGTCCGCGGCAGTGATCGATCCAGCGGGCAGGCTGCTGGGACGCATCACTATTGACGATGTCGTCGACGTCATTCGCGAAATTGGCGAACACTCGCTGATGAGCATGGCCGGACTGGACGAAGACGAAGACATGTTCGCCCCGGTGGCGGCAAGCGCCCGGCGCCGGGCAGTGTGGCTTGGAGTCAATCTGGCAACGGCATTTCTCGCCGCCTGGGTCGTCGGCCTGTTCGAGGCCACGCTGGAAAAAGTCGTCGTGCTGGCGGTTTTGCTGCCGGTGGTGGCAAGTATGGGCGGAATTGCCGGTAGCCAGACGCTTACGCTGATTATTCGCGGCCTCGCGCTGGGTCAGATCGGTCGCTCCAATGCGAGGCTGCTGCTGCTGAAGGAAGTGCTGGTTGGATTGCTGAATGGCCTGATGTGGGCATCGGTCGTGGCAGTTGCCACATACTTGTGGTTTCGCGACTGGCAGGTTGCAGTCGTAATCGGCATAGCCATGATCGCCAACCTGTTCGTCGCCGCCCTCGCCGGAGTCGGCGTACCGCTGCTGCTGCAGCGGTTGCGTGTCGATCCCGCTCTGGCCGGCGGGGTGGTATTGACTACCGTCACCGATGTGGTCGGCTTCCTCGTATTTTTGGGACTCGGCACACTTATCCTGATCTGACCCCGGTAATCCGGCGCCAGCATCACGGAATCCAATCGTGCGGGCCGCACGAAACCTGCGTTAACCACGCATTATCCGCGGAGTAATGAGATGAAATCGATCAATGCTAGAGTCCGGAATGTTTCGCTTCTGGCCGTGCTGTCCTTGATGGCAGTCACGGCTTTCGCCACTCCCGAAGTCGGGCAACCGGCGCCTGAGTTCAAAATGCAGGATCAGAATGGCGATTGGCGCTCCCTTTCGGATTATCGCGGCAAGTGGGTCGCGCTCTATTTCTACCCCAAGGATGACACACCGGGATGCACGACCCAGGCCTGCGCGTTCCGCGACAATATTTTCGCGTTCCGCAAAATCGATGCCGAAATCGTCGGCATTAGTCTGGACGACGTTGAGACCCACCAGGAATTCGCGGAAAAATACAGCC
This sequence comes from Chromatiales bacterium, assembly GCA_002868855.1. Lineage (GTDB taxonomy): Bacteria > Pseudomonadota > Gammaproteobacteria > Steroidobacterales > BM003 > BM003. Next base: position 8,635 of record PKUM01000058.1, on the reverse strand, counting down.
TGCCGTTCACGCTGCTGTCCGATAAGGATGGCGAAACCGCCAAACGGTACGGCGTGCTGAAGAATTACGGCGTGATGAAACTGGCGAGCCGCCAGTCATTTCTGATCGACCCGGATGGGCAGATCGTAAAACACTATGAGAAAGTCGATCCGGAATCGAATTCGACCCAGATGCTGGCAGATATCGAGAGCTTCAAAAAGTAGCGCCAGCGACCGGCGTGCGGCGAGCAGTCGCATGCCGGTCCCGCCCTACATCAGCTCCTTCATTCCGCGTTCGAGGCCGCTAATCGTCAACGGGAACATGCGCCGTTCCATCAGATCACGCAGCAAACCAGTGGACGGCGTGTAATCCCAGCGCTGTTCCGGTTCAGGATTGAGCCACACTGCGCTGCCGTAGTTATCGAGCAGACGTTGCATCCACAGCGAGCCGGGTTCCTCGTTCCAGTGCTCCACACTGCCGCCGGGATAGATGATCTCATAGGGACTCATCGTAGCGTCCCCAACGAAGATCAGCTTGTAGTCGCGTCCATATGTTCGCAACACCTCCATCGTCGGCGTACGTGCGGCATGTCTGCGGCGATTGTCGCGCCAGACAGACTCATAGACACAATTGTGAAAATAGAAGTACTCGAGATGCTTGAATTCGCTGCGTGCGGCCGAAAATAGCTCCTCGCACAGACGGACGTGATCGTCCATCGAACCGCCGATATCCAGAAACAGCAGTACTTTTATCGCATTGTGACGCTCGGGAACCATCCGAATATCCAGCAGCCCGCCCTGGCGGGCGGTCGACCGGATCGTATCGTCAAGGTCGAGCTCTTCCTCGGCGCCCTGGCGCGCGAAGCGGCGCAGCCGCCGCAATGCGATCTTTATGTTGCGCGTACCGAGTTGCACATCATCATCGAGGTTGCGGTACTCGCGCCGGTCCCAGACCTTCGCGCCGCGGCGGTGACGCGAACCGTCCTGACCGATGCGAACTCCCTCCGGGTTGAATCCGTACGCGCCAAAAGGCGACGTGCCAGCTGTTCCGATCATCCGGTTGCCGCCCTGGTGGCGTTTCTTCTGCTCCTCCAGCCGCTGTTTCAGCGCATCCATCAATTCCTCGAAACCGCCGAGCGATTCGATCCGCTGGCGCTCCTCCGGGCTCAGAAATAGTTCTGCCTGACGCCGCAACCAATCGTCCGGCAGCTGAACCGGGTCGGGCCCGAACACGCTTTCGATACCGCGGTAGTAATCGCCGAATACCTTGTCGAAGCGATCGAAGTGGGCCTCGTTTTTCACCAGGGTTGAACGCGCGAGGTAGTAGAATTCGTCCACATCGCCACTGCCGAGGCCATTTTTCATCGCCTCGAGCAGGGTCAGAAACTCTGTAACGGATACCGGCAATCCGGCGCTCCGCAGCTGGTAGAAGAACTTAACGAGCATTGCGCCGGTTCAGGAATATCAGCTGCTCGAACAAATGCACGTCCTGCTCGTTTTTGAGCAGGGCACCATGCATCGGCGGCAGGCTCTTGCGGCGATCCTCGCTGGCAAGCGCCTCAGCCGGAATATCCTCGGCCAGCAACAACTTGATCCAGTCGAGAAGTTCCGACGTTGACGGCTTTTTCTTCAGCCCCTGCACTTCGCGCACTTCGAAGAACGTCCGCAGCGCCTCCGCGAGCAGCGTCTTTTTCAGCCCGGGATAATGAACCTCGACGATCCGCTCCATTGTCTCCTGGTCAGGGAAACGGATGTAATGGAAGAAACAACGACGCAGAAATGCGTCCGGCAACTCCTTCTCGTTGTTGGAGGTAATGATCACGATCGGCCGCAGTCGCGCCTGAACGGTCTCCTTCAGTTCATGCACATAAAACTCCATGCGATCGAGTTCACGTAACAGATCGTTGGGAAATTCGATATCGGCCTTGTCTATCTCGTCAATCAGCAGCACCGGCTGCCGCTCGCTTTCGAACGCCTCCCACAGGCGCCCTTTTACGATGTAATTGCGGATGTCCTTGACCCGGCCATCGCCGAGTTGCGAGTCGCGCAGACGGGCAACGGCATCGTATTCGTACAGTCCGTGTTGCGCCTTCGTGGTGGACTTGATGTGCCATTCGTAAAAAGGCCGATCCAGCGCCTGGGCAACTTCCTCCGCGAGTTGGGTCTTGCCGGTTCCCGGTTCGCCCTTGATAAGGACCGGCCGCCCCAGTGTGATGGATGCATTGACCGCCGCCATCAGGTCCTCGGTTGCAACATAGCGATCCGTGCCGCTAAACCTGTCGAGTGTCATCGTGTTGCCTGCTCCATGGATCATTCAGTTATGGGCGGACGGCGAGCCGCGGTGAAAACCCTGCGGATGCCGGGCCGACCGCCGCGGGGCTGCAGCTCAGACGTCGGCGCGCAAAATCTTCATCGCGTTGGTGCCGCCCGAAACGCCTTCGCGGTCGCCCTTTGTGAAAATCACGAAATCGCCATTATCGACGGCACCGCGCTCGTGCAGCCGCTCGAATGCCTCGCGATAGCCAGCCTGCGAGTCCATATGCGCGGGCTCGAAGGGTACCGGATACACGCCGCGATAGAGGCGCACACGGCGCCGCGTTTCAGCGTGCCGCGCGAACGCAAATATCGGAATATCGGAGCGGACACGCGAAATCCACAAAGTGGTCGCACCCGATTCGGTCAGCGCCGCGATCGCACGTACATGGAGATGATTCGCCGTGTACATCACCGCCATCGCAATCGCCTGGTCGATGTTCTCGAAATCGTCCTCGATCCGCGGTTTGAAGGCGCGCAGAGCCGACTGGTGCTGCTCCGCGCCGATGCACGCCTCCGCCATCGCGTGCACTACTTCAACCGGATATTTTCCGACGGCGGTTTCCGCCGACAGCATCACCGCGTCGGTGCCGTCGAGCACCGCGTTGGCAACGTCCGATACCTCGGCCCGGGTCGGCATCGCGTTGACAATCATCGACTCCATCATCTGGGTCGCAATAATCGACACCCGATTCTCGCGCCGGGTCAGTTTGAGGATGCGTTTCTGCAGGCCCGGCACCGTCGAATAGCCCATTTCCACGCCCAGATCACCGCGCGCGACCATGATCACCTCGCTCGCCCTGACAATATCCTCAATATTGTCGATGGCCTCGGTGCGTTCGATCTTCGCCACGATCCGGCCGGTACCGCCCGCCTCGCGCAACAGACTGCGCGCGGTTTCAATGTCACTGGAATCGCGCGGAAAAGACACTGCAAGATAGTCAACGCCCATTTGCGCAGCCGTCATGATGTCTTCGCGGTCTTTTTCCGTTAGCGCCGGAGCAGACAACCCGCCGCCTTTCAGGTTGATCCCCTTGTTGTCGCTAAGTTTGCCACCGGTCACCACGCGGGTGACAACGCGGGTTCCATCGACCGCCTCGACTTCGAGTTCGATCTTGCCGTCGTCCAGAAGTAACAGGCTGCCGATACTGACGTCCTGCGGCAGGTGCTTATAGCCGAGCCCTACCCGGCTGGCGTCGCCGTCACTTGCGCCAAGCTCGGCATCGAGGACAAATTCCTGTCCCTGACGCAGGTCGACGCTCCCCGAAGAAAATCCCTCTATCCGTATCTTCGGCCCCTGCAGGTCGCCGAGAATCGCAATATCCTGACCGAGTTCGGCGGCAACCTCGCGCACCAGCGCGGCCCGTCGCAAGTGACCCTCGGCGCTGCCATGCGAAAAATTCAGGCGGACAACATCGACCCCGGCCTCGATCAGCTCTCGCAACCTGCCGGGATCTTCGCTCGCCGGTCCGAGGGTTGCGACGATCTTGGTCCGTCTCAACGCCGGCGCCGGATCGCTCATGCCGCCTGCCTCGCCCTTTTCTCCAGGATTTCGACAGCCGGCAGCGGCTTACCTTCCAGAAATTCCAGGAACGCTCCGCCCCCGGTAGAAACATAGGAAACCCGTTCCCCGAGTTCGTACTTTTCCAGCGCCGCAAGCGTGTCGCCGCCGCCCGCAATTGAAAACGCCGGACTCTCGGCCACGGCCTGCGCAAGGCTGCGCGTTCCCTCGCCAAACTGATCGAATTCGAAAACGCCCAGCGGCCCGTTCCACACGATGGTGCCGGCCTTGCTGACGATTTCACTCAGCCGGTCGGCCGTGTCCGGACCCACATCCATGATCATTTCGTCGGCCGCGACTTTATCAACGGCGCGGATATCGGCCTCGGCCGTCGCTGAAAATTCGCGGGCGACAACCACATCGACCGGTACAGGTATGCTGGCGCCTTCGCCACGTTCGCCACGCGCCAGCAATTCAGCCGCCTTGGCGACCAGGTCCGGCTCGTAAAGTGACTTGCCGACAGCGTGGCCCGCGGCAGCAATAAACGTGTTTGCGATACCGCCGCCAACGATGAGATGGTCTACTTTCATCGCCAGCGCTTCCAGCACCTCGAGCTTGGTGGATACCTTAGCCCCGCCTACGATCGCCACGACCGGGGGCGCGGGATGTTTGAGGCCGCGCGCCAGAGCCTCGAGTTCGCCTATCAGGAGCGGTCCGGCGCACGCGATGGGCGCGTACTTGGCAACACCGTGGGTACTTGCCTGGGCGCGGTGCGCCGTTCCGAAAGCATCCATTACGAACACGTCGCACAGTGCCGCCATCCGCCGTGACAGCTCGTCGTCATTGGCTTTCTCACCAGGGTTGAAGCGGACATTTTCGGTCAGAACCACTTCACCGGGCGCAACCTTTATTCCGTCCAGCCAGTCGCGGGCAAACTCAACCTTGTGACCCAGCAACTGGGCCAGCCGAGCGGCCACCGGTTCGCAGGAAAACTGTGCCTCCGGCTGGCCTTCGACAGGGCGACCGAGATGCGACATCACAATGACGCCCGCGCCGGCATCGACCGCGGAGCGGATCGTCGGCACCGCCGCCCTGATACGGGCATCACTGGCTACGACGCCGTCCGTCACCGGCACATTGAGATCTTCGCGAATCAGCACGGTTTTACCTGCCAATTCGATATCACACATTCTGAGGATATTCATTTGCCACCCATTTGCGCCCGGCTCCGGCGGCGCCACCCTCGCGGGCGGCGCCGCGCGGCCGGAACGTCGAATCGCGGACAACCGGTTTAGCTGGCGTTGATCAACGCCAGTGTCGTATCCAGCATCCGGTTGGAAAAGCCCCATTCATTGTCATACCAGGAGCAGACCTTCACCAGCGTGCCGTCGATCACGCGGGTCATCGTCGCATCGTAGGTAGAGGAAGCGGGGTCGTGATTGAAATCGATGGACACAAGGGGCCCATCGTTATAGCCGAGTACACCCGCGAGTTCGCCCTGTGAGGCCTCGCGCAGAACGGCGTTGATCTCGTCGATGCTGGTTTCGCGTGCCGCCGAAAATGTCAGATCGACCAGAGAGACGTTGATGGTCGGGACACGAACCGAGAATCCGTCGAGCTTGCCGGCAAGTTCGGGCAACACCATACCGACCGCCGCAGCGGCACCGGTTTTGGTCGGAATCATCGACATCGTCGCAGACCTGGCGCGGCGCAGATCCTTGTGAAATACATCGGTTAGAACCTGATCATTGGTGTAAGCATGAATAGTGGTCATCAATCCGTGTACGACACCGATTTTCTCATGCAGGGGCTTGACCAGGGGTGCCAGGCAATTGGTCGTGCAGGATGCGTTCGACACGATCTGGTCGCTGGCTTTAAGGGAGCCATGATTGACGCCATAGACAATCGTTGCGTCCACGTCCTTTCCGGCGGGCGCCGAAATCAGCACCTTCCGGGCACCGGCAGCGAGATGCTTTGCGGCGGCATCGCGGTTATTGAACAGGCCTGTGCATTCCAGGACCACATCGACACCGAGATCACCCCAGGGCAACTTGCTCGGGTCGCGTTCGGCAAGCACTTTTACGCGATCGCCATTGACTACGAGGTCACCGCCCTCAACCTTGACTTCGCCGGGAAACTTTCCATGAGCGGTGTCGAAACGTGTCAGGTGCGCATTGGTCTCGGCGTCGCCAAGATCGTTCAACGCAACGATCTGGAGTTCGGAGGTGCGGCCAGACTCATACAGCGCGCGCAAGACGTTTCGACCGATGCGGCCATATCCATTGATGCCGATTTTGACTGCCATCTCTATTCTCTCCTTGCTGGCCGACGCATTGCCGGCCCTGTCAATTGTTGTCAACAAGACTGAGCGCAGTCTCGCAAATGCGCTCGGCGGTAAATCCAAAATGCTCGAACAGCAACTCCGCTGGCGCCGACTCACCGAAGCGATCGATGCCGATCACGCCGCCGTCGGTGCCGACATAGCGGTACCAGAAATCGCTGACTCCGGCCTCGATCGCGAGGCGTGACCGCACGCCCGAGGGCAGTACCGACTCGCGGTAGGCAGCGTCCTGAGCATCGAACAGCGACGTACAGGGCATCGAAACCAGCCGCACGCGCCGCCCCGCTGCCGCCAGCGTCTCGCGCGCCATGGCCGCGATTTGCACCTCCGAGCCTGTCGCGATCAGGATCAGCTCGGGCTCGCCCTCGCAGTCGCGCAACACATACCCGCCACGCGCAATCGCGGCAATCTGCGCCGCATCCCGGTTCTGGTGCGGTAGTCCCTGGCGCGTGAATACCAGCGCATTGGGCGCGTCGGTACTCTCCAGCGCGGCACGCCAGGCCTGCGCCGACTCCACGCCATCGCAGGGACGCCAGACGTGCAGGTTCGGAATGATCCGCAGGCTCGCCAGATGCTCGATTGGTTGATGCGTGGGGCCGTCTTCGCCAAGGCCGATAGAGTCATGGGTAAAAACAAAGACCCCGGGCACCTGCATTAGCGCAGCCATCCGGATTGCGTTGCGCGCGTAATCGGAAAACGTCAGAAACGTCGCGCCATATGGCTTTATTCCGCCGTGCAGCCACAACCCGTTCATGATCGCGGCCATGCCGAATTCGCGTACGCCAAAATACAGATAGTTGCCGTTGGCATCGTCACCGGTCACGGCCTTCGAGCCGGACCAGTACGTCAGATTCGAACCGGTAAGGTCGGCGGAACCGCCGATCAGCTCCGGCAACAACGGGGCAAAACCCTCCAGGCACCGCAGCGATGCCTTGCGGGTCGCCACTGCGGCTGCCTCACTATTGATCGCAGAAATCACACTGTCCGCAGCAGTTGCCCAGTCCCGCGGCAGGTCACCATCGATCCGCCGCGCCAGTTCGGCAGCCAGCTCCGGATTGCGCGACCGGTAGTCGTCGAACAGCGCCTGCCATTGCGCCTGGTTCTGCGCTCCCCTGGCCCGGCTATCCCAGGCATCGGCAATATCCTGCGGCACCTCGAACGGCGGATAGGGCCAACCGATGCGCTCGCGAACCAGAGCGATTTCCTCGGCGCCCAATGGAGCGCCATGGGTCGCCGCGGTGCCCTGCTTGTTGGGCGAACCGTACCCGATCACCGTGCGGCAACAAATCAGGGTGGGCATCGATGTCTCGGCGCGCGCGGTCTCGATCGCCTGCCGGATCTCTTCGGGATCATGGCCATCCACGTCGCGGATTACCTGCCAGCCGTAAGCCCTGAAACGCGCCGGCGTGTCGTCGGTGAACCAGCCGCTCACCTCGCCGTCGATCGAAATGCCGTTGTCATCGTACAGCGCTATCAGCTTGCCGAGACGCCACGTTCCGGCGAGCGAACAGGCCTCGTGGGAGATCCCCTCCATCATGCAGCCGTCGCCCATGAACACGTAGGTGTGATGATCGATCAGCGGGAAATCCGGCCGATTGAAACTCTCCGCGAGAATCTTCTCGGCAAGCGCCATGCCCACCGCGTTTGCAATTCCCTGTCCCAACGGCCCGGTCGTAGTTTCGACCCCGATCGACAAATCGACCTCGGGATGCCCGGCGGTCTTGTAGCCCATCTGGCGGAAATTGCGCAGCTGCTCGAGCGGAAGATCGTAGCCGCTGAGATGAAGCAGGGAGTAAAGCAGCATCGAGCCATGGCCGTTCGACAGCACGAACCGGTCGCGGTTGAACCAGCGTGGATCGCCCGGATTGTGGCGGAGGAAGTCGTTCCACAATACTTCGGCGATGTCGGCCATCCCCATCGGAGCGCCCGGATGCCCTGAATTGGCCGCCTGCACGGCGTCCATACTCAACGCGCGGATCGCGTTGGCAAGTTCTGTTCGACTTGGCATTGGATTTCTTAATAAATAGGAGGGTTAAGGGATCTATTGTCTAATAAGCCGCCGGTACGGGCAACACGGGCAGGCAACGAAAACGCCGCGGCGAGCCGTTACTCACGCCATTTGATTGAACATCCGACACTTGCAATCTGTTCGGTCGGACCGCGGCCGGAGACCGCAACGGTCTGCATCGCCTCCAGCAATTCACGCCGCGCTGCAGCCGGCGCCGGCTCCCGACCGCCTTCGTCCAGGCGTCCGCGGTATTGCAACTCGAGCCGGGAGTTGAAGCCAAAGAAATCCGGCGTGCAGACCGCGCCGTATGCGCGTGCCGTGGCCTGCGTCTCGTCGAACAGATACGGGAACGGAAAATCATGTTCGGCCGCCAGACGCGCCATGTGCTCTGGCCCGTCCTGCGGGAAAGCCACAATGTCATTGGACATAATCGCGGCGCTGTTAACCCCGGAGTCGCGCAACCGCCGGGTATCTGCGACCAGCCGGTCGATAAC
>PKUM01000234.1 GCA_002868855.1 Chromatiales bacterium | reverse complement strand
GTTGCGCCCAGCCGGTTCAATGCATGCACGACGAAATAGCTGTCGCGGAGCCAGCAATAGCGATAGTCCCAGTTGCGGCCGCTGTCGGGCGCTTCCGGAATCGAGGTCGTCATCGCGGCGATGACGGCGCCAGTATCCTCGAACGTGCTGAGTTTCAGCGTGATGGCCGCGCGAATTACCGCTTCCTGCCATTCGAACGGGATGTTCAGGCCGCGGACCCATTCCTGCCAGTAGTCCAGCGTCTGCTCGTAGAATTCCCGGCCGATTTTACGGACCGATTCGAGCACCGATTCGTCCGGCCCGAGCAACAACGTCACTGTGTCTTCAAGCACGAAAGAATTCTCTTCCAGCACCTGGGTCAGCGACATGTCCGTGGTCAGGCGAATCGCGAATTCAGGGCCGATATATCGAATGTGGTTGCTGCCGTGGGTGATCTCGGGCGCGGTCGCGCCGTATTCGAACAAAGGCTTGAGCCTGACCCTGATCCGTGGTGCGCCGCCGAGCGGCTCGATTGTCCTGACCAGCATCGACGGCCGGAACATCCTGCCCAGGTATCGAAATCGCGGCGCAAAATCGGTGATTCGGACGCCCCCGCCGGTTTTGTCATAGAGACAGGTTTCGAGCACCGCGCTGTTGTGAAGATAGCGCTGGTGGGAGCGCGCAAAATCGATCATCTCGACCGAGAAATGGCCGCCGTTCCCGTTGTCACTCTGGCCGCCGAGCAGGCTGCAAAACACCGGATCGCCGTCGAAACCCGGAAGACATGCCCATACCATGCTCCCCGCGCCATCGATCAGTGCGCCGATCTGGCAGTTTCCGATCAGTCCTAGTTCCAGAGACTGTTTCATTGATTCGAATTAACGTCCTGCACGCGTCGCGGTCTGGTCCTTGAGTTCGGCCTCGAGTACTTCGCCACCGCCAAGGAGATACTCGCGTCCCTGCACGCAGACCCGTATCGGCGCGGAGTCGTGTTTGCGGCTTGCGAGCTTCAGCTTATCACGAGCCAGACGGAGGACCAGGACGTGGTTGCGGTAGCGAAACCGCATCACCAGGTTGTCCATCTGCGAAGGCAGGCACGGATCGAGCCAGAGCGCGTCGGCACGGGTTTCAATCCCGGTGTAGCAGCGCTGCAGGATATCGACGCTGCCGGCCATCGCTCCCAGGTGAATGCCCTCCGCGGTGGTGCCCTGCTGGGAATCCGCAATATCGGACATCAGAGCCTCTCTGAACAGCGACCACGATCGTGGTCTGTCGCTGCGCGCAAGCACCCAGGCATGGACTACCCGGCTCAGCGTCGAGCCGTGCGCGGTGCGGTCGAGGTAATAGTCGATGCTGTTTGCGATTCCAGCGTCGTCGAAGTCGTAGCCGAGGCGCTTCATCAGTCCGCCTATCTCGCCGGCCGACAACAGGTAGAACAACATCAGCACGTCAGCCTGCTTCGACAGCTTGTATCGGTTTGGACTGTCCTTCTCAGCCTCCAGAATCCGATCGAGCCGGTGGATGTCGCCGTACCGTTGCCGGTAATGCTGCCAGTCCAGTTCGGCAAGGTCCTCGTAACCCTCGAACTGGCTGAGCACCCCGTCGGCGTGAAAAACCAGCCGCATCTTGTGCGAGATATCGTCCCAGCGCTGGAGCTCGTCGTCGGAGAGGCCGAGTTCCTCGCGCAATTCCCGGCTGCGGTACGGAGTCAGATGTGCGAGCAACTTTCCCGCCCGCTCCAGCACCCATACCGTCATCAGGTTTGTGTAGCTGTTGTTGTCGAGCCCCGGCGTGTCTCTTCCGGGATAAGCCTCGTGATATTCGTCCGGTCCCATTACGCCGAGGATTTCGTAGCGGTCGAGTCGCGGGTTGAAACTCGCAAGACTGGCGAGGAAACGGCTGATCTCGAGAAACATCTCCGCGCCGTGATAGGCAAGAAACTCCTCGTCGCCGGTAACTTCATGGTATTGCCAGACGTTATAGGCGATCGCGATATTGACGTGGCGCTGCAGGCTGCTGTGATCTGGAATCCAGCGCTGCGAGCGCGGGTTGTAATGCAGCGTCTGGCTCTCCTCGCAGCCATCGCTGCCGCTTTGCCACGGATACATGGCTCCCGGAAAACCGGCCTCGCGGGCATTATGCCGAGCCTGCTCGAGCCGCCGGTGACGGTATTTGAGTAACGCCCGCGTGATCTCCGGGATACGCAGATTCAGCAGCGGGAAAATGAACAGCTCGTCCCAGAAAACATGTCCTCTGTAGGCTTCGCCATGCCAGCCTCTGGCGGGCACGCCCGCATCGAGATCCTCGCTGTGGATAGATACCGTTTGCAGCAGGTGGAAGACATGGAGGCGCAATGCGAGCCTCAGATCGTCGGCGGCTTCGACATCCGCGAGGTCTCCCTCCGAGCCGAACCGGCGCCACAGCTGCCCCCACGCCCGGGAGTGGCTCGCCAGCAGCGAGGCAAAGTCCGGCGCGCTCCGCGCGGCCTGTCTCGCCGCTTCGCCGCATTCGCTGATTGCCGAGTCGCGCGAGCAGTAAAGCGCGACGATTTTTTCAATCGAGACCGGCTCGCCGGCCGTCACGGCCAGACTCGCGGTCGCCGCCGCACGATCGGAATCGACCTCGCAGACCCAGTTCGTCTCGACCCCCTCGCCGAGTCGGACGATTCTCGTCCTTGCGGCGAGCGCGATGCGAAGGCCGGACTGGTTCGTTTCCGTCTTCAGGTAGAGTTCTTCACCGGCGGCATCGCTCTCGAGCGGTCGCAGGTGACGTTTCTCCAGCTCACTGTAGCGTGCGACGTTTTCATTGACGACGCCGCCGTCGAGCGCGGTAAGGACATCGATCGTGCCCGACCAGTCAAGCGCGGTCAGTTCGAGGGACACGGCGCCGAGATGCCGCTGCCGCATATGCACGAGGCGTTTTTCCACGAGGCGCGTGCGCCGGCCGTCGGCATCGGCGAAACAGATCGTTCGCAACAACACGGCGTTCTCGAGATCCAGCTGTTGCCGGTATTCGAGGAGTTCGAAACGGTCGACCGAAAACCATTCGCCGCCGCAGATCCGAATCCGCAGCGGCAGCCAGTTCGGCAGGTTGACGAGATCCTCGTTTTCGACCCGCCGGCCGGCAATCGACGAAGCGAGCCGGTTGTAGCCGCCGGCGAGATAGGTTCCCGGGTAATGAACGCCGTCAGCGTCGCACTCCAGCGCGGCGGCGCGCGTGACGAAGTAGCCGTTGCCCAGCGCGAAGAGCGCCTCGCGATGCCCTTCCCGGGCAGCATCGTAAGACCCGGCGGTGAAAAACCACTCCATCAGGCGCCGCCGACGTTGGCCAGACGTTCCAGGAAACGACACACTTCGCCGGGGTCGCGCAGCTGGTAGCTGGCGGCGGTGTTCTGCGGGCGCCCGCTGACGAGGATGCCGATGCCGCGGTCGGCAATCGCCGCGAAGGCATCCTCATCGGTGACATCGTCGCCGATATACAACGGCAGCACGTCGCCTGCATCGCCTTCGAGGGATTCCAGCAGCCACATGAGCGCGCGTCCCTTGTCCCAGTCGATGCGCGGCCGCAGTTCGAACACCATCTTGCCGTCTCTTTTCTCGAGTTCCGGGAACCGCGCGGCGATCGCGTCGACCGCTGCCTCGGTCCGCGCGAACCTGGCAGGATCCACCAGCCGATAATGCACTGACAACGAGTAGCCCTTGTCCTCGACCAGCAGTCCGTCGATATCCGACAGCGCTTCGCGGAGTTCTGTCGCGGCGCGCCTGACCGCGTCGCGGTATTCCGCGCCAAGGCGGTACGAGATTCCGGAGCCTGGCGGGCCCTCGATTTCGAGGCCGTGGTTACCGGCATGGACCAGATTCTCGATAGCGGCGAGACGGCGAACGTCCTCAAGGCTGCGGCCACTGACGATCGCGGTGCGCCAGCGGCGCGCTACTTGCTCGAGCGCGGATCGCATCGCCCCGGTCATGTGCGCGAGTTCGGGCTTTGGCGCGATCTCGGCGAGCGTTCCGTCGAAGTCCAGACACACGACTGGCCGGTGCCCGGCGAGGCGGCGGGAAAGGTCCGCGAAATGCTCCAGCGCCGACGGTCGCGGGTTATCAGTTACCGAGGTATTCGTCACATAACCTCTCCAGGTCGATTTCGCCGAGGTCGCCAATCACCATGTCCGCGCCCGCCTGGGTCAGGCTGGCCGCGTGGGCGGCGCGGTCAACACCGATTACCAATCCGAACCGACCGGCGCGAGCGGCTGCTACCCCGGCCTCCGCATCCTCGAACACTATCGCCTGACCGGGTTCGACGTCGAGGTTGCGGGCGCAATGCAGGTACATGTCAGGCGCCGGTTTGCTGCCTAAACCGGCCTCGGCGGCGACGATACCGTCGACGATCGATTGAAATGCGTTCTCCAGGTCGACAGCGCAAAGGATGCGGCGGCAGTTGCGGCTGGCCGAAACGCAGCCGAGCCGGATTCCCGAGCGTCTGCATTGCTCGATCAGCGCCGCGCTTCCCGGGAATACATACGCACCCTCGTTGGCCACGAGGTCCAGAAAAATCCGGTTCTTGCGGGATGCAATGCGATGAACGGACCATGCGTCGGTATTGTCCGCCGGGTCGCCATCGGCGATGTCGATGGCGCGCGATCGCAGAAATCCGCGGATTCCCTCGAGTCGGTTACGGCCATCTACATATTCCAGGTAGTCGTCGACCGCATCGAATGGGCGGTCTGC
>PKUM01000020.1 GCA_002868855.1 Chromatiales bacterium | reverse complement strand
TGCGGGTCAGCCGCCTTGATACCGGTGTATGTGAGCTGTACCTCAAACTGGAGCTGCAGAACCCCGCTGGTTCGATCAAGGACCGGATCGGGCTGAGTATGATCGAGGAGGCGGAAAAACGCGGCGACCTCAAACCGGGTGACACGATCGTCGAGGCCACGGCCGGGAATACCGGACTCGGGCTCGCGCTGGTGGCGGCACAGAAAGGTTACCGGCTGATCCTTGTCCTTCCCGACAAAATGAGCCAGGAGAAGATCTTCAACCTTCGCGCAATGGGCGCCGAGGTTGTGTTGACCCGGTCGGATGTGGCCAAGGGCCATCCGGAGTACTACCAGGATCTCGGCGCAAGTATCGCTGCCGAGAAAAATGCGTACTTCATTAACCAGTTTGGGAATCCAGACAATCCGAAAGCGCATGAAGAGACGACGGCGCCCGAAATCTGGAAGGACATGGACCACGCTCTCGACGCAGTTGTCGTCGGTGTTGGTTCCTCGGGCACGATTACGGGCCTGACCCGTTACTTCGCGCGCGAGGCGCCAACGGTTGACATCGTTCTTGCCGATCCCAAGGGATCGGTGCTCGCCGGATTTATTGAAACGGGCGAGATCGGCCCGAGCGGGAGCTGGCTGGTCGAGGGAATAGGAGAGGACTTTATCCCCGATATCTGCGACCTGTCCGGGGTCAGTAAAGCCTATACGATTACCGATGCCGAATCGTTTGCGACGGCGCGCGAATTGTTGCGTAAGGAAGGCCTGCTGGTGGGTTCGTCGTCCGGGACCGTCATTGCGGCCGCGCTGAAATACTGCCGCGCACAGACCAGCGCCAAACGCGTCGTCACGTTTGCCTGTGATACGGGCAACAAGTACCTTTCGAAACTGTTCAACGATTTCTGGCTTGAGGACCAGGGCTTTATTCAGCGCGAGCAACATGGCGACCTGCGCGACCTGGTTGGGCGCCCGCACGATGAGCGGGCCACGGTAACGATCGGCCCGACCGATATTTTGACTACTGCACACAACCGTTTGCGCAACGCCGGATTCTCCCAGCTTCCGGTGATGGAAAACGACCGCCTGGTCGGCGTCCTGACCGAAGACGACATCATCCGTCATGTATTCGAATGCCCGGAGCTGATGAACGCCGCCGTGCGCGATGCAATGCAGACCTCTTTCGTCAGCGTACGCAAGGATCTCGAGCTGCAGCACCTGGTGTCTATCCTGCATGCCCAGCCTTATGCCGCGGTGATGGACGGTGACGCGTTCTACGGACTGATAACGCGCGCAGATGTTCTCAATCAACTACGCAAGCAAGTGCAACAGGGGATGGCGAGACAATCATGAGCAAAGACCGCAAAGACGCTTTTGCCACACGGGTCATCCATGCGGGTCAGGCACCGGACCCGAGCACCGGCGCGATCATGCCACCCATCTATGCGACGTCGACCTATGTGCAGCAGAGTCCGGGAGTCCACCAGGGCTACGAGTATTCGCGTACCCAGAATCCGACCCGGCATGCCTATGAGCGTTGTGTTGCCGATCTCGAAGGGGGTGAGGCCGCATTCGGATTTGCATCGGGTATGGCCGCAATTGCGACGATTCTCGAACTGCTCGACAGCGGTAGTCACATTGTCGCGCTCGACGACTTGTATGGCGGAACGGTGCGCCTTTTCGAGCAGGTGCGGCGGCGTAGCGCAGGACTGTCATTTACATTCGCCGATCTCAGCGACCCGGAAAATCTGGCACGCGCGGTGCAGCCGGATACCCGCATGGTGTGGCTCGAGACGCCGTCCAATCCGCTGCTGAAGCTCGTGGATATCGAAGCCATTGTGGGTGGTCTGAAGGATCGCAATATCCTCGTGGTTGCCGACAACACGTTTGCAACGCCCTACATCCAGAAGCCGCTCGAGCTTGGCTGTGACATCGTGATCCATTCGGCCACCAAATACCTCGGCGGCCATTCCGACGTTGTCGGTGGCATCGCGGTCACGGCGCGGACGGATCTCGCGGAGCAACTGGCCTTCCTGCAGAATTCCGCCGGCGCAATTTGCGGCCCTTTCGACAGTTTCCTGACCTTGCGTGGCGTCAAGACACTGGCTCTGAGAATGCAGCGCCATAATGAAAATGCGCAGGCGATCGCCGAATGGCTTGAAGGTCACGCCGCAGTCGAATCGGTCATTTATCCCGGGCTGTCGAGCCATCCCCAGTATGAGCTGGCGCAACGGCAAATGAACGGGGCTGGCGGGATCGTCAGTTTCCGCATTCGCGGCGAGTTGGACGCGGCACGCAGGTTCATGGAGACCTGCCGGTTGTTCGCTTTGGCGGAAAGTCTCGGCGGAGTCGAGAGCCTCGTCGATCATCCGGCGATCATGACCCACGCATCCGTTCCGGCTGCCGCGCGCGCCGCACTCGGTATCACCGACTCACTGATCCGGTTATCCGTCGGCGTCGAGGACGTTGCCGACCTGATTGCGGACCTCGATGCCGCGCTGGCGGCCGCAGCAGGCTAGTCGGGGTCAGGGGCTGCAGTGCTGGCTAAGGCGTTGCGATCGTCTACAGCCAGTCCGGCGCGTCAAGGCCCTTGGAGACAAGAAAGTCGCGATTGAACAGTTTGCCGCGATAACGCAATCCGGAATCGCACAGGATCGTGACGATTACGTGGCCAGGCCCGAGTTCGCGCGCGAGGCGGATCGCGCCTGCGACGTTGACCCCGCTGGAGCCACCGAGTAGCAGTCCTTCCTCGCGCAACAGTCTGAACACGATCGGTATCGACTCGGAATCCTCGATCCGGAATGCGTGGTCAATCGCAACGTCCTGCAGATTGCCGGTTATGCGGCCATTGCCGATGCCCTCGGTGATGGAATTGCCCTCGACCCGGATTTCCCCGTTGGCGTAGTAGTGGTAGAGGCCGGATCCGGCCGGATCGGACAGTGCAATGCTGACTCCGGGATTGCGCGTGCGCAGCGCACTTGCCACGCCGGCGAGCGTACCGCCGGTCCCGACCGCGCAGACGAATCCGTCGACCTTGCCCTCGGTCTGGTTCCAGATCTCAGGTCCGGTCGTGACTGCATGAAAATCGCGGTTCGCCGTATTGTCGAACTGATTGGCCCAGACGGCACCCGCCGGGTCGGTTGTGGCGAGTTGATCAGCGAGCCGCTGCGAGACGTGCACATAGTTCTCCGGATTGCGGTACGGCACCGCCGGCACCAGGTGCAGGTCGGCGCCATAGGCGCGCAGCGTGTCGATTTTTTCCTTCGACTGCGTATCCGGCATCACGATTACGGTGCGATAGCCCAGTGCATTGGCAACCATCGCAATGCCGATCCCGGTATTGCCGGCGGTTCCTTCCACGATGGTGCCGCCCGGGCGAAGTTCGCCACTGGCCTCGGCGGCGCGGACAATTCCGAGAGCGGCGCGATCCTTGATTGAGCCCCCCGGATTCATGAACTCCGCTTTGCCCAGAATCTCGCATCCGGTTTCCGCCGATGCCGCTGCCAGTCGTACCAGCGGGGTGTTGCCAATGCATTCCAGTACGCTAGATCGTATTTCCATTCGTTGTCTCGCTGAGTCCGTTCAGCCAAGTGCCGCGAGCTGTTCGGCCTGATACTCGTTGGTGAGGGGGCCAACGACCTGATCCAGGTCGCCTTGCAGAATTTCATCCAGTTTGTACAGAGTCAGGTTGATCCTGTGGTCGGTGATCCGGCCCTGCGGGAAATTGTAAGTGCGGATGCGCTCCGAGCGGTCGCCGGATCCGACCAGCTGGCGCCGTTGCTGTGCCTGCTCGCTTTGCTGTTTTTCCTGCTGCGCCGCGAGCAGGCGCGCTTTTAGCAGCGACATCGCCCGGGCCTTGTTTTTGTGCTGTGACCGCTCATCCTGGCACTCGACGACGATGCCGCTTGGCAGGTGGGTAATACGCACCGCGGAGTCGGTGCGGTTGACGTGCTGACCGCCGGCGCCGGAGGCCCTGTAGGTATCGATACGCAGATCCCCGGTGGAGACATCGACTTCGTCGACTTCCTCGACTTCCCCCATGACCGCAACGGTGCAGGCCGAGGTATGTATCCGCCCCTGCGATTCGGTGGCCGGGACGCGTTGCACCCGGTGGGCGCCGGACTCGAACTTGAGACGCGAGTAGACGCCGCGGCCCACGATGCGGCAGATGATTTCCTTGAAGCCGCCATGCTCGCCGTCGCTCTGGCTCATTATTTCGACCTGCCAGCCCTGCCGTTCTGCGTACCTTGAGTACATCCGAAACAGATCGCCGGAAAACAGTGCGGCCTCGTCGCCGCCGGTGCCGGCACGTATCTCCAGGTACGTGTTGCGTCCGTCGTTCGGGTCGCTGGGCACCAGGTGTTTCTGCAATTCGATCTCGAGATTCTCGCAGCGTTGCGCCGCGACCTTGCGCTCCTCATCGCCGAGTTCGCGAATTTCCGGTTCGGGATCGTGGCTCATTTCCTCGGCTGCGAGAAGGTCTTCGTGCGCGCGACGATAGGCGTCATAGGTTTTGACCACCGGGTCGATGCGCGCATATTCCTGCGACAACTCACGGAACTGGTCCTGTTTTGCTATCACCGTCGGATCCGACAACAATCCGGAGACCTCTTCGAAGCGTTCCTGGAGGGCATCGAGTTTGCGCGCAATCGATGGCTTCATGACGAATCCGTATCCGGCGATTTTTCGCGGTCGCCGCGATTCAGGTTGAACAGCAGGCGCGCGACGCGCAACAATTCGCGATCGCCGGCCTCGGCCGCCTCCCTCAGCATAATGCTCGGCGAGTGCATCAGTTTGTTGACGAGACTATGTGAAAGCAGGTCGATGACCTTCTCGGGATCGTGTCCCGCCTGTAATGCACGTCGCGCCTGGCGCAGCAGATCTGCCCGCACTTCACGCGCATTTTCGCGGAGCTCGCGAATAGTCGGTACCGCGTCGAGACCGCGTTGGCGGAGCTGGTAACGGGCCACCTCCGCGCCGATGATCTCGGTGGCCTCTTCCGCTGCGGCCTCGCGCGATTTGAGGTTTTCCTCGATCACGCTTTGCAGATCGTCGACGGTGTAAAGGTACACGTCGTCAAGTTCGGCGACTTCCGGCTCCACGTCGCGCGGTACCGCGATATCGACAATAAACATCGGGCGGCGTCGACGCGCCTTCAGCGCTGACGCGACCGCGTCGCGAGTGATGATCGGCGTGGGACTAGCGGTAGAGGAAATAACAATGTCCGATTCGGTGAGATGAGTGCCGACTTCGTCGAGTGAGATGGCGAACCCCGACAGTGGCGTCGCGAGATCGCGGGCACGGTTGATACTGCGATTGGCAATGATCAGGCGCTTCATGCCATGGCCGTACAAATGCTGTGCGACCAACTCGATGGTTTGCCCGGCGCCGACCAGCAGCGCGCTGTGACGCTCGAATCCGGCGAAAATCTGGCGCGCCAGGCTTACCGCCGCATAGGCGACGGATACCGCGCTGGTGCCGATGTCGGTGTCCGTCCGAACATGCTTCGCTACTGAAAATGCATGCTGAAACAAACTGTTGAGTACCGGACCGGTAGTGCCGGCGGCATGTGCCAGACGGTAGGCATCCTTCATTTGGCCGAGAATTTGCGGCTCTCCGAGGATCGCCGAATCCAGCCCGGAGGCCACGGCGAATGCATGGTGTACCGCCTCGTCCGAGTTCAGAGAGTAGATGCAGCGGGCTAGCGAAGCGTCCATTCCGCGCTGGTCGAGGAGCCAGGATTCGATTGACGCGGCATCGGTGCCGTTCAGGTGGCAGTAGAGTTCCGTGCGGTTGCAGGTCGATACGATCAGACTTTCTTGCACGCCGTCGAGCTGCCGCAACGCGGTCAATGCCGGCGGCAGGTGCTCGGGGCCGAACGCGACCCGTTCGCGAATGGCGACCGGTGCGGTGCGGTGATTGATACCGATTATGTTGAGGGCCATGACTGGCTGCGTATCCACGGAAAGGCGGATTTTCCGGCACAAGTGGCCTTATAACAAGCTTCTGCAGTCCGTATACTGCTAATTTCCCGGATTAAGGATTCCCGACCGACCCCATGCAAATCCCTGTCAGCCTATTCGGCGTCGCTGTGGCACTCGGTTTGGGAGCCTGCGCGAGCCAGCAGTCGAGTCCGGAATCCGCCCCGGAGCAAGCCGCTGCGCGCCAGGAGCAGCCGCTCGCCAGTGACGCCAGCGAGGCGACTTATCACGCGATGCTCGGCGAGATTGCGCTGCAACGCGAAATGTACGACACCGCCGTCAACGAGTTCAGGCGGGCCGCGGAGCTCTCCTCCGACCCCGACCTGATCGAGCGGGCGACCTCACTGGCATTCGCCTACGAGCGTTATGACGATGCCCGCGTGTGCGCGCGGCGGTGGTTGCTGGTCGAGCCGGACAACTATTCCGCACATCGGTTCCTGGCACTTATCGAACTCCGCGCTGATGACGTAGACGCCGCCCTGCCGCACCTGCGCATGGTTCGTGAGGCCTATGGCACCCATGGCGCCGAGCCCGATCTGGGGCTGCTCGCTCTGCTGCTGCAGGAGCAAAACCACGCCGCCGCCACCGCGGCGATGCAAAAGCTGGTCAAGGAGCAGGATAGTGCCGAGGGGCGTTACGCCATTGCCGCCCTGGCGTTGCAGTCGGGCCAGCTAAAACTGGCGCAGTCGAGTTCGCGGCGCGCCCTTGAAATGCGCCCTGAGTGGGACGCCGCCGGCATGTTGCTCGCGCGCACTCTGATCGCGAGCGGTGAGATAGAGGAAGGTATAAGCCAGGGCGCGCTAGTCGCTGCCGCAACCGATGATCCGGCGGTACAACTCGATTACGGCGGCATGCTGGCCGGTCTCGGCCGTTACGACGAGGCATTGTTGCAGTTCGAGGCAGTCCGGGCCGAGGGCTCGCGGGAAAACGATGCAGTGCGGGCACTGGCGCTCGTATCGATGCAGGTCCGCGATTTTGATACCGCGCGGAAATATTTCGGCTGGCTGGTAACTACCGGTTATTACGACGAGGGTTATTACTACCTGGGTCGGATCGCGCGGCAACAAAAGGTATATGACGACGCACTGGTTTATTACCGTTCGGTCGAACCCAGCGAGTACTTCCTGTCGGCGCAAATAGAGATTGCTGACATTTTCCTGCAGCGAGACGATATCGAGGGCGGGCGACAGCATCTGCAACAGCTGGCGCGGGCGTTTCCGGACTACGCGGTGTCGGCGCTGGCGGCCGAGGCGGATTTGCTTGCCGAAAGCGGCGACTCCGACGCGGCTTTGGCCTTGTATTCTCAGGGCATTGCGGAGCACGCCGAGGCCAGTGAGCTACGTTACGGGCACGCGTTTTTGCTCGAGCGACTGGGCCGGTCG
Organism: Chromatiales bacterium; assembly: GCA_002868855.1. Taxonomy (GTDB): domain Bacteria; phylum Pseudomonadota; class Gammaproteobacteria; order Steroidobacterales; family BM003; genus BM003. Next base: position 21,106 of record PKUM01000020.1, on the reverse strand, counting down.
GACGAGGCGGTCAGCGAATTGCGCGCAATCGTTGCCGACTATCCGGACGATCCGATCGCATTGAACGCGCTTGGCTATACGCTGGCCGACAACAACCGCAACCTGCGCGAGGCACAGAAGCTGATCGAGCGCGCGCTCAAGCTCGATCCGACGAATGCGGCGATCCTCGACAGCATGGGCTGGGTCCTGTTTCGGCGCGGCCGCGAGGAGGAGGCAATACGATATCTGCGCCGCGCCCGGGTGTTGTCGCGCGATCCGGAGATTGCGGCGCATCTTAGCGAGGTGCTGCTAGCCACCGGGGCTCGCGCGGAGGCCCGTGAGATCTACGAATCCGCGCGGCGCGAATACCCTGACAGCGACGTTTTCGAGGCCGTGGCGGCACAGTTCGATTCATGATTCGCGCGATCGTTCTGGTTCTCGTCGTTGTAGCTGCGGCGGGGTGCGCCGGGCTGCGCGAACCGGCGCCTATGCCGGGCGAATGGCAAGACCGGGCGATGCGTCTGCAAACGCTGGACCAGTGGAACGTCCGCGGCCGACTCGCCGTAAAAACCGATGTCGATGCGTTCAATGGCTCGATGGTCTGGACCCAGGCCGACAGTTTCGTTTCTTTCGCATTTCGTGGGCCTCTCGGAGTAGGCGGTTTTCGTCTTGTTGGCAACGATCAGCGAATGGTGCTGGACATGTCGAATGGCGACGAGTGGGAGCTCACCAGCCCACAAGTGGAATTGCGCCAGCGTATCGGCTGGTCGGTACCGTTGACCGGTATGCGGTTCTGGATGCTGGCATTGCCTGATCCGGCAACACCGGCCGATCTGGATTTTGACGACGCCGGTTTTTTGCGCCGACTGGAGCAGCAGGGCTGGGTCGTGACCTTCGACTCCTACAAACAGGTGCAGAGCGAGTGGCTTCCTCACAAGCTGGTAGTCGAGCAGACCGGCGTCCGCTTGCGCCTGGCGGTCGACCGCTGGCGTCTCGACTACGTCGCGGCCGGTAGCCCGCCGTGATTTCCTGCGATCCCGCTGGTGCGTGGCCGGCACCAGCCAAACTCAATCTGATGCTCCATGTATTAGGCCGGCGCGACGATGGTTATCATTGTCTGCAAACCGTTTTTCAGTTGCTCGATTTTGGTGACGAATTACAGTTTTTCCCGAGCGACGACCCCGCCGTTTTGCGCGAGGGCGATCTCGAGGGCGTCTCCGCCGATGACGATCTGTGCGTCCGCGCGGCACGTCTGCTCCAGGCACGGAGCGGCTACACGGGCGGCGTTCGGATACGATTGCGCAAATCTGTGCCAATCGGCGCGGGGATGGGTGGCGGCAGCTCGGACGCGGCCACGACCCTGGTCGCACTTAACCACATATGGGAGACCGGCTTCGCTCGGAACGACCTGGCGGAGTTGGGCCTGACGCTCGGCGCCGACGTTCCCGTCTTCATTCAGGGTCGCAGCGCCTGGGGCGAGGGAGTGGGCGAGGTCCTGACGCCGATTGCGTTGCCGCATCACTGGTTCCTGATCGTCGTACCCGCCTGCAGCGTGGCGACAGGTGAAATTTTTGCCGCGCCCGAATTGACACGCAATACGCCGCCTACGACAATAGCCGGTTTTCTGGCGCGGGGTGGCAGCAACGATTGCGAGGCGATCGTTCGCCGCCGCTATCCGCCTGTCGCGGCGGCGCTGGAATGGCTGGGTCATTATGCGCGAGCCCGTCTGACCGGTACCGGAGGCGCAGTGTTTGCAAGCTTTGAGACCGAGTCCGAGGCGCGGCGCGTTCTCGCGGCGTGCCCGCCGGAACTGCGGGCGTTTGTTGCCCGGGGGGTGAACGAATCGCCTCTCGAAGCGCGTCTGGCGACTGCACGCGCCGCTCGACGGCAATGAGTTCGACTGGGGTGTAGCCAAGTGGTAAGGCAGCGGGTTTTGGTCCCGCCATGCGCAGGTTCGAATCCTGCCACCCCAGCCAGTTTTGCGTCACTGCGGGTTCCGGATGGCGGAATCCGTGTTTCACCTTAGGGGATCTCGCATGGAATTGGCCAGCATGGTGGTGTTCAGCGGCAACGCCAACCCCGCTCTCGCCAAGGCAATCACCCGCCATCTGCGCTTGCCATTGGGAAAAGCGCATGTCGGACGCTTTAGCGACGGCGAAGTGAATGTCGAGATTATGGAAAACGTCCGGGGTCGTGACGTTTTCATCGTTCAGCCGACATGTCCACCGACCAACGACATGCTGATGGAGTTGCTGGTCATGACCGACGCCTGCCGCCGCGCGTCCGCCGGCAGGATAACCGCGGTGATGCCGTACTACGGTTATGCGCGGCAGGATCGGCGCTCGCGCGCGTCGCGGGTGGCGATTTCGTCGAAACTCGTGGCAAAGATGATTACCGCCGCCGGGGTCGACCAGGTTCTGACCGTAGATCTGCACGCTGACCAGATCCAGGGTTTTTTCGACATCCCGGTCGACAACGTCTATTCGTCGCCGGTTTTGCTCGGCGATGCTTGGAAGCACAAGGACGATCACACGATCGTCGTCAGCCCGGACGTTGGTGGCGTGGTAAGGGCGCGGGCGTTGGCGAAACGCCTTGACGATGCCGAGCTTGCGATTATCGACAAGCGTCGTCCCGCCGCGAATGTCTCGGAGGTCATGAACATCATCGGTGAGGTCGATGGCAAAACCTGTTTTATCATCGACGACCTGATCGATACCGCGGGCACGCTTTGCGAGGCAGCAAGGGTGCTTAAGGATCATGGTGCAGAGCGGGTTTGCGCCTACATCACACATCCGGTTCTGAGTGGGCCGGCAATAGAACGTATCTCCGCTTCGGTACTCGATGAACTGGTCGTGACTGATACGATCCCGCTGAAACCGGAAGCCGAGACTTGCCCCGTAATCCGGCAGCTCACAGTGGCGACTTTGCTCGCCGAGACGATCCGGCGGATCAGCGATTCCGAGTCCGTGAGTTCGCTTTACGTCGACTGACGGGAAATACCGGCGCTACGGTTTTGATTTTTTGCAGTGCGGCTCATGCGTTGCACTGCGTTGTAGGGATCCGGCCATGGCCGGTATCCCGTGCGCGATGCCGCTGACCTGGTCGTGGGTCCGGTATTCGCGTTTGGTGATTGATACAGGAGTTAGGTAAATGAGTGATTTTGTACTCTCGGCGGATTTCCGCGATGACCAGGGCAAGGGTGCGAGCCGCCGCCTGCGTCGGACCGGAAAAGTCCCCGCGATTGTTTACGGCGGCGGCAAGCCGCCACGTGCCCTCACGCTTGATCACGATGCGCTCGTTCATCAGATGAGCAACCCGGCGTTTTATTCGTCGGTGCTGACGCTGAAGGTTGGTGACGTCGAGCAGGCCGCGATCGTCAAGGATCTGCAGCGCCACCCGGCCAAGCGCAGGGTCATGCATATGGACTTGCAGCGGATTGTCGCGGATCAGGAAATCCGTATGTCGGTGCCGTTGTCCTTCGTGAACGAAAATCAGGCCCCCGGTGCGAAGGAAGGCGGTACGATTTCGCATACCGTCAACGAGGTCGAAGTTCTCTGTCTGCCGCGATTCTTGCCGGAAAGCATCGAGGTAGATGTGGCCGAAGTGGAGCTGGACGGGAGCATCAAGCTCTCCGAGATTACGCTTCCGGAAGGTGTGCGGTTCGCTACCCCGCCGACCGAAGACAACGATCCGTCAATTCTCAGCATCCACGTGGTGAAGGTCGTAGCGATCGAAGAGGAAGAGGTCGAAGAGACGGATGCCGGTGCTGTTCCCACTACCGGGGACGAGGAGCCGTCGCAAGAGCCCGAAACCGAGTAATCGTAGCGTCTGGACGAACGGGCCGCCGGGCTACCGGCGGCCCATTTTTTTCTCCCCGCAAGCACGGCTCGCAGCGAACGGGCGTCAGGTTTTTGAGGATTCGAGATGGAGCATCGTCCCATCCAGCTAATCGTCGGGCTGGGCAATCCCGGCAAAGAACACGAACTGGACCGGCACAATGCGGGATTCTGGTTCGTCGACTTGCTTGCCGAGTCCTTTGGTGCGCGATTCAAGGAGGAGCGTAAATTCAACGCCGATCTGTGCCGCATTCAAATCGGTGACAACGAAGTTCGGCTGTTGAAACCGATGACGTACATGAACCGCAGTGGCCAATCCATCCAGGCGGTATGCAACTATTTCAAGATCGTTCCGACCGAGGTGCTGGTGGTGCATGACGAACTCGATCTGCCGACCGGAGTGGCGCGGTTGAAGAGGGGAGGCGGTCACGGCGGCCACAACGGTTTGCGCAGCGTGGTAGCGCAGATTGGACGCGACTTTTTCCGCCTTCGCCTAGGGGTGGGCCACCCCGGTAACCGCGATATGGTGATCGATTACGTATTGTCGCGGCCATCCGCCGCTGAGGAAGGTGAGCTGCGCGAAGCAATCAGCGAGGCGGTCGGGGTAATGCCGATACTGCTCGGCCATGGTGACGAACGTGCCATGACCCGTCTGCATACTCGTAACGGTCAGGCGGAATCCGCCGAAAAAGCGGGAGCGGGCAGCGGTCCGCAACAGGGAGAGTAGTCGTGGGTTTCAAATGCGGCATCGTTGGTTTGCCAAATGTCGGCAAATCGACATTGTTCAATGCGCTGACCGCGGCGGAAATCGCGGCGGAGAACTACCCGTTCTGCACGATCGACCCCAACGTGGGAATCGTGCCGGTCCCCGACCCCCGTCTCGAAATACTGGCGGCAATCGTCAAGCCGGAGCGGGTCCTGCCAACGACTATCGAATTCGTCGATATCGCAGGTCTGGTGGCAGGCGCCTCGAAGGGTGAGGGCCTGGGCAACCAGTTTCTTGCAAACATCCGCGAAACCGACGCCATCGCCCACGTTGTGCGCTGTTTCCAGGACGACGACGTAGTCCATGTGTCCGGGCGGATCGATCCGGTCGGCGATATCGAGATAATCAGCACCGAACTCGCGTTGGCCGACCTCGAGACGGTAGGGCGGCATTTGCATCGGGCAACCAAGGCCGCCAAAACCGGGGATAAAGAAGCCGCCGCGCGCCGCGACCTGCTCGGGCGGATAGCCGACCATCTCGATGGCGGCGATCCGGTTCGCTCCATGAGTCTCGCGGATAACGAGCTGAAGTCGATCCGCGAACTGCACCTTTTGACCGTCAAGCCGACGATGTACGTGGCTAACGTGAGCGAGGACGGTTTTTCCGGTAACCCGCACCTCGATGCGGTTCGCGCCCTGGCCGATGCGGAAGGTGCCGAGGTCGTGGCGGTTTGCGCCGCAATCGAGGCTGAACTGATCCAGCTCGAAGAAGACGAACGAACGGTGTTTCTCGAAGAACTTGGCCTCACCGAGCCGGGGCTCAACCGGGTCATACGTGCAGGTTACAGCCTGCTTGGTCTGCTGACGTTTTTTACCGCGGGCAAGAAAGAGGTTCGCGCCTGGACGGTCGAGCGCGGGGCGACTGCGCCAGAGGCGGCGGCTGTGATTCATACTGATTTTCAGCGCGGGTTTATTCGTGCCGAGACCGTTTCCTATGACGACTTTGTCGCCTGCAATGGCGAGAATGGGGCGAAGGAAGCGGGTAAATTGAGACTCGAAGGCAAGGAGTACGTGGTCGTCGAAGGCGACGTTCTGCATTTCAGATTCAACGTCTGATGCAGGCGCGCGCGGCGACGTTCGCGGCCGGTCGCGCTGTGCGCCTTGACAGTAACGGGTACAGCGCGGAGAATTTCGCGCCTTCCCGACGGGTCGGAACTCGATGGTGATGTAGCTCAGGTGGTTAGAGCGGCGGATTCATAACCCGCAGGTCGGTGGTTCAAGTCCACCCATCACCACCATCTTCCTATTGCGGTATTCCCTTACCCGGAAGCGTGAGCCGGCAATGCGCAGACAGTCCATCCCCGCTTCACCAGTAATTCGGAAACATCCGTGTCGGCGCCTGGCCTGAATGTCATTGGCTGCGGGCGCGCCGCTCGCACTCTCGCCGCGATCTGGCAACGCACCGCGGTCCTCGAAACCATTGCCATCCTGAACCGTTCCGCCGCATCGGCCGTTGCGGCGGCCGGGTTTGTCGGTGCCGGTAAAGCGGTCAGCGACCTGTCGCAGATGGCGGCGGCGGAATTTTGGATGATCGGGGTCGGCGACGACCGGATCTCTGGCGTGGCTGACGCGCTGGCAGCGTCGGGCCTGTTGCGGCCAGGCGATATCGTGTTTCATCTGTCCGGCGCCCACGGCTCCGACAAGCTGGCGAGTTGCCGTGACGCCGGCGCCCGGTGTGCGAGCCTGCATCCGGCCCACAGTTTTGCTGACCCGGGCAGGTCTCTCAGCGCAATTGCCGGCTGCCGCTGTGTAGTCGAAGGTGACAATACGGCGATCGATGCACTCAGGCCGCTGGTAATGGCTCTCGAGGCGGTGTTGTTGGAAATCGACCCCGCGCAGAAGATCGTCTATCACGCCGGAATGGTCTTCGCGAGCAACTATGTCGTCGCGTTGCTGGGCGATGCGCTAACCGCAGTCGGTGCGGCCGGAATTCCTGAATCCGAGGCCGCGGAGCTGCTGCGGCCGCTGCTGTTGGGAAGCGCCGCGAACGCCCTCGAGTATGGCGTTGAAGACGCGCTGACTGGTCCGATAGCCCGCGGTGACACGACTTTGGTGGCGGCTCAGCTCGATGCGCTGGAGCGTATCCTGCCAGGAGTCGCCGCGCGCTATCGGGCGCTCGGGCTCGCGGCCAGTGCAATTGCGCGCCGCGCCGACGGCGCGGATCTGGAGGCGCTGGCACGGATCGAAGCGCTGCTCGGCCGCGAGCGGGGCTAGCCCGGCCAATAATTGTGTGGCGGGTCACGTCGCGAGCCCTAAGTTTACGTTAACGTCAACTTGGGCTAGGATTCCAGCAGTTTCTCCCGGCGTGAACGGAGACCTCAATGAGTCGGACCTACACGATTTCTGAGCTCGCTAACGAGTTTGCGGTTACCCCGCGAACGCTCAGGTTCTATGAGTCCAGGGGAATCCTCGGGCCGGACAGGGTGGGTCAGAGACGCGTCTATAGCGAGCGCGACCGGGTTCGGTTGCGGCTCGCTCTGCGCGGCCGCCGATTGGGTTTCTCGGTTGAAGATTGTAAAGAAATCATAGAGATGTATAACCCGATCGTTGGTAATGAGTCTGACCAGTTGGAATACTTGTTGGCAAAAATCAGTGATCATCGAGCCGTGCTCGAGGATAAACAACGCGATATCGAGGCGACCATCGCAGCTATGGATGAGATCGAGTCGCTGTGCAGGGCTCACCTTGAAGAACGCTCGCGGGTTGTCTGAGGGGTTCTTTTCAGTGGTTGGGATTCAGATATAGCTTTTGGATTGAAGTTGACGTATAGGTAAACTATGAGTTTCGGCGGAGGACCGATCGGGCCGCCACCAAGCAGGAGACAATTTCGATGGATACCCTTGCCTATGGCAGCCTGAATTTCGGTCTCGGAGAGACCGCCGACATGATGCGCGAGACGGTTCGCGATTTTTCGGCGGCGGAAATTGCGCCGCGTGCGGCGGAGATCGATGCATCAAATACGTTCCCGCATGATCTGTGGCGCAAATTCGGCGATATGGGACTGCTCGGCCTGACTGTCGAAGAAGAATTTGGCGGTTCGGGTATGGGCTATCTCGAGCATGTCCTGGCCATGGAGGAGATAAGCCGAGCCTCGGCATCGGTTGGCCTTTCTTACGGCGCCCACTCCAATCTCTGCGTCAACCAGATCCGGCGCAACGGTAATCCGGAACAAAAACAGCGTTACCTGCCGAAGCTCGTCAGCGGCGAGCATGTCGGCGCCCTTGCAATGAGCGAGCCCGGCGCCGGCTCGGACGTCGTGGGGATGCGGCTGAAAGCGGAGCAACGCGGCGACGGGTTTGTTCTGAACGGCAGCAAGATGTGGATTACCAACGGGCCAGATGCCGATGTCGTAGTCGTCTACGCGAAGACCGATCCCGGCGCCGCGTCGCATGGTATCACCGCGTTCATCGTCGAGAAGGGCCGCGCCGGTTTCTATGCTGCACAAAAACTGGACAAGCTCGGCATGCGCGGCTCCAACACTTCCGAACTGGTGTTTGAAGATTGCGAGATTCCGGCCGAGAACGTACTCGGGAATTTGCACGAAGGCGTGCGAGTATTGATGAGCGGTCTCGACTACGAGCGCGTCGTGTTGTCGGGCGGACCGCTCGGTATCATGCAGGCGTGCCTGGATGTAGTGATCCCGTATCTCCACGAACGGCGCCAGTTCGGCCGGGCGATCGGCGAATTCCAGTTGATGCAAGGCAAGCTGGCCGACATGTATACCCAGCTCAATGCCTGCCGTGCCTATGTCTACAGCGTTGCCCGATCCTGCGACCGCGGCGAAACCACGCGCAAGGATGCGGCGGGCGCCATCCTGTATTCTTCCGAGGCTGCGACGCAGATGGCGCTGCAGGCGATCCAGACCCTCGGCGGCAACGGCTACATCAACGAGTACCCGACCGGCCGCTTCCTGCGCGACGCGAAGCTGTATGAGATCGGCGCCGGCACCAGTGAGATTCGGCGCATGCTGATTGGCCGCGAATTGTTCGCCGAGACGGCCTGACGCCGCTCTGCGATTCTCACCAGGGTGATGTGATGACGGTACTGACCAGCAATGTGAATCCGCGCTCGGCACAGTTTGCCGAGAATGCCGCTGCGATGTCGGCGCTTGTCGGCCGCTTGCGCGAGCGCGCGGCAATAGTAAAGCTCGGTGGCCACGAGCGGGCGCGCGAGAAACACCTTGCCCGCGGCAAGTTGCTGCCGCGCGATCGCGTGCGCAAGCTCCTGGATATCGGTTCGCCGTTTCTCGAGATCGGTCAGTTCGCTGCCTGGGGCATGTATGAAACCGATGTTCCTGGTGCCGGGGTGATTGCCGGCGTTGGCCGGGTCGAGGGGGTCGAATGCATGATCGTCGCCAACGATGCGACGGTGAAAGGCGGCACTTACTACCCCGCCAGCGTAAAGAAACATCTGCGCGCACAGGAGATTGCGCTCGAGAATAATCTGCCGTGTATCTATCTTGTCGATTCGGGCGGCGCATTTCTGCCGATGCAGGACGAAGTATTCCCGGATCGTGATCATTTCGGTCGGATTTTCTACAACCAGGCAAATCTCTCGGCCCGCCGCATACCGCAGATTGCTGTGGTCATGGGCTCGTGCACGGCCGGCGGCGCTTATGTTCCCGCAATGTGCGACCAGGCGATTATCGTGCGCCAGCAAGGGACGATTTTTCTCGGCGGCCCGCCGCTGGTCAAGGCGGCAACCGGAGAGGTGGTCAGCGCGGAAGAACTCGGAGGCGCGGACGTGCATTCGCGCACCTCCGGTGTCACCGATTATTACGCGGCCAACGACATGCATGCGCTGGCACTCGCGCGCCGTATCGTTAGAGGCCTGAATCGGGTCAAGACGATTAATGTGCGGCTGCGTGAACCGGCGGAGCCGCTATACGATACCGCGGAAGTCTACGGGGTCGTCCCGGCCGATGCGCGCAAACCCTACGACGTGCGGGAGATTATCGCGCGGCTGGTTGACCGCAGTGAATTCGATGAATTCAAGCAGCTTTACGGTGAGACGCTGGTTTGTGGATTCGCGGCTATTCATGGTTACCCGGTCGGCATCGTCGCGAACAACGGCATCCTTTTTTCCGAGTCGGCACTGAAGGGAGCCCATTTCGTCCAACTCTGCAGCCAGCGCAATATCCCGCTGGTTTTTTTGCAGAACATCACCGGGTTCATGGTCGGACGAAAATACGAGGCGGGCGGCATCGCCAAAGACGGCGCCAAGATGGTGACTGCGGTTGCAACAACGAATGTGCCGAAACTGACCGTCATCATCGGCGGTAGTTTCGGTGCGGGAAACTATGCGATGTGCGGTCGGGCATACGGCGCTCGGTTCCTTTGGACCTGGCCCAATTCGCGGATCTCGGTGATGGGCGGTGAGCAGGCCGCCAACGTGCTGGCAGAGGTCCGCCGCGACGGGCTCGAAAAGCGCGGAGAAGAATGGCCGGCGGCAGCCCAGGAGGAGTTCATGCGGCCCATTCGCGAACAGTACGAGACCCAGGGCAATCCGTATTATGCGAGCGCGCGTCTGTGGGACGACGGGATCATAGATCCGGCGGATACACGGCGCGTACTCGGACTGTCTTTGTCAACGGTTTTGAACGCCGAGCAGGAGCCGACTCGATTCGGCATCTTCAGGATGTAATGGTGAGCGGGGGTTCCGGCATGTTCGACAAGCTACTTATCGCCAATCGCGGCGAGATCGCATGCCGGATTATTCGCAGCGCCCGGGCAATGGGTGTTCGAACGGTTGCGGTGTATTCCGAAGCGGATGCTTCGGCCTTGCACGTAAGCATGGCGGACGAAGCGTATCTGCTTGGCGGGGCCGCGGCGGCGGACAGCTATTTGCGGATTGACCGTATTCTCGAAGCGGCGCGCAGAAGCGGTGCCGGTGCGATTCATCCCGGTTACGGCTTCCTGTCGGAGAACGCCGATTTCGCCGAGGCCTGCGCCGAGAGCAATATCGTATTCGTAGGTCCGCCCGCTGCGGCGATACGGGCGATGGGGTCGAAAGCCGAAGCCAAACGGCTGATGGCAGATGCAGGTGTGCCGGTTGTACCGGGTTACCTTGGCGCCAGTCAGGACGCTGCGGAGCTGGAAAGCCGTGCGGCGGAAATCGGCTATCCGCTGATGATCAAGGCCTCCGCAGGCGGCGGTGGCAAGGGCATGCGCCAGGTTGCGCGGGCCTCGGAATTCGCTTCGGCACTGGCCGCGGCCCGGCGCGAGGCGATGGCGGCATTCGGCGACGATCATGTTTTGCTCGAACGCTACGTGCAGTATCCGCGCCATATCGAGGTCCAGGTTTTCGCCGACAACGAGGGCAACGTCGTACACTTGTTCGAACGAGATTGTTCGATGCAGCGGCGCCATCAGAAAGTACTGGAAGAGGCGCCGGCGCCCGGCTTTTCGGATGCTACCCGGACCCGAATGGGAGCGGCAGCCTGCGAGGCGGCGCGAGCGATTGGCTACCGCGGCGCTGGCACCGTGGAATTTATTGTCGACGGCGCCGGCGAGTTTTTCTTCATGGAAATGAACACCCGCCTTCAGGTCGAACATCCGGTTACCGAGATGATTACCGGAATCGATCTTGTCGAGTGGCAGTTGCAGGTGGCTGCGGGCAACCCCCTGCCGCTAGATCAGGCGGAAATTCGTGGCGACGGACATGCGATCGAAGTCCGTTTGTATGCTGAAGATCCGGCGCGCGATTTTTTGCCTGCTGCGGGAACGTTGTCGCGGCTTCGTTTTCCGCCGCGAAGCGATACGCTGAGGATCGACTGTGGAGTCCGGGAGGGCGATGTCGTCAGCGTTCATTATGACCCGATGATCGCCAAGATCATCGTGTGGGATCGCGATCGCGACGGTGCCTGCCGGCGCTTGCTCCAGGCCGTGCAGCAAACGCAGCTGACCGGACTGACCAGCAACCTGGATTTTCTCGTCACTCTTGCCGCGAATGCGGATTTTCGCAGCGGTAATTACGACACCGGATTTATTGCGAGAAACCGCGACAGTCTGATCGTCAAGCCGGATCTGGATGGCAACGTCTTGTGCCTCGCTGCTCTGCATACACTTACCGAGAGAAAGGCGCAGGCGGCGACGCAGGCACGCGCCAGCGCAGATCCGTACTCGCCCTGGCAGGTCTGCGACGGCTGGCGCCTCAACGATACCGGCCACGAGGAACTGAGCTTCAGTTTCGACGGGGACCAGCACGACGTAATCGTCAGATATCTTGCTTCGGGTTTCGAAATCGTCGCCGATGGCCGCAGCTACCTTGCGGAGGCCTACCGTGACGAAGACGGCGGTCTGGTCGCGACGCTCGACGGTTTGCGCACACGCGCCAGCGTGTTGCCTGACGACGGCGAGCTTTTAATCGTTACGCCGGATCGCAGTGTGCGGCTGGGACTTATCGATCCGATGCTGAGTGCCGGCGATATCGAGCCCGGGGCAGGCTCGGTGACCGCGCCGATGCCCGGGAAGATCGTCCAGGTGCTTGTCGCCCAAGGCGATGTCGTCGAGAAAAATCAGCCTTTGGTGGTGCTAGAGGCAATGAAAATGGAGCACACGCTTCTTGCGCCGGCTGCGGGGACGATCGGTACGGTCCACCATGCGGTGGAAGACACGGTCGAAGAGGGCTGGGAACTGTTACATTTCGAGCCGTCCTGACGCATGCCACCGCAGCCGGCGTGACGCAAGCGGATCGCACAGTCACGGCCAATGAGGTCGGCGGCGAAGCACTCCCGCCAGCCACGTCCGCGCAATTTCCGGGCTTGTTTTCCGTCCTGTTGTGATGTGATTTCGCGCGTCGCGCGCAGCGCGGACCGGGTCCTGTCGGTGGTTTGCGACAGTTGTCCACAGAAGCTGTGGATAAGCTTGGGGATAACTCTAGACCGGTTCCCGTTTGAGTCCTGATTTTCTAGGATCTGGCTCAAATTGATGATTTTTTAGCCATCGTAAAAACTAATGAATTCAGATAGTTATCGCATTATCGGAAGTTTCTTTCAGTTTCACGTTTTTGAAATATTTGGTCACCACAGTCGTGTGCATAAGTCAAGCTGTGGCCTCCCTGAAGTACCGCAGGCCTCGCTATTCGACAATTCCACTGTATGCAAACCTTTATGCCTCATATGCTTGTGGCTCCCTCCTACACAACTACTAAAGTAACAAGCAAGGTCACGGGTGGTATGGAGCGCGCATAAAAGCACACCAGGGCGGATTAATTCAGATTGCTGAATGGTGCTCGCAGGAGCCTTCAAAACCGCGGCTGCGGGGACTGAAATGCGACGCTTTTGCTGGCACCAGTCGTCCCCCCCGTTCTATGGTGCCCGCTGATGGCGGCCGACCCGCCGAGAGGCTTGGGGGCGATGGACAGTAACGGTGGCCCGGAGGTTCTGACATAAATCTGACCAACATCATTGTCGGGTTGGTTGCGCCGACCGGCTTCTGGTTTGCGTACCACCTGTACAAGGATCGTCATCGGCCGGAGCCGGCGCTGAATATTTTGCTTACCTATCTGCTTGGTATCGCGGCCGGCTGGATTGGTTTGCGTATCTACGGGGCACTCGAGCTGCTGGACCTGAGGTATGACGCCTACGCGCTCGCCGAGCAAAGCAGCATCGCTTTGTTTGCGTATGCTGTACTCGTCATTGGCCCGGTCGAGGAACTGGTCAAGTTCCTGCCATTCTGGCTGGTCGGTATTCGGTTTCACGATTTTGACGAGCCGGTAGACGGAATAATCTATGCGTCATTCGTGGCGCTGGGTTTTGCGACTTACGAGAACTTCCTGTACCTCAACTATGTACAAGGCGCCGAGTTGCTGGCGCGCGGATTCGCCGCGCCTCTCGTGCACGTCATGTTTGCCTCGATCTGGGGTTACAGTTGCAGCCGCGCGCAGGCCCGCGGCACCAGTATTCCTGTTGCCGCGGCCGTGGGGCTTGCGATCGCCGCGTTTCTGCATGGTCTTTACGATTTCATAATGATTGGATTGCCGCCATGGTGCCGCCCGGTATCGGCCCTGCTGATCCTTGCGATTTGGATCTGGCGGATGCACCTGATTCGGCGATTGACTGCGAAAGCCGGTGCAGGGGGCTAAACCTGGAAGCCGGCTTGCGGCCAATGCCGGACGCGAGCATTGTTGAGGGCCCCAGCGCGGAAAAAGGAGGTGGCCAGTGAAGAAATTATCCACGGGATTCTCGAAAGCGGTGCCGGGTTGCGACGGCGAGTTGTGGTTGCCCGACAATCCGCGACCACCGGTCGTGATCATGGCGCATGGATTTGGCGCCGAACGATCATTTGGATTGCCGGCATTCGCCGAGCGCTTCGTCGCGGCGGGGATTGCGGTCTACCTGTTCGATTACCGCGGATTTGGTGCCAGCGACGGTTACCCGCGCCAGCTTGTGCACCCTTGGCGCCATCTCCGGGACTGGCGCGATGCACTGGCGCATGTCCGCAGCCTCGAGCAGGTGGACCCGGACAGGATCGCGTTGTGGGGTTCGTCTTACAGCGGTGGTCATGTCACGGTTACCGCGGCACGTGATCAGCGGGTTGCCGCGGTAGTCGCACAAGTGCCGTTTGTGAGCGGCATCAGCACGCTGGCGGCGCAGTCGCCACTCGATATGATGCGCCTGAGCTGGGCCGGGCTGCGCGATCTCCTGCGCCTGGTAACCTTCCGGGCGCCGTACCGAATCGGCCTGGTAGGCCGACCGGGCGAGGTGGCGGTGATGACCACCCCGGAATGCTATGACGGCTACATGGCGCTGGTTCCCGAGCAATCGCGGTGGGAAAACAAGACGCCCGCGCTAAGCGGTTTGCTGCTGCCGCTGTACAACCCCGGGTCCTATGCCGCAGGCGTGCGCTGCCCGATGCTGATCGTGGCTGGCCGCAATGATTCCCTGATCCCTATTTCAGCGGTTCGCAAAATGGCGAAAAAAGTTGCCTATTGCCGTCTTGAGGAATTTGACTGCAATCATTTTGAACCGTATCAGGGCAGCTGGTTCGACAGAAATATCGAGTTGCAAAGCGCATTTCTGCAGCGCCATTTACGGGTTTCCGGGGACTCCGGCGCTTAGGGCGTGCCGGTCTTTTTATTGCGTCCTTTCGTTGCGCCCGGTGCGGATTTTTTTCCATTCCGCTTTTTCTTCGTGGTTTTTTTGATCCGCGCGGCCGAAGATTTCTCCGCATTCTCCTGATCCGACAGTCCCAGCGATTGCTCGAACTCGACCAGGCTTTCCGGAATGTAATCGGTCAGCTGTTGCAGGTCCGGTATCGCATCGCGCCCGGCGACCAGGCCGAACAGCATCGTGCCGGCGTAGCTGAAGACGGTGATGTTCATCACCGTGCCGGGAGCGACCGTGCTCAACGGGAAGATGCCGGTCATCCGCGCGCCGCGCATGAACAATGCCTGTGGCGGCCCGGGAACGTTCGAGATTACGAGGTTGCCGAGGGGCGGTAGTCTTTCGGCGAGGCCAAGGCTGTCTCCGAGCTGAGCGAGAACCTGTACCACCAGCGTGTACGTCATTACCGCGTCGTTGCTGAGACCCGAAAATTCCTTGATGACGGTGTGGCTGGAGTCGCGAATCGCATTGAATCGTTCGTCCACATTCATATTTCCGCGTGCCATCTCGACCAGCAATATTGAAATGACATTCCCGCCGTCTTCGTGGTCCTCGGCACGCAAATCAACAGGCATTTCCGCAACCAGCGGTTTCGGCGGCAGCTCGCCGTGCTCGCTGAGGTAGCGGGTGAGGGCCGCATCACAAAGTGTGAGCACGACGTCATTGATCGTGCCGCCGGCGGCCTTTCCAGCGCGCCGCAGACGTTCGAGATCGATCGTCGCGGTGGCGACGCTACGCGGCGCGGTCAGTCTCTGATTGAGCAATGTCCGCGGTGCGGTAAACGGAATCGGCACTTTGCTGTCGCCCAGACGCAGCGCCTTCAGGCTGTGCTTAAGGATCATCGTGTAGAGTTCCGCTACCGAAACCAGCTGTCTCCCCGCGGTTTTGCCAAACTCCTCCAGGACCTGGGTCAGACTTTGCTGACGCCGGCGGCGTCCGGCGGGTCCGGCCAGTGACCACATCGGCCGGAACTTGTCGCTCTTTGGATCGGTGCTCAGGCTCACGTCGAGCCAGCGGCTCATCGTGGCGCCGTCCGCGTACGCATGATGCACTTTCAAATAAAACGCGAACTGACCGCCGGGCAGTCCCTCGATGATGTAGAACTCCCAAACCGGACGACTGCGATCCAGCAGTTCCCCATGCAGGTCGCTCACCAGTTTCATCAGTTCGGCATAACCACCGGGCCGCGGCAGCGCCAGGTGACGGACATGATGTTTCATGTCGGGCTCGGTTTCTGTCCATACCGGAAGCGCACCGAGACGCGAGCCAAGTTTCCAGTTGAATGGCGGACAAGCCGGCACGGCGCGCATGTCCTCCACCATTCGGAGAATGAAATCCTCGCCGCCATCGGCCGGCGGATCGAACAGCGAAAGTCCGGCGACGTGGCGCGGACTCTCTCGCGTCTCCGTAAGGAACATCGCGTAGTCAAGTATGGATATGCTGGTCATTGGCGCTCGCCCCGAATCGCCCTGTCCCTTACCATACGGCGAGGTCGTGTTCCGGGCAACAACCCGGCGCCAATAACCACTTGCAGGGCAAGTCGACATTGCGATGAAGTGTGCGACGAGTCCGGGAGAAATCGAAATGAAGTATCAGTCGTTTCTCAGGTCCGGCGCATTCGCCGACCGTACGGTGATAGTGACCGGCGGCGGCAGCGGGATTGGCCGATGCGTTGCGCATGAGCTGGCGTCACTCGGAGCTTATGTTGTCCTGGTCGGACGCACCCAGGACAAGCTCAGCAACGTAGCGGCCGAGATTGCCGAAGACGGCGGCAACGCAGGCACCGCGCTTTGCGACATTCGCATCGAGGACAAGGTGCGCGAAACCGTTGCCACCATCGTGGCGGAACGCGGACGCATTCATGCGCTGGTGAACAACGCCGGCGGCCAGTATCCGTCGCCGCTCGCGAACATTACCCAGAAAGGATTCGAAACGGTCGTCAGAACCAACCTCGTCGGGGGCTTTGTTTTTGCCCGCGAGGCCTACACCCAGTCGATGCGCAAGCACGGTGGTGCCATTGTCAACGTGACGGCTGACTTCTGGCGCGGCATGCCGATGATGGGGCATTCCGGCGCGGCGCGCGCGGGCATGGACAATTTTACGAGAAGCGCGTCGGTTGAATGGGCGCCGGAAGGCGTTCGGGTCAATGCGGTGGCGCCGGGCTGGATTGCATCGAGCGGTCTCGATACTTATGACGATCCGGCCATTAAGGCGGTTATCCCGCAGCTGCGTGAGGGAGTGCCGCTTAAACGCCTGGCGACCGAAGCCGAGGTCAGCGCAGCGATCTGCTTTCTGCTGTGCGATGCGGCGGCCTTTATTACCGGCGTAAACCTGCCCATAGACGGAGGTGCCAGCCTCGCCTCACCGGTGTTTCCGCAGCCACCTGCCCGCAACGTCACCGAATACCAGGGGTTTCACCGCTACATCCGACCAAAAGCCCTGGGTGACGATTAATGGAAGGCCAGTTCGAAGTACGCCTGGATGCGCCTTTCTACACTGATGAGCACCGGGAGTGGCGAGACTCGCTGCGGCGTTTTATCGACGACCGGCTGATGCCGCATGTAAATCAGTGGGACGAGGCCGGCGAAGTCCCGCGCGCGGTACATCGCGAAGTCGCCGGGTTCGGACTGACCGGGTTGGGGTTTCCGGAAGAGTTTGGCGGTTTTTCCGCGGGAACCGACATTTTCCATTTTGTGATCAAGGCGCAGGAACTGGCGCGTATGGGGGCCGGAGGCGTGGCGACGGCGTTGTCGACTCACGACATCGGTCTGCCACCTTTGATCGTGGCGGGCAGTGAGGAGATCAAGCGGCGAGTCGCGCCGGCCGTGCTCAGCGGAGAGAAGATCATCGCGTTGGCAATAACCGAGCCGGGCGCGGGTTCCGATGTTGCGGCGCTTCGCACGCGGGCGCGGCGCGAGGGCGATTTCTTCCGCGTGGACGGTAGCAAGACATTTATATCCGGCGGTATGAATGCCGATTTCGTCACTGCGGTGGTAAGAACGGGAGCGGACGGCGCGCGCGGTCTTTCGCTGTTATTGATCGAGCGCGGCATGCCTGGATTTTCCGCGACTCCGTTGCCGAAACAGGGCTGGTGGGCATCCGATACCGCGACTCTTCATTTCGATAACGTGGCCGTGCCGGCTGCCAACCTGATCGGAGCCGAAGGCGCCGGTTTTGCGCTGATAATGAACAATCTCAATCGTGAACGCCTGATGATGGCGGCGGGCGCAATTGGCGCGGCCCGGGCCTGTTTTCAGGATGCCGCTGAGTGGGCGAGAGAGCGCGAGACATTTGGCAAGCGGCTGGTCGAGCACCAGGTTATCCGGCACAAGCTGGTCGAGATGAGCAGGCGCATCGAGGCAGGGCAGGCGTACCTGGAGCGGACCGCGGCGCGTATGCAACAGGGAGAGCGCTGCGCCGCGGACATTGCAATGTTGAAGGTGGACGCAACGCTGACAATGGAATTCTGCGCGCGTGAGGCGAGCCAGGTGCTGGGTGGCGCGAGCTATATCCGCGGTTGCCGTGTAGAGCGTATCTATCGCGAAGTCCGGGTAAATGCGATCGGCGGGGGCTCTGAGGAGATTCTGCGCGACCTCGCTGCGCGCCAACTCGGATTCGACGCGGCGTAGTAGGCTCGGCGACGTTCGCTTTGGAGTGGCGGCGCAGTTGGGGGGGCTTGGATTGAAACGTGGTTTGCGGTTTGTAGTTTCGTTGTCGGCGTTGTTGATAGCGGTGCTCGCTGTCAACGCCCTGCGTCTGGAGTCGCGCCAGATCGAGCCCGTGCAACCATCGCGCATCGAGGTCGATGCCGCCGCTGCTGCAGGCCGGCTCGCGGCGGCGCTGAAATTTGCCACTGTGTCCGAGGAGGCGGGAGCGCAGAGCGACGCGAGCGCTTTTGCCGGCCTTGTCGACTACCTCGCGAATACCTATCCGGCCGTTCATCGAATGTTGCGTCCCGAGAAGATTGGCGAGGGCAGCATCTTGTACGTGTGGCAAGGCAGCGATAACGAGCTTGAACCGATTCTGCTGCTGGCACATCTCGACGTCGTTCCGGTCGCGCCGGACGAGGCGACGAGCTGGACGCAGCCGCCGTTTGCCGGAAAGGTCGCGGAAGGTTTTGTATGGGGACGCGGGGCCATGGACGACAAATCCAGCGTCATCGCGATTCTCGAAGCGATGGAGTCCTTGCTGGAACGCGGTTACAGCCCGCGACGCAGTATTTACATTGCTTTCGGTCATGACGAAGAAGTAGGCGGGCAAAACGGAGCCGCCCGGATCGCCGGGGAAATGGCCGCGCGCGGCGTGAATTTCGAATGGGTGCTGGACGAGGGGTTCTTCGTAACGGAGGGGTTGTTGCCGGGCGCCGCCGACCCCGTGGCCCTGGTCGGAATCGCGGAGAAGGGAATCGTCAGTGTCGCGCTTGAGGTTCAGGCAGCTCCAGGACATTCCTCTGTACCGCCACGGCACACAGCGATCGGAATTCTCGCGGCGGCGCTGGTCCGGCTCGAGGAACGTCCGATGGCGGCAAGTGTCGATGGTGTCACCGGTCAGATGTTGCAATGGCTTGCACCCGAAATGCCATTTTTGCAACGAACCGTGTTCGCCAACATGTGGTTATTTGCGCCGCTGGTTCGGGCCCGGATGGAGGCCGTGCCACGTACTGCCGCGACGATTCGCACCGCGCAGGCGATAACCATGGTGTCCGGGGGCATCAAGGAAAACGTACTGCCGTCACAGGCCCGGGCGGTCGTCAATTTCAGAATCCGGCCCGGTGACCGGATCGAAGATGTCATCAGTCATGTGAGCGATGTTGTCGACGACGAGCGAGTCTCTGTCTCGATTCTGCCGGGACTCCATAGCGAGGCGTCTCCCGTTTCATCGACGCAGTCGCAGGCCTTCGCGGCGCTCCATGTCACGATTCGCAGGGTTTTCCCTGATGCGCTGGTTGCCCCGGCGCTCGTCGTTGGCGCGACGGACGCGCGCCATTTCTCCGCGCTGTCCAGCAATGTCTATCGCTTTTTGCCAATTCGCCTTGGGCCATCGGACGTGGCCCGGATCCATGGCATCGACGAGAGAATCTCAATAGCCGATTTGGGCGAGGCAATACGCTTTTATCGCGAACTGGTGCTGGAAACGACCCGCTAGCCGCGGTCGCCTGTTGCATCTGCGACTTTGGGTGGGGGGTTTTGCCGCGCAGGTGCGGGTAGAATAGCGCTCGCAACGTCAGCCGGAATCTTGTCCGACCATGGGATTCAATCCGCTCCATCACCTCCGCGGTGCTTTTACGATCAGCGTTTTTACGCTGAATGTGGTGTTTTGGTTCATCCCCATAGTTATTGTCGGGCTGGCCAAGCTCCTGGTGCCGGCCTCCGCGTGGCGCGACCTGATGAGCCGATGGTTAAGCGCGCTCGGTGAAAACTGGATTAGTTGCAACGGGCTGATTCTCGCGCTGACTCAGTCGATAGAGTGGGACGTAGAGGGCAACACCGGTCTGGCGCGACGCGGCTGGTACCTGGTGGTGTCAAATCATCAGTCCTGGGTCGATATCCTGGTGCTGCAGAAGGTTTTTAATCGCCGCATCCCGTTTCTCAAGTTCTTTATCAAGCAACAGCTCATCTGGGTTCCTTTCCTGGGTCTTGCATGGTGGGCGATGGACATGCCTTTCATGCGGCGTTTTTCGCGCGAGTATCTTGCGAAGAATCCGGAGATGAAAGGCAAGGATCTGGAGGCGACGCGCCAGGCGTGCGAGAAATTCGAGCGAATTCCGACATCGATCATCAACTTTGTCGAAGGTACGCGGGTTACGCCGGCGAAGCAGCGCGAACGCGAGTCTCCCTATCAGTATCTGCTGCCGCCGCGCGCCGGCGGGATCGCATTCGTGCTTGGCGCCATGGGCGGTACTTTGCACGATCTGCTGGATGTAACCATCGTCTACCCCGATGGCGCACCGAGCATGTGGGATTTGTGTTGCGGCCGACTGCAGAGGGTCGTGGTTCGTATCAGCAGTCAACAGATCGAACCATGGCTGTTACAAGGCGACTACCAGAACGATGACGGTTTCAGATTGCGCTTCCAGCAGTGGCTGGCGCAGATGTGGGCGCAAAAAGACGATCAGATCGGCGTAATCCTGGAGCAGGAACCCGGCCGCACCAATCAGATCGAGCGGTAGCCCTGGCGGAAGCAGGAGCAGCCGGCCCGCAGCCAGGCGAAGCGCAATCGGATCCGCGCCCTATACGCTGCGGCCCGGCAACGTGCCCATGTACTTGCTGATAATCGACAGCATGACTTCGTCGGCTCCACCGCCGATGGAAGCAAGCCGGCCATCGCGAAAACGCCTGACGATGGGATTCTCCTCCATAAAACCCATTCCGCCCCAGTATTGAAGACAGGCATCGTTGAGTTCGCGGGAGAGGCGGCCGGA
>PKUM01000156.1 GCA_002868855.1 Chromatiales bacterium | reverse complement strand
GGCACTTCTTGCGACTTTCATGCCCGGCGCGATCGCGCCGACCTGGTCCTCTGCGACATCAAGTTCGAGCCACAGCAGGGAGAGGTCGGCGAGGCGGTAGATCGGTGTCATTGCCTCCGCGCGTTCACCGGTGACTGCCATCAGGTCGAGAACAACAGCGTTGGCGGGAGCGCGGATAGTCAGGGTGGCGCTGAGTTTCTGATCGCGCTCGAGGATGCGTATGTCATCCGCGCCGAGCCCGCCAATACGCAACAGCTGGCGCTGCTCGCTCAGGCGCGCGGCGGAAACTCTGGCCCGGGTCTCGGTCTCCTGCAGACGCCGTCCGGCTATGATGCCTTCGTCGAGCAACTGGCGATCACGCTCGAGTTGACTGCGCGCAAGGCGCTCTTCATTCACTGCGTCGAGAAAATCCCGCTGTAATGTCAGGAAATCAGGGCTCTCGATCTCGGCGAGAACCTGGCCGGCCTCGACGTCGTCGCCAACGGCGGCGTCGAGACGCACGATGAGTCCGGTTTGCGGAGTGGCCATAACGAAGACATTGGATGGCGGAATCACGACCCGCGCAGTCGCGCTCGCGGTGGCTACGTTTTCGACTGCCCGCGGTGATGCCAGGGTGATCCCGAGGTTCTCCACCTGTTGCGGTTCAATGGCGATTTCTTCGGCATGGACGGAGTGACAAAGCAAGCCTATTGTCAGTCCGGCGAGCAGCCGCTTCCCGAGGATCATGGCAGCACTCCAACAGCTTGGTTGTAGAAGGCGATCTGGCGTTTCTGCTCGATTTTCAGCCGTGTGAGCTGGCGCTCCGCCGCATTCGCATTCCGTTGCAGTCGTAGCAAATCGATGAGTTCCAACTCACCTTTCTGATAGGCGAGGACACCCATCTTGCGATGTCTTGTCGCGAGTTCCGCGCGCGCCGCCGCCGCATCGATATTGTGGTGAACGGTGTCGAGGGTATGTTGCGCCTCGTGCCGGCGCAGCGTCTGTACCCTGATCTCGCGGTTGTGGGCCGCGCGTGCCGCTGCGAGCGCGCGCCTGGCGGTTGCCATATCAATTTGCTTCCGTGAAGAATGACCGAACGGTATCGTCAGCGTCATGCCGATGCTGTCGTCATATTGTTCGGCGTTGGCCGCGCGTTCGCGGCGCGGACCGATCAGCAGACTCGGGGCCGTAGTGCTGACTTTGGCGGCGAGCTCGTGCGCCGATTCCGCGCGGCGAATTTCGGCTGCTGCGAATGCCAGTGCAGGATGGTCGTCGGGCAGCCGGTCATGCGGGCTAAGCGTTTCGCTGCGGTGGGGCGGGCGCCGGTCGAGCCCGGTGAAAATACTGTAGTCGCGCTCCGCATCGACGAGTCGCGCCTGCGCATCGACCAGGCTGGTTTGCGCCTCCAGTGCCGCGGATTGGGCGAGCAGAACGTCGCCAAGCGCCACATCGCCCAGCTCGTGGCGGCGCTCGACCGAGGCGGCAAGCTTCTGCGCCATCTCCCGCTCGGTTTGCGCCTGCTCAACGTCATGCTCGGCCAGTGCGATATTCCACAGCATATTGCGCAACAAACCGGCCACCTCCCAACGCAGTCGCTGCGATGCCGCGTCGGATTCCAGTTGCATCGCCTGGGCGAAGGACTGTGTTGCCCGGCGTCCGTTCCATGACCACAGCGGCAAACTGACCCCGGCTTCGTATTCGTCGAGACGGTCGTTGTCGCCCCAGCGGTCGGTCTGGTAGCGCAGCGACAGCGACGGCCGCTCGGGAAACCAGTCGCGCCCGCGTTCTTCCCAGGCGCGGGCCTCGGTCGAGCGCGCTTCCAGTTCAACGAAATCCGGGTAATTGGCAAGCGCCTGTTCTACCGCGCCCGCGAGCGTCAGCGTTTCATCGACGCTGAGTGTGGCGTGTGAGTGGCTCGTTGCATCCATCTCCCCGGCGAGCGCGGAGTGTGCGCCGAGCGCCAGCAGGACTATGGTTGCAAGGCTGCGCAGCGCAGCTTTGACAGGGCGCCTGGGGCGCTGTGAGAACGGTAGCTGTGCCGGCACGGCGATGCCGCCCGCCGCGCTTGCGCGGCAAGGACTGCAACCCCCGGTACGCGCGCTGTCGCGGTGCTTCGACACCGACAATGCCCCGATACTCACGCGCTGCGGTCCTCATCGCCGACCGGCCTTTTGTGGCCCGTGACCATCGCCCGGACCAGGTTCTCGTGATGTTCGCGGCTTGCATGTAGTACCCCGGCCACATGCAGCGCGATCAACAGCAGAGCGAGATTTGCGCCCACCTCGTGCACGTCTTTCACGACCGATGGCAGCGCCTGTTGCGCCGATTCGCGACCGGGCCCGGGAACGTCGCGTTTGTCCGCCGCCGCCGATGTTGCCGCGTCGATCGGGTCTGGACCGGTCGCGCGGGCCGCCCCGGGGGAATTGGGTTGGACCGCATCGAGATAAAGACCGGAACCGGTGACCGCGGCCAGGCATATCAACAGCGCCATTGTCATCGCCGCGCCCGCCGGATTGTGCCCGAGGTAGCGCCGGTCGCGGTGCGCGGCCACATCGCCGAGATAGCTGAGCGTGGTTGCCGGTCCGCGGACGAAATTGCGAAACCGGGCATGGGCAGGACCGGCAAAGCCCCAGACGATGCGGATGCCCAGCACCACTGCGAGCAGGTAACCGGCGAAGGCATGGACCTGTGGGAATTCGTCGCCGCTGGCGTAGGCGATGACGAATCCGGCCACCAGCAGCCAGTGGCCGATGCGAACCAGCGGATCCCAGACCTTTACTGTATTGGCGTCCGACATCAGCCCCTCCGGAGGCGCGGCGAGACGCTCAATCTGCACGTAGTTTGGCGATGCTAGAATCCGTCATCCGACCTGATAGCGCTAAATATTGGAGAATTTCATTGCATACGTCGGATGACATAGGCCCCGATCGGTCTACGCTGAGCGCGCTTCTGCTGTTTCTGGTCGTCGCTTCCCTTATTGGCTGGGACCTGTTCGTCGACTACCGCGAGGGCGTCAGCTGGGGCCATCTTCTCGTCGAGATGTTCATCCTCGGTGTCTCGGCAACCGGCGCCGCCATTCTGTGGCGGCAGTTGCGGCGAACCCGCGCCGACCTGGTGGTCGCCCAGGTCGAAGCAGAACGCTGGCGCGGCGAGAGCCGGGAACTGTTGCTCGGGCTGGGCGCCGCGATTCACAATCAGTTCGCGCGCTGGCGCCTGACCGCGGCGGAGGAAGAGGTCGGGTTGCTGCTGTTGAAGGGACTCAGCCACAAGCAAATCGCACAGATTCGCGAGACCAGCGAGAGAACGGTCAGGGAACAGGCGCGCGCGCTGTATCGAAAATCCGGTCTCTCCGGCAGGGCCTCGCTGTCGGCCTTTTTTCTCGAAGACCTGCTGCTACCGGGCGCCGTGACTGAGGCAAACCCGCAGCAACCTGGGCCGGAGAAGCAAAACGCGTAACGACGATCGGTTTTGGGTGGACAAGGTGAGCGCATTAAATGCCGACCGCATGGCGAATAGATGCAGCCCGCCAAGGCGAATTCCGCGGCCGGGTGCTACGGCAGTAAATCACTGACTCGAGGTATTGAAATGACCGACTGGCAACCCACCGCCTGCGTGCTCTGCAGCATCAACTGCGGCATCGAAGTGCTGCTCGACGCAGAGGACGATCGCCGGATCGCCAGGATCCGCGGCGACAAGGCCCATCCGTCGTCGCAAGGCTACCTGTGCCAGAAAGCGCAACGGCTCGATCACTACCAGAACTGCAGAGACCGGATCACGAGTCCGCTACGGCGCAGGGCGGACGGCACGTTCGAGGAAATCGGCTGGGATACGGCGATCGCCGAAATCGCCGCGAAACTGGCCGCCATCCGTGACACTCACGGTGGCGAAAAGATTTTCTATTACGGTGGCGGCGGCCAGGGCAACCACCTGCCGGGGGTCTATGCGGCGGCGACATTGACCGCGCTCGGATCGGTGTTTCGGTCGAACGCGCTCGCCCAGGAGAAAACCGGCGAGTTCTGGGTCCAGGGGAAGATGTTCGGCGCACCGGTTCACCCCGAATTCGATCATTGCGAAGTCGCTTTCTTCCTCGGCAAAAACCCCTGGCAATCGCACGGTTTCCCGCGCTCGCGCAACGTGATCAATACAATAGCCAAGGACCCGGCGCGCAAGATGATCGTCGTCGACCCGGTTCGGACCGAGACCGCCGACAAGGCCGACATTCATCTGCCGGTGAAACCCGGAACCGATGCGTGGCTGATGTCGGCACTGGCCGCGATCTTCGTCCAGGAGAAATGGTACGACGCCGCCTGGGTTGCCGAGCATGTCGTGGATTTCGACGAGGTCGCAGCGGTACTTTCCAAAGTGCCGGTTGCCGAATACTGTGCGACCGCCGGCATTGACGAGGCGCGGCTGCGCGAGACTGCGGTGGTGTTGAAGGACGCGGCCAGCGTGGCATTCATGGAGGATCTCGGTATCCAGATGAACCGCCACTCCACGCTGGTCAGTTATCTCAACCGTTTGCTGTGGATACTGACCGGGAGTTTCGCCACGGCCGGCGGGATGAACGTGTTCAACCCGATTTCCGCGCTCGGCGTGCATACCGGCCGGCGGCCGAAGCAGTCGCCTGTCGCCGGTGCCAAGATCATTTACGGCCTGGTGCCGTGCAACGTGATCCCGGAAGAGATTCTGACCGAGCACCCGGACCGCTACCGCGCAATGATTGTCGAAAGCGCCAACCCGGCCCATTCTCTCGCCGACACACCGGCATGGCGCCAGGCGCTCGCAAAGCT
>PKUM01000272.1 GCA_002868855.1 Chromatiales bacterium | reverse complement strand
GGCTTGCAAGCATCCTGTCGCCGTCGCCGCGGATCGCGCTCACCCAGGCGTCATTGCGATAGGGGGTAGAGACGATTTCGGACTGACGCCATAGCAATTCGTTCAATCCGTCGATCTGGGCGAGCAACGCGTCGCTTTCTTCCCTTATGTCCTGCTCGGCCAATACTGCCGCAAGGAACGCGGCCGCAAAGAACTGGTTCGCAACCAGTTTTGGCTGCGCCGGGTCGTAGCCGGCCAGCTCCAGAGCGAGGCGCAGATCCGATTCCGCGCCGGCCAGGTCGCCGAGCCGGTAACGTGCGTCGCCGGTATTCAGGCGCAGGCCCCCGTTCCGGGGCGCGACTTCCACCCCCTTCAGGGCGTAGGCGAGATGCGCCTCCGGGTCGTCGGCAAAGCGGTAAATTTCGAGGCGGGCCATGTGGGTGTAATTGGCCTGCGGGCCGCGTCTCCGGGCTTCCTCGTACCAGGCCTCGGCCGCCTCGTCATCGCCCATCCGGACGAAGCACTGAACCAGCCGCCAGGCCATGAAAGTGTCGCCGGGGCGCCGCCGATGCGCGGCGATGAAGTAGGGCACGGCCGCGTCCAATTGGCCGAGCGCAAAATGCCAGTTGCCGTATTCCTCGTAGCCGAGCGGGTCGTCGGGATACTCCGCGATCATTTCCCTGATCAGCGTCTCGGCGCGGTCGAACTGGCCGGCGGCGGCGGCCGAATTAATCACACCCGATTTGGCGAAATTCGATAACGGGTCCAGGTCGTAGGCCTGCTCGGCGAGGACGAGCGCATCTCTGAAGCGCCCGAAATCAGCGAGCGCATTGGCTTTCCAGCCGAGCGCATTGACGTAGTTCGGGTTGATCGCGAGCGCGCGGTCGTAATAAGCCATTGCGGCTTCGGCACGCTGTCGATAGTCGAGGATGAGGCCCATCGAGGCATAAGGTTCCGCGGCGCCGGGATCGAGTTCCATCGCACGCCGCGCCGCCTCTTCCGCGAGCCGGCTTGCCTCGTCGATCGGCATATCGCCGTAATCCGAGAGAAACATATAGGCGTCGGCGAGGCCGCTGTGGGCGAGCGCGTAGCCGGGGTCGACGGCGATCGCCCGTTCATAATAATCGACCGCGGTTTGCAACGATTCCGCCGAGGGTTCGCGGGCATGATGGCGCCCGAGCAGATACAGGTCGTATGCCTCGACGTTGGTCGTCGCAGTCACTTTCAGCGGCGCCGCATCCTTGCCGAGCAGCGGCAACTTCAGCGCATCGACGATCGCTCGCGCGATCTCCTCCTGCACCGCGAAGATGTTGTCGAGATTGCGGTCGTAGGTCTCGGACCAGAGATGGTAGCCGCTGTCGACCTCGATAAGCTGCGCTGTGATGCGCACATCGTCGCCGGCCTTGCGGACGCTGCCCTCGAGCACTGTCGCGACCTTGAGTCTGGCGCCGATCTCGGCGATATCCGCGTCGCCACCGCGGAACTGGAACGACGAGGTGCGCGCCGCGACCTTGAGCCCGTCGACCTTGGCGAGGAAGTTGAGCAATTCCTCCGAGAGACCGTCGGAGAAATAGGCGTTGTCCGGGTCGGCGCTCATGTTGACGAACGGCAATACAGCAATGGATTTGGCCGCAATTCCCGCTGCGTCCGTTGCCGCAACAGTCGCGGCGAGTTCGCCGGGTATCGCCGCGGCGTCCTGTTGTGTGACCGGCGCATTGGCGGGCTTATCGACGAATCGGTCCAGCGCGAGCAGCGTCACGGCGGCGGCCAGCAGCCCGACGATGACGACGTTGAGCTTGCGCCCGGTCTGCGCCGTGATCGACTGTGTGCGGTCGACTTCGTGGTCGCGCTTCAGTCCTTCCGGGGTTAATTCGTAGACCCACGAAAATATCAATGCGAGGGGGAAGCCGAGCAACAGCAGGAATGCGACCAGCCGAAGCGTCCAGTCGGGCAAGCCCAGTACGCCGGCGAGAACATCGGCGACCTGCAGCAACACCCAGCCCGCGACCAGGTAGAGCGCGGCCATGCGGAATACGTTGCGGCGCTTGAGTTCGGCAAAAAACGACATCGGCTTACCTGGCTCTGTCCTGCAGCGGCCGATGACGCGCGGTTGGGCGCTTGCGGAAGGCGCCGATCACGGCCTAGGGAACCTGTGGCCGGTATTGGCCCGACTGCTCGTAGGCGGAACAGGTTTCGGGCGCCGGCTCCCAGGAGGAGACGATCGGTTCGGGCCCGCACAACATCTCCAGCACCGCGGCGCGCTGGCGCGCAACGATTTCGGCGAGGCGCTCGCGCTGGGCGATGAATGCCGGGTTGTCCTGCAACTCGTCGAAAACCGGCAGGTCAAAAACGGGCTGCCCGCGCATGCCGGCGTCGATGGCCTTGGCAATCGCTGCAATCGCGTCGTCGTAACGGCCCTCGACGGCAGCGAGGTGCGCTCTCGCTGCAAATGCGTAGGCATTCTCCCCGGCCAGGGACTCCACTTTCGCGAGATATGCCCGCGCCGAATCCAGGTATTCGTCGGCAGCCTGCCGATCACCGCTGGCTCGAGTCACTTCGCTCATTATCGTCAGACCTTGAATGCCAACCCGGAACGGATTCTGATCGGTCGCGGTCCAGAGCTCGTCCGCGCTGGCTGCGGCGGCGGAATCCCTGGCGAGATAGCGGGCGTACAGCAACTCTTGCAGGAAGGTGATCGAGCGTGGCGAACGCGCGAGATTGCGCTCGGCGATGTCTACGGCGAGCGGATAGTCGGCGCGCCCGATCGCAACGTAAAACCGGGTTTTTTCATCCACTCTCAGGGCTTCGTCAAATAGCTGCAGGTCGATCAGTGTTTCTGCCAGGCGGCGCCGGTTGGGTACTCTGTCCGGTGTGGCCTCGAGTGCGGCGTAGTGGTGCGAAACGGCGGATTCCAGATCGCCCTGGCGCGAATAGAAGGTGCCAAGCGCGGCATTGCCATACGCCTCGTCGAGGCTGACCAGGCGCTCCAGTGTCGCCCGTGCCTCGTCCGTCTTGCCGAAGCTCTGCAGAGTCAGCCCGTGGTTGTACAGAGCAATCTTCGACAACGGGTCATAGCGGACCGAGTCATATGAAATCCCGAGCGTCTCATCGAAACGGCCGGTGCCGGCAAGCGCCATGCGTTTCCAGTTGCGCACCGCGCCGTTGCTCGGATTCAGCGCGAGCGAGCGATCGTAGTACTCGACCGCCAGCTCCAGGTTCTCCCTCTGGTTCTCCAGGAAACCCTTGGCCGCGAGGACTTCCGGGCGTTGCGGTGCCAGCTCCAGCGCCCGGTCGATCAGTGGTCGGGCCTGCTCGATCGCCTCGCCAAGCGGTGTGTCGCCGTAAGCAGTGGGTTTGTCCGTGAGCAGCAGCAACGCGATCGCCTGGTAGGCGTAAGCCGGCGCGAATTCCGGGTCGAGTTCGACCGCGCGGCGGAAATTATCGCGCGCGGATTCTATGGAGCTGCGGGTTCGGTTGTTGAGTTGCTCGCGTCCGAGCAGGTAGGTCTCGTAAGCCTTGACGTTCGTGGTGCCGGTGGCCGCCGGGCCGGCGTCGGCCGCGCCGACCGCGAGCCGCAGTTTCAGCGCATCGGCGATCGCGGTGGAGATCTCGTCCTGGATCGCGAATATATCGTCGAGCTTGCGGTCGTAGGTCTCTGACCATTCGTGGAAGCCGTCGTCGGCACGGATCAGCTGGGCCGTGATGCGCAGGCGGTCGCCGGACTTGCGTACGCTGCCCTCGAGGATGTTGGCGACGTTGAGCTGGCCGGCGATTTTGCCGATGTCGAGATTCCTGCCCTTGAACTGGAACGACGATGTGCGCGCGGCGACGCGCAGGTCGGGGATCTGTGCGAGGACGTTGAGAATTTCCTCCGAGATACCGTCCGAGAAGAAGTCCTGCTCCGGGTCGGAACTCATGTTGACGAACGGCAGCACCGCGATGGACTGGGCGTCGCCATCGCCGGTCGCGGCGGAGTCCGGGTTGCCCGTTTCCGGGCCGAGCAGGAACTTGTCGATTGCGAACAGCGCCACCGCAATCGCGAGGACGACGATGATGGTACGGTCCAGCTTGCGCCCGGTCTCATGCGTGACGGACTGGCTGCGATCGACGTCCTTCTCGCGCTTGACGCCTTGTGGCGTGACCTCGAACGCCCACGCCAGGAACAGCGCGAGGGGCATACCGAGCACCAGCAGGATGACCATGCCGCGGAACAGGCTGTCGGGAACGCCGAAGGCCGGGAATATCGCTTCTCCGATCTGGACCAGGACCCAGGCAGCGACAGCATAGGCCGCTCCGACGCGGAATACATTGCGGCGTTTCAGCTCGGCAAATAACGACATCTGATCCCTGACTGGCTCGGCGATGCCCGATGATGTTCGATTCTCCTCGCTGTGTCGATAGCGGGCAGACCGGCCCGGCTGCGTACGTCGCCATTAAAAGCGGTGGTGAAATCTTGCGGTAACGCCCTACATTCGATGAACTGCATGGCATTACTGGAGGACGACTGCAGGACATAGGACGGCACGTATCCGGTCAGCAACACGGCGATCAACAACGCTGTTGTTGCGATCGGGTGGAAGCGCGAGGACATTTCCAGCGGCCCCGCTTCCCGGCCTGCGGATGCAGGTGGCGGCGCAGCCCGCCTGTCAGCCGGGCAATGCCCCGCGGTGATACCGCCGCCAATCCCCCGCCCAAGCGTGCGCGCCGCGCCCTCGAGCACGCGCTGCGATTTTTGATGTGCAAAATTGACAGGCAGGCGATGTGGTGCCTTGAGGCCGTTCCGCTTCGCCCCGACAAAGCGGG
>PKUM01000134.1 GCA_002868855.1 Chromatiales bacterium | reverse complement strand
GGCTGAAGAACCACAAAGCCTGCGTTGCCGGACTGGGTTTGCGGCGGATGCACCAGACCGTAGAGGTCATTGATACGCCGGAGAATCGGGGCATGATCAACCGGATCTCCTATCTGTTACAGGTCGAGGAGGTCTGAAATGCGCCTCAATACACTCAAGCCGGGCAAGGGCAGCAAGAGTTCGCCCAAGCGGGTTGGTCGCGGCATGTCGTCCGGCCTCGGCAAGACCAGTGGTCGCGGCCACAAAGGTCAGCACGCGCGTTCGGGCGGATATCACAAGACCGGTTTCGAAGGCGGTCAGATGCCATTGCAGCGGCGTCTGCCCAAGGTCGGATTCAGTTCCCGCCAGGCACGCTTTTCGGCCGAGGTCAGGCTCCACGAGCTCGTGCTCGTGAAGGCTGATGTGGTTGACGCCGAGGCGCTGAAGAAAGCCGGCGTTGTTCCGGCGCGGGCAGAGAAAATCAAGGTCATCGCCTCGGGCGAGATCGACAAGGCGGTTACGCTCAAGGGCATCAGCGTAACTCCGGGTGCGCGTGCCGCTATTGAAGCGGCCGGCGGAAAGATCGAATAACGCTGTTGACGACAGGTGGGTAATTAGCAGTGGCTAAAGGAAACGCAAACCCGGCAGCGGGTCTCGGGCAAGCGGCGAAGTTTACCGAGGTGCGTCAGCGGCTGTTGTTCCTGATCGGGGCGTTGATCGTCTACCGTATCGGTACCTTTGTGCCGGTGCCGGGTATCGATCCCGAGGCGCTTGCGCAGTTGTTCGAGCAACAATCCGGCACGATTCTGAGCATGTTCAACATGTTCTCGGGTGGCGCGCTGGAGCGACTCTCGATTTTCGCGCTCGGTGTGATGCCCTATATTTCGGCGTCGATCATCATTCAGATGGCCACCGTGGTGCTGCCCAGCCTCAGCGCGCTGAAAAAGGAAGGCGAGTCGGGCCGGCGCAAGATCATGCAGTACACCCGTTACTTTACTGTCGGGCTCGCGACCTTCCAGTCCATTGGAGCGGCGGTTGCGCTGCAGAACCAGGGTGTCGTTATCAGCCCCGGACCGCATTTTGTTTTCACCGCTGCCGTAACGCTGGTCACCGGAACGATGTTTCTGATGTGGCTCGGCGAACAGATTACCGAGAGAGGTATCGGCAACGGTATCTCGATGATCATCCTCGCGAGCATCGTATCCGGGCTTCCCGCTGCGATTGGCGGAACGCTCGAGCTCGTCAATACCGGCGAAATGCCGCCGGCGCTGGCGTTGATACTGATATTCCTGGTGATAGCGGTCACCGCCTTCGTCGTATTCGTCGAGCGTGGCCAACGTCGTATCCCGGTGCACTATGCGAAGCGTCAGCAAGGTCGCAAAATGTACGCGGCACAGACGAGCCACCTCCCGTTCAAGATGAACATGTCGGGTGTGATTCCGCCGATTTTTGCCTCGAGCCTGATCCTGTTTCCGGCCACTATCGCTCAGTGGTTCGGTACCAGCGAAGGTTTCGGCTGGCTGCAGAACATTGCGGCGGGCCTGTCGCCGGGACAGCCGATCTATATTCTGCTGTACGCCAGTTTGATCATCTTCTTCTGTTTCTTTTACACGGCGTTGGTGTTCAATTCGCGCGAGACCTCGGACAATCTTAAAAAGTCGGGCGCGTTTATTCCGGGCATCCGTCCGGGCCAGCAGACGGCCGAGTACATTGACAAAGTGCTTACGCGACTGACGTTCTGGGGCGCGATTTACGTAACCAGCGTATGTCTGCTTCCCGAATTCATGATTCTTTACTGGCAGGTGCCGTTCTACTTCGGCGGTACTTCATTGCTGATCATGGTGGTGGTGGTCATTGATTTCATGGCGCAGCTTAATGCGCACATGATGTCGCACCAGTACGACGGTTTGATGAAAAAAGCCAATCTGCGCGGTTATGGCCGGGCAGGGCAAGTGCGCTAGGCGCTGCCGGACAGACGAGAGGAACAGGGCAATGAAAGTACGTGCATCGGTGAAGAAAATTTGCCGCAATTGCAAGATCATCCGCCGCAAGGGAGTGGTGAGGGTGATTTGTACCGACCCGCGCCACAAGCAGCGCCAGGGCTAGTCGCCCGGTATGCTGGCATTGGGTTTAATGAATTTTCAGGTTATACTGGCTGGCTTTGCTGCGGCCCATAGACGGAGGCTTATCTGATGGCCCGTATTGCGGGGATCAACATCCCGGTCAACAAGCATATCGTGGTCTCGTTGACCTCGATCTACGGTGTAGGGCGGACGCTTGCTATTACCGCCTGTGAAGGCGCCGGTATCGATCCCACTGTAAAGGTCAAGGATCTGTCCGAGCCCGAAGTGGAGAAACTGCGGGGCGAGATCGCCAAGCTAACGGTCGAGGGCGATCTGCGGCGTGAGGTTTCGATGAATATCAAGCGCCTGATGGATCTCGGTTGCTATCGCGGAATCCGTCACCGGCGCGGGCTGCCAATGCGAGGTCAGCGCACGCGTACCAATGCGCGCACCCGGAAGGGACCGCGCCGTCCGATTCGCAGATAATCGGTTTTTCTTTTTAGCAAATTTGACGCTTTTTTAGCGGGTTGATTTATATGGCACAGCCACGGACGAAAAAGAAGGTAAAGAAGCAGGTTTCGGATGCGATCGCGCATATCCATGCTTCTTTTAACAATACGATCATCACGATCACCGATCGCCAGGGCAATGCTTTGTCCTGGGCGACGTCGGGTGGTTGTGGATTTCGCGGATCGCGCAAGAGCACGCCGTTCGCAGCCCAGGTTGCGGCGGAGAAAGCCGGCCGCGCGGCTCAGGAATATGGCGTGAAAAACGTCGAAGTCCGCGTAAAGGGCCCTGGCCCGGGACGCGAGTCGGCAGTTCGTGCATTGAATGCCGTCGGGTTCCGCGTGATGCAGATCTCCGATGTCACGCCGATCCCCCATAACGGCTGCCGACCGCCCAAAAAGCGCAGGGTGTAAAGAGGTTATCTGATGGCCAGGTATATTGGACCGAAGTGCAAGCTTTCTCGTCGCGAGGGTACCGACCTCTTCCTGAAGAGTGGTGTCCGTTCGCTTGATTCCAAATGCAAGCTCGATACGCCTCCGGGCGTGCAGCCGCAGCGTCGCAGCCGATTGTCCGACTACGGCTTGCAGTTGCGAGAGAAGCAGAAACTGCGGCGCATGTACGGTGTACTGGAGCGGCAGTTTCGCAACTACTACAAGAAGGCTGCCCAGAAGAAGGGCTCGACCGGTGAAAACCTGCTGCAGTTGCTTGAGGGCAGGCTCGATAACGTGGTGTATCGCATGGGATTCGCGGCGACCCGTTCCGAGGCTCGCCAGATGGTCAGCCACAAGGCAATCACGGTAAATGGCCGGGTTGTAAACATTGCTTCGTACCAGGTTGCTGCCGGCGATAGTATCGCTATCCGTGACAAGGCGAAGAAACAACAGCGCATCCAGAATGCCATCTCTATTTCGCAGCAGATTGGGGTTCCGGACTGGGTCGATGTCGATCATGACAAACTGACCGGAACGTTCAGGGCGCTACCCGAGCGCGACGAGATTCTCCCCGAGATAAACGAGAATCTGGTCGTCGAGCTCTATTCGAAGTAAGACCAGGGGTACACATTGATGACTCAGTCAGTCAGCGAATTTCTCAAGCCGCGTGTCGTGCGCATGCAGGGCCTGAACGATCGACGTGCCAAGGTTACAATCGAACCGTTCGAGCGGGGTTTCGGCCATACCCTGGGCAATGCGTTAAGGCGGATTTTGCTTTCGTCGATGCCGGGTTCGGCCATTGTCGAAGCAGACATTGACGGCGTGCTACACGAGTACACGAGCATGGAAGGCGTGCAGGAGGATGTCGTCGATATCCTGCTGAACCTCAAGGAAGTGTCGATTCGCATGCATGGTCGTGATGAAGTCGAATTGAACCTGGCCAAGAAAGGTCCGGGTCCCGTCACTGCAGGTGACATTGAAACGCCGCACGATGTCGAGGTCGTCAACCCCGAACTCGTCATCGCCAACCTGACCAAGGCGGGCGACCTGCGCATGCGTCTCAAAGTGGTGCGCGGACGTGGTTATCAGCCGGCTTTGCAGCATGCGACTTTTGAAGAAGCGAGCCGCCCGATTGGCCGGCTCCTGCTCGATGCCTCTTTCAGTCCGATCCGGCGCGTGACCTACAACGTCGAATCGGCACGTGTGGAGCAGCGTACCGATCTGGACAAGCTGGTCGTGGACATTGAAACCAATGGCACGATTGATCCGGAAGAGGCCATTCGCCGCGCCGGCGCAATCCTGAAGGATCAGCTGGCGGTATTCGTCGACCTTCAGGGAGAACAGGCGGGCGAGGTAAGGAAAGAGCCGCAGTTCGAGCCGATCCTGCTGCGTCCGGTCGATGAACTTGAACTGACCGTTCGCTCCGCCAACTGCCTGAAGGCCGAGAGCATCAACTATATCGGCGATCTCGTTCAGCGCACCGAAGTGGAATTACTGCGAACTCCGAACCTCGGCAAGAAGTCGTTGACGGAGATTAAGGAAGTGTTGATCAGCCATGGCCTCGAACTGGGCATGCGTCTCGAGAACTGGCCGCCGGCGATCCTGCGTCCGGAAGAAGACCGGCAGACGGCCTGATCCGGAAGCTGAAATCGTTTTTAGGGAATAGACCATGCGACATAGAAAATCGGGCCGCCAGCTCGGCAGGAACAGCTCTCACAGACACGCGATGTTTCGCAATATGAGCGTCTCGTTGTTGCGCAGTGAGACGATCAGAACAACCCTGCCAAAGGCCAAAGAACTGCGCCGTGTCGTTGAGCCGCTGATCACCATGGCGAAAGAGGACGGTGTATCGCGCCGCCGTCGTGCATTTGACCGGCTCCGCGACAAGGAAGCCGTCGGCAAGCTGTTCAACGAACTCGGACCGCGCTACAAAGACCGGCCTGGTGGCTATCTGCGTATCCTGAAGATGGGACATCGCCCGGGCGATGCGGCGCCAATGGCATTGGTGCAGCTGGTCGATCAGCCCGGTGAGAACGACTGATCTGCACTTCGGCAGCGATTTATCGGAGAAGCCGGGCTTGTGCCCGGCTTTTTTTTGCCATGTTGCGGTGACGCTGCAAGGTGTTTGAAGATAATCTGTGATTTCCACTCGCGGTGATGCCACTGCGCGGGATCGGGCCATTCGCCTTTCCCGACCCAAATGGCGTTTGTCAGGTTCAATTTGATCCATGTCACTCCAGCATCAATTGGTTCAGGCTGCTACCGCTCTGCAACAGCAGCAATTCGAGGACGCCGTTGCAGCGGCGCAAACCGTTTTGCACGAACAGCCGGCGCATCCCGAAGCACTGCTGATTCTCGGTCTCGCGGCGTTGCAGCTGGGCCGCACTGATCTGGCACTCGACTGCCTGGGGAAGGTCGCTGCGGCCGAGCCCGGACGGGCCGATGTCCGTTACAACCTGGCAATTGCGCAGGAACGGGCTGGCCGATTCGATGCGGCATGTCAGTCGTATCGCCAGGTACTCGCGAGCGTGCCGGGCCAGGTTGAGTCGAGTTGCAACCTGGCGCGGGTATTGATCCGCCAAAGCCGGGTTTACGATGCGGTTGATGTGCTGCGTGCGTGCCGCGACCGGCATCCTGCCGATACAAGGGTCGCAATTGCTCTCGCGAGTGCGCTGGTCGATGGCGGCGATTTCGATGCGGCTGTCGATCTGTGCAGGCGACTTCTGGATTCGTCACCCGGAGACATGCGAATACATAACCAACTGGCATTGGCATTGGCGGCACAGGGCCAGGCGGATGCCGCGATTACCCAGTGTCGCGAAGCCCTTGCCAGGTACGGCGGGCATCGTGACGTCGGGTTGACGCTGGGTCGTCTGTTATTGACGCACGGCGATACTGACAATGCCGTCGACTATTTTCGCGGACTGGTAAACAGGTACCCGGATGACAACGATGCGGTAAACGGCCTCGCGGTTGCGTTGCACCGGATCGGCGACGGCAATGAGGCGGCCGCAATTCTCGAGACGGCCACCGAGCGCGATCCGAAATCGGTGCAAACCTGGTACAACCTCGCTGCCGTTTACTCGGATCTCGAAAAGAACAAATATCTCGATCGTGCTGAAGCCGCGACAAGGCGGGCCATAGCGCTTAATCCCGCTCATGCCGCAGCGCATGCATGCCTCGGTCTCATTGGCGCCAAGACCGATCGGCCCGATCTTGCGATCGCCTCGCTGCAACATGCGGTGGAGCTCGACGGCGAATTCTATGACGCGCGCATCAATCTGGCCGATACGCTCGAAAAAACCGGGCAGCGCGATGCAGCGCTCGAAGTACTCGCAAAGGCCGTCGAGAGGTTTCCGCAACGTCCGGAGGCGTACCGCCAGAGCGGGATATTTCAATTGCGCGAGCGGCGGGCGGAGGCTGCGCTTGAAGCGCTGCAGGCCTCTTACGACCGCGACATGCTCGATCAGCGCACGATCGCGCATCTGGCTGTTGCCATGGAAGAACTCGGCCAAGATGCGGCGGCTGCGCGGCTGAAGGGAATGGATCGCTTTATTTTCCCGCTGAGGCCCGAGCCGCCACCTGGCTGGGACCGCATCGAGGCCTTCAATGCCGAACTCGCCCACGACATTCTTGCTCATCCCAGCCTGCAGTGGGAGCCGCTCGGGCTGGCTGCGCGCGGCGGGTCGTTGACCGGTAACCTGCTGCAATCGCCGACGCCGGCAATTCTTGGCTGGGAGAAACTGCTGCGGGCCGCGATAGACAGTCTGGTCGCACGGCTAGAGGTGGATCCCGGGCATCCGTTCCTGAAGCGACTGCCGCGCCGTTATCGGCTGAACAGCTGGGCCTGCGTGGTTCCGGAGGGCGGCGTTATCGACACCCACATCCATGAGCAATCATGGTTGTCTGGTGCCTACTATGTATGCTTGCCCGGGTCGGTATCGGAGCAATCCGAGACAGATCACGAGGGCTGGATAGAATTCGGCCGGCCGACCCGGGAAATCCCGGTCAGCCGCGCACCGCAGTTGCGCCTGATTCAGCCGGCGGAGGGGATGCTGGTCCTGTTTCCGTCATATCTCTACCACAGGACCCTGCCATTTCACGGTGGAGAAAATCGAATCAGCGTGTCGTTCGACCTGGAGCCTCTCGGGTAAAAGGTTAAGGAGTTCTAAATTAGAAAAAACTAATGTATAATTGCGACCTCAATACCGGATAACCATGAGGTTGCAGCAATGCAGGGGCAATGGAGTTGGCTGAAGGGTGGTATCGCACTAGGACTGACCTTTCTTCTCGCGATAGCAGTGGTAAAACCCATTGGCGTTTCCACCCAATTCGTTATCGCCGACGGGCTGATCTGGAGCCTGTTCGATCGCGATCTGGTGACCCAGGACAGCACCGCGAAAAACGGGTTCTCCAGTCACAACGCCTATCTTGACAAGAGTGGCGGCAAATACGCGAAAAGCGTTGCCAACCCGGTCAACTATGGATTTGTCTTCGTGCTGGCGATGATAGCCGGCGGTTTCCTGTCATCGCGGCTGGGTGGCCGCAACCGTGAATCCGAAATCCCGGACGTCTGGGCGCAACGCTTTGGTGACAAACCGGCATTGCGCATGGGCATGTCATTTGCCGCCGGCGCCGTCGTGGTATTCGGCGCTCGTCTGGCCGGCGGCTGCACCAGCGGTCACATGATGAGCGGGATGATGCAGACCTCGCTGTCAGGATACATGTTTGCTCTTGGTGCGTTTGCGGTGGCCATACCCACTGCGATGCTGGTTTTTGGGCGCCGCTAGGCGGGAGTTCGGTCATGCAGATTTTTCTTGCCGTTTTATTGGGAACCCTGTTCGGTTTTGTGTTGCATCGAATTGCCGCGGCCAGCCCGCAGGTCATTATCGATATGTTGCGACTCAGGGATTTGCGTCTGATGAAGACGATTATCTTCGCAATCGGTCTGGCAACGTGCGGTTTGTTCGTCGGCCTCGCTACCGGCCTGATAGATGCAGCGCATTTGTCGGTGAAAGCCAGCTACGCCGGGGTGATAGCCGGTGGCGGATTGCTCGGACTTGGTTGGGCAATTTCGGGGTTCTGCCCGGGCACGAGTTTGGTTGCCGCCGGCGCCGGCCGCAAAGACGCCCTGTACTTTATCGGCGGCGGCCTGGTCGGTGCGTTCTGCTACATGCTGGCTTACCCGTGGTTCAAACAGAGCGGAATTCTTGATCCGATCTCCGCTGGCAAGGTTACAGTCGCGGCCACGGGCAGCGAGGCCTACCCGGCGCTGGCCGCGGGTCTGCCGGGCTGGTTGACGGCGCTCCTGATCGGAGTGGCGCTAATGGTAGTCGCCTGGCGATTGCCGCTGAAAATGCAGCCTCCGGGCAGCGGACATTCCCCGACCCGCCGCCACCCGGGAACGCGGACGGCCAACACGGCCGGGTGACCGAATTCTCCCCATAGTCCTTCAGGACTGTTGTGCCGGCGTTACCCGCCGGCTTTTTTTTGCACCCGATAATTCGCGCGGAGATTTAGCCCAGCGACGCGAACGCATCCCGGGTCAGGTTCTCCGGCCCGTCGGACCCGACCGCGACATCGTCCTCGACCCGAATTCCGCCGTACGGCGTAAGTTGGTCAACCAGATCCCAATTCACCTCGCTCGCCTGCGGCATATCGCGCAAATCCCGCAACAGCTTTTCGATGA
Organism: Chromatiales bacterium; assembly: GCA_002868855.1. Taxonomy (GTDB): domain Bacteria; phylum Pseudomonadota; class Gammaproteobacteria; order Steroidobacterales; family BM003; genus BM003. Next base: position 20,094 of record PKUM01000134.1, on the reverse strand, counting down.
AGTAAAGCCCCGGCTCTATCGTCGTTACCTGGCCGGGTTCGAGGGTGCGGGTCAGGCGTAGAAAAGGATGTCCGTCCGGGCGTCCGAGCACGCTGCCGTCCGGGCCGCCCATCAGGCCGCCGGTATCGTGAACCTGCAAGCCAAGGTAATGGCCGAGACCGTGAGGAAAGAAAACACTGGAAACACCCGTGGCCACGATATCCTCGGCACTCATTCTTACGATATCGAAATCCTCGAGCAGTGCGGCGATTTTCTGGTGCGCACCCAGGTGGAGATCGGCAAAACTGGTGCCGGCAGTTACCTCGTCACACATTGCCAGCTGCGCTGAATCCATTGCGACGATCATGTCGGCGAAAATGCCGGGGCGGGCGGAGTAAGTACGTGTGATGTCGCTGGCGTAGCCGGCATAGGTTGCGCCCGCATCGATCAGGAACGACAGGCGCGCATCGCCACTGGGCGCGCTGCGATCGAGATGCTGGTAGTGCAGTACGGCGCCATGTTCGTTGATCGCCACGATGTTGCCGTACGGCAACTCGGATTCGGTTAGCTGGCAGGCTTTCATGTAGGCGGCGTTGATGTCGAATTCGCTGGCGCCGGCAAGAAACGCGTCACGCGCCGCGTTATGTGCCGTTGCGCCGAGGCGCGCCGCCTCGCGCATGCAGTCGAGTTCGTACTCGGTTTTCCATGCACGGTGATAATGCAGCCAGTCCAGCACCGCGACCGGATTCGGGTCGCCGATGTTCCAGTCTTCGTAACTCTGCTCCCATTCGCCGAGGAACGCGCCGCGCCCGGAAGCCTTCAGCAATGCCGGTATCTCGCTGATCGCGCTGACCTGGTGGACATCGAACTGTTCGACGATGGCAGCTTCCGGCGGCTGCGGTGCGGCATGCCAGTAGTCGTCGGGGCTATAGAACACCAGGCGCGGTTTTTCGCCGGGTACGATCAGCAAGAACGACTCGGGACTCGCGGTCAGCGGTGCCCAGACATTGAAATGCGGGTTGACCCTGAACGGATAGGCATTGTCGTCGAGAAATACCTCGTGCGGCCGCCCGGCAGCGATGATGGCATGATCGTATCCGCCGGCGGCCAGCGCCTCGGCGAAGTTTTGCTGTTGCCGGGCGATGTGCGTGGCGTAATTACTGGGGTCTCGAATAAGCATGATGATTCCGGTGCAGTGTGGCGATTGCGGCAGCATAGCGAGGCTGATGCGGGCTCACAAGCACCGGGCCTTGGCGCCACGTGCGGCGAATGTGAGAGTATCGGCGCCATGTCTTCGGGAGAGCACTGCAATGCGTATGTCTATCGTGGCGCGCGTGTGCGCGGCCGTCGTACTGGTCGGCGTTACTGATATGGCGGATGGTTTCGACAGGCAGAGTGACGATCCGTTTGCTTCGCGCTCCGAGGTGATCGCACCGCATGGGATGGCGGCGACCAGCCAGCCGCTTGCGACGCAGATCGCGCTGGATATCCTGAAGGCCGGAGGGTCCGCGGTGGACGCCGCGATCGCGGCCAACGCGGCGCTCGGTCTGATGGAGCCGACCGGTTGCGGCATCGGTGGCGATCTTTTCGCGATCGTCTGGGATGGCACCGCCAAACGCCTGCACGGACTTAATGCCAGTGGCCGATCTCCGCGCGCGCTCAGCCTCAAGTATTTCCGCGAGCAGGGTCTTGAGCGGATTCCCGAGCGCGGCCCGCTGCCCGTGTCGGTCCCCGGCGCCGTCGACGGCTGGTTCGAACTGCATGCACGTTTCGGCCGTCTGCCCATGGAGGAATTGCTTGCGCCGGCGATAGCCTATGCCCGGCACGGATTCCCGGTAACCGAGGTGATCGCCTGGCACTGGGCGCGCAACGCAAAAATCTTGCAGGGCTACCCAGGTTTTGCCGAGGTATTCATGCCGGCCGGCAAAGCGCCCGCAAAGGGCGAGGTGTTTCGCAATCCGCGTCTTGCCGACACTTACCGCAAGATTGCAGAGGGTGGTCGTGACGCCTTCTATCGCGGTGAAATTGCCGCGACGATCGAACGCTACTTAAGCGAAAACGGCGGTTTCCTCAGCGCGGCCGATCTGGCCGACCACAAATCCGAATGGGTCGAACCGCTCTCTTCCAGTTACCGCGGCTACGAAGTCTGGGAGTTGCCGCCAAACGGCCAGGGTATTGCGGCGTTGCAAATGCTCAACATTCTCGAGGATTACGATATTGCGGCGATGGGGTTTGGCAGCGCCGATTATCTGCATGTACTGGTCGAGACAAAGAAACTGGTCTATGCCGATCGCGCCCGATACTACACGGACCCGCAGTTCGAGGAAGTGCCAGTCGACTGGCTCCTGTCGGCCGACTACGCCGCCCAACGGCGCGGGCTGATCGACATGCGCCGCGCGGCGGATACGGTCGAGGCGGGCGCGGTCTGGATCGAGCATGGCGATACGATTTACCTGGCCGTGGCCGACCGCGAGGGCAACATGGTGTCGCTGATACAAAGTAATTTCAGCGGTATGGGATCTGGTATGACGCCGCCTGGCCTCGGCTTTATCCTGCAAAATCGCGGCGAACTGTTCAGCCTCGACCCGGTCCACGCCAACGTCTACGCGCCTGGCAAGCGCCCGTTTCATACCATCATTCCCGCATTCGTGACGCGTGCCGGCGAACCGTGGCTCGCGTTCGGTGTCATGGGTGGCGCGATGCAGCCGCAGGGTCATGTCCAGGTTCTGGTCAATATGGTCGATTTCGGAATGAACCTGCAGCAGGCCGGGGATGCGCCTCGCATCCGTCACGTCGGATCCGCGCAGCCGACCGGGGAGCACGCTGCTGGCGGCGGCGAGATCTGGATGGAAAGCGGATTCGACGCCGCGGTCATTGCCGAGCTGCAGCGCCGAGGGCATCGCACCGATATTCGTGGGCAGGCTTATGGCGGTTACCAGGCGATCGCACGCGATCGTGATAACGGTGTCTGGGTCGGTGCCTCGGAATCGCGCAAGGACGGCCACGCCGCGGGGTATTGAGGCGCGGCGAGGGCCACAAGCGCGTGCTCGATTCGGGCTGGCGCCGGCGTCAGCCGAGCGTTCTGTTCAGCGCGACGTGGCGTGCTCGGCTGCGGCACTGCTTACGTTCGGTTGTCCCCGTTCGAGTGTGCGGCGGAGATACTGGCCGGTGTAGGATGCGGCGGATTCCGCGACCTTTTCCGGAGTACCTTCGGCGACCACTTGACCGCCTCCGTCTCCGCCTTCCGGCCCCAGGTCCAGAACCCAGTCCGCAGTCTTTATGACATCCAGGTTGTGCTCAATCACGACGACCGTGTTGCCCTGGTCGCGCAAACGCGACAACACCTCGAGCAGGTGCGCAATGTCGTGAAAATGCAGCCCGGTCGTGGGCTCGTCAAGGATATAGAGTGTGCGCCCGGTTGCGCGTTTCGCCAGTTCTTTCGCCAGTTTCACCCGCTGTGCTTCGCCGCCCGAAAGCGTGGTCGCATTCTGCCCGATCCTGACGTACGACAATCCGACGTCGACCAGTGTCTGCAGCTTGCGCGCGATGACCGGGACGTTGTGAAAGAACCGCAACGCGTCCTCTACCGTCAGTTCCAGAACTTCCTGGATAGTGCGGCCCTTGTAGCGGATGTCCAGCGTTTCGCGGTTGTAACGGAGACCCTGGCAGATGTCGCAGGGGACGTAGACATCCGGGAGAAAATGCATTTCGACCTTGATCACTCCGTCGCCCTGACAGGCCTCACAGCGCCCGCCCTTGACGTTGAAGCTGAAACGGCCGCTGCGATATCCGCGCGAACGGGCTTCCTGGGTGTTGGCGAACAGTTCGCGGATTGGGGTAAACAAACCGGTATAGGTGGCAGGATTCGACCGCGGTGTCCGCCCGATCGGGCTCTGGCTGATATCGATCACCCGATCGAAATGGTCGAGCCCGTCGACACCGTCGCAGGCAGCCGCTGCGATCGCTGAGTCATTGATGGCGCGTGCAGCATGCGCATAGAGCGTGTCGTTGACCAGTGTCGATTTGCCGGAGCCGGAGACGCCGGTTACGCAGGTCATCAGGCCGACCGGGATTTTCGCGTCAATGTCCTTGAGATTGTTAGCGCGCGCCTTGTGCACCGTCACCATGCGCTTTTCGTCGGCGGGCGTGCGAAGCGGAGGTACCGCGATTCGTTGACTGCCGCTCAGGTAGCGCCCGGTGAGAGACGCCGGGTTGTCGCAGATATCCTGAGGCTTGCCCTGGGCAATGACTTCGCCGCCATGCACTCCCGCGCCCGGCCCGAGGTCGACAACATGGTCGGCTGCGAGGATTGCCTCCTCGTCATGCTCGACGACTATCACGGTATTGCCGAGATCGCGCAGGTGGAACAGCGTTTCGAGCAATCGGCGATTGTCGCGTTGATGCAGGCCGATGGACGGTTCGTCAAGAATGTACATCACCCCGACCAGTCCGGAGCCGATCTGGCTGGCCAGACGGATGCGCTGTGCTTCGCCGCCGGAGAGTGTCTCGGCGCTGCGATTCAGCGTCAGGTAGCCGAGTCCGACATCGGCGAGAAAGCGCAGCCGGTCACCAATTTCCTTGACCACCTTGCGGGCAATTTCGCCGCGCCATCCGTCGAGCTGCATCGACAGGAAGAACGCCAGCGCATTATCGACTGACAACGCGGTAATCTGCGGCAGAGTCTGATCGGCCACGAAGACGTTGCGTGCGGCCCGGTTGAGACGGTGGCCACCGCACTCCGTGCATGCCTGCACCGACTGGTATTTGGCAAGCTCCTCGCGAACGACCGAAGATTCGGTCTCGCGGTAGCGCCGTTCCATATTCGGGATGATTCCCTCGAAGCGGTGACTGCGCTCTACGCTGCCGCCCCGGCCGTCGAGATAGGTGAAATTGACCCGCTCGTCACCGCTGCCGAAAAGAACCACCTCGCGAATATTCTCTGGCAGCTGCTCGAACGGCTTTTCGATATCGAACTTGTAGTGCTGGGACAGTGAGCGCACCAGTTGGAAAAAATAGCTGTTGCGCCGGTCCCAGCCGCGAATCGCGCCGCCGGCGAGGCTCAGTTCCGGATGGACGATCACCCGTTCCGGATCGAAGAAGTCGCGGGTGCCGAGGCCGTCGCAGGCCGGGCAGGCCCCGGCCGGATTGTTGAACGAAAACAGGCGCGGTTCGAGTTCGGCAAGGCTGTAGCCGCAGATATTGCAGGAGAAGCGATCGGAAAACGCGAGTTCCTCGGCATCGCCGTCCATAAACGCGACGGCCGCAAGGCCGTCGGCCAGGCCAAGCGCGGTTTCGAATGACTCCGCCAGGCGCAACGCGGCATCGGGACGAACACGAAGCCGGTCGACGACAACCTCGATGGTGTGGCGGCGACGCAAATCCAGCGTCTCCACAGCGTCGAGTTCGAAAATCTCGCCGTCGATCCGGGCGCGGATAAAGCCCTGCGCGCGCAGGCTGGCAAGCAGCTTGCCATGCTCGCCCTTGCGTTCGCGGACTACTGGCGCGAGCAACAGGATCGCGGTGCCTTCGGCCAACTGCAATACCTGGTCGACCATCTGCGAGACTGTCTGTGCCTCCAGCTGCTGGCCGTGCTCGGGGCACTTGGGCATTCCAGCGCGGGCGTACAGCAGCCGAAGGTAGTCATAGATTTCGGTGACGGTGCCGACCGTTGATCGCGGGTTGTGAGAGGTTGATTTCTGCTCGATCGAGATGGCCGGGGACAGCCCCTCGATGTGGTCGACATCGGGTTTTTCCATGACCGACAGGAATTGCCGCGCATAGGTGGACAGGGACTCCACGTAGCGGCGTTGCCCTTCCGCATAAATGGTGTCGAAAGCGAGCGAGGACTTGCCGGACCCGGACAGCCCGGTTATCACGATCAACTGATCGCGCGGCAGATCCAGGTCGACATTTTGCAGATTATGAGTGCGGGCGCCGCGGATACTGATGAACTGCATCATAAATTGTCGGGTCGGAGCGCTGGGCAAACTGGTAATATACGCCGCCTTTCGACTGCGGCGCAAAAGGAGCCAGGCTTGCACCGAGGTGAATCCGTAAAAATCGCGTTGCTGGCGCATGAGAAACGCAGCGTCGCCGTCCTTGCGTCGGTTTTTTCGCTGCGCCTGCTGGGGCTTTTCATGCTCTTACCGGTGCTCGCGCTCTATGCCGAGCGCCTGGACGGCGCGACACCAACGCTGATCGGTATAGCCGTCGGCGCGTATGGAATGACGCAGGCTGCTTTGCAGATTCCGTTCGGCTGGCTGTCCGACCGGATCGGGCGGCGGCCGGTAATCCTGTTTGGCTTGTCTGTTTTCATTGTCGGCAGCATAGTCGCCGCTTACGCCGATACGATCTGGGGCGTGGTCGGTGGCCGCGCATTGCAGGGCGCCGGCGCCATATCAGCGGCGCTGACCGCGATGCTTGCGGACCGCACGAGGACGGACGTTCGCACCCGCGCGATGGCATTCCTGGGCATGAGCATCGGCATGTCGTTCATGTTGTCGCTGGTGCTCGGTCCGGTGCTGAATGTATGGATCGGTGTCGCGGGAATGTTCTGGTTGTCGGCGCTGCTTGGCGTGGCGGCAATCCTGATGATGCTGGGGTTGCGCGAGCGGGCGCCGGGAGAGGCGGCCCCGGTGGCGCGGGCGCCCGGCGGATTTGCGATCGTACTGCGTGATCCGGCGCTGCTCAGGCTGTACGTGGGCGTACTCGGCCTGCATCTGACCATTACCGCTTTGTTTGTTGCGGTGCCGTTTGCATTGCGCGATTTCGCCGGGCTTGCCGAAGCCAGGCACTGGGTCGTCTATCTGCTTGTCATAATAATTTCCCTGGTTGGCACAGTGGCACTGATCCTGACTGCCGAGCGCTGGCGGCATGGTGACAGGACCCTGCCAATCGCCATCGGACTGCTTTCGCTCGCGCTGTTCGGCCTCGGCGGTTTGCACGCTTCGTTGTGGCAGATTGTCGCGCTGATGGTGGCTTATTTTGCGGCTTTTACCTTCCTCGAGGCGCGCCTGCCGGCGGTCCTGTCACAGACTGCGCCGGAGGAGCATCGAGGCGCGGCGATGGGGGTGTTCGCGAGCGCTCAGTTCTTCGGTGCTTTCCTGGGAGGCGGTTTCGCCGGATCGATTATGGGTTGGGCCGGGATCGGGGCGGTTTTTGCAGGAGCCGGGGCGGTGGCGTTGCTGTGGCTGCTGGTGGCGCTGATACCTTCTCGCGGGACGCGCGACGTGAGCCTGCCGGCGGGATAAATACGGCCAAATCGGCCTGTTTTTTGGGTGCGCTTTTGCGCTCCAGAGCTTACAATTACGGTTTTATTCAAAGCGCCTGGAAAACCGGGCCTTGCTTTTTATTGGAGCTGTCATGGCGCGTGGTGTCAACAAGGTAATTCTGGTGGGTAATCTGGGCGCCGATCCGGATACACGCTACATGCCCAGCGGTGCGGCGGTGACAAATATCCGCATCGCGACTTCCGAGTCCTGGAAGGACAAGCAGTCAGGTGAGCAGCAGGAACGCACCGAATGGCACAATATCGCTTTTTTCGGGCGTCTTGCAGAGATCGCAGCGGAGTATCTCCGCAAGGGCTCGCAGGTCTATGTCGAGGGCAGGTTGCGTACCCGCAAGTGGCAGGATCAGCAGGGTAATGACCGCTACACGACCGAGGTCATCGCGAACGAGATGCAGATGCTCGGTGGCAGAGGGGGCGGTGGTATGTCTGCTCCAGCCGCCCCGTCGCGCGCGGCCGGCGGGCAATCTTCGGCGCCGGCTCCGGCCGCGGCGGACGATTTCGACGACGATATTCCGTTTTAACTCTTCACTAACGTGAATCACTGCACGGCGCGCCGGTTCCGGCGCGCGCTACTATTTTTGTTTTTCCTGAGGAAATACTGAGATGAGCGACTTGATCAGACCCCATGGAGGGGAGCTGAAGGATTTGTATCTGGGCGCGGACGAAGCGGAGGCTGCTCGACTGGCCGCGCGTGATGCCGTTTCCTGGGATCTTACCCCGAGGCAAGTATGTGACATCGAACTGCTTCTGAATGGTGCTTTTTCGCCGCTGACCGGATTTCTCGGCAAAGCCGATTACGACGGCGTAGTGGCGGATATGCGTCTTGCCGACGGCACGCTGTGGCCGATGCCCATCACGCTCGACGTCACGGAAGCATTTGCCGCCGAGCTGAAAAACGGCGATGCGATTGCTTTGCGCGACGAGGAAGGCGTGCTGATCGCGATGCTGGATGTCGAGGACATCTGGACTCCGGACAAGGCAGCCGAGGCAAAGGGCGTTTTCGGTAGCACTGACGAGACTCATCCGGGCGTGCATTTCCTTATGAATCGCGCCAACCCGGTGTACGTTGGCGGGCGTCTGCGCGGAGTGGAACCGCCGTTGCACTATGATTTCCGTCACCTGCGCGATTCCCCGCAGGAACTGCGCGATCGGTTTTCGAAGCTCGGATGGCGCAAGATTGTTGCCTTCCAGACTCGGAACCCGATGCATCGCGCCCATCAGGAGCTGACGTTTCGCGCCGCCCGCGATGTCGAGGCGAACCTGTTGATTCACCCGGTGGTCGGCATGACCAAGCCGGGCGACGTCGATCACTTCACACGCGTCCGCTGCTACGAGAACCTGTTGTCGCACTATCCCGAGCAGACGACATCGCTGTCGCTATTGCCGCTTGCGATGCGTATGGCCGGGCCGCGCGAAGCCGTGTGGCACGCCCTGATCCGCAAAAACTACGGCTGCACCCATTTCATCGTCGGCCGCGATCACGCGGGTCCGGGCAAGGACCGTGACGGAAACGATTTTTACGGCCCGTACGATGCGCAGGAGCTGATGCGCGAATTCGAGGACGAGATCGGGATCCAGATGGTGCCGTTCAAAATGATGGTCTATGTTGCCGAGCGGGCGCAGTACGTGCCGGTGGACCAGACCAGCGACGATCAGACTGTCCTGAATATTTCCGGGACCGAGTTGCGCCGGCGCCTGCAGGAAGGGCTCGAAATACCGAGCTGGTTCTCCTACCCCGATGTGATTGCCGAACTGCGGCGGACCCATCCGGCGCGGCACCAGCAAGGATTCTGCATGTTCTTCACCGGTCTTTCCGGGGCCGGTAAATCGACACTGGCCAACGCGCTGATGGTCAAGCTGATGGAACTCGGTGGACGCCGGGTTACGTTGCTGGACGGTGATATCGTTCGCAAGAATCTCTCCAGCGAGCTCGGTTTCTCACGCGAGCACCGTGACCTGAATATTCGCCGAATTGGATATGTTGCCAGCGAAATCGTTAAAAATGGCGGCATAGCGATCTGTGCCCCGATTGCGCCCTATACCGCGACGCGGCGCGACGTTCGTGACGCGATCGAGGAATTCGGCGGTTTCATTGAGGTGCATGTCGCTACCTCGCTCGAAATTTGCGAGGAGCGTGATCGCAAGGGTTTATATGCGAAAGCGCGTGCCGGGCTCATCAAGGAGTTCACCGGTATCAGCGATCCATACGAGGTGCCTGAGAACGCAGAGATGACTATCGATACGGCCACCCTGAGTCCGGAAGAGGCTGCCCAGCGCATGCTGGTCAAGCTCGAAAGTCTCGGCTATATCCGTTAGAGACGCGGGCCGCCTCCGGGCGGCCCGATCCCCCTGACTTGAATATTCGCGGCTCGCGACTAGATTACTTAGGATGAGCGGCAAGCTCTACATCAGATCTTTCGGCTGTCAGATTAACGACTACGACTCCGCCAAGATGGCGGACGTGCTCGGTGCATCCCATGGCCTCCAGGTTGTCGACCGCGCGGACGAAGCGGACGTAATCCTGGTCAATACCTGTTCGATCCGCGAGAAAGCCCAGGAGAAAGTATTTTCGCTTCTCGGCACCTGGCGCGAGTTGAAACTGGCACGGCCCGAACTTGTGATCGGGGTTGGCGGTTGCGTTGCGAGTCAGGAGGGTGAGGCGATTGTGCGCCGGTCGCCCCAGGTCGACCTGGTGTTCGGACCGCAGACGCTTCACCGGTTACCGCAAATGCTCGATCAGGCGAGAAGCGGTGGCGGCGCCGTCGTCGACATCAGTTTCCCGGAAATCGAGAAATTCGATGCTTTGCCGGCACCACGCGCAGAGGGTGCGACGGCTTTCGTTTCGGTTATGGAGGGCTGCAGCAAGTACTGTACTTTCTGCGTGGTGCCTTACACCCGTGGCGAGGAGGTCAGCAGACCGTTCGACGACGTGATAGCCGAAGTGGTGCAGTTGGCGGAACAGGGTGTAAGAGAGATCAACCTGTTGGGTCAGAATGTCAACGCCTATCGTGGTCCGATGCACGACTCGACCCACGCGGATCTTGCGACATTGATTCACTACGTCGCCGCAGTGGACGGGATTGCACGGGTGCGTTTTACGACTTCGCATCCGGTCGAATTCACCGATTCACTGATCGATGCTTACCGCGATGTGCCCGAGCTTGCTTCGTACCTGCATTTGCCGGTTCAGAGCGGCTCGGACCGGGTACTGTCGCTGATGAAACGCGGCCACACTTCGCTTGAATACAAACAGAAAATCCGCCGGCTGCGCGAAGCGCGCCCCGGGATCAGCATTTCATCCGATTTCATTGTCGGGTTTCCTGGCGAAACCGAGCGCGATTTCGCGGCCACGATGGATCTCATTGCCGAGGTGGGTTTCGATCAGTCGTTCAGTTTTATCTATAGTCAGCGGCCGGGTACACCAGCGGCTTCGTTTCCCGACGACGTGACGGGCGAAGAAAAGAGCCGCCGTCTGTCGATATTGCAACAGCGGGTGAACCAGCAGGCCGGGGAAATCGCTGCAGCCATGGTCGGGACGGTGCAGCGGGTGCTTGTCGAGCGCAACGCAAGGAAGGACCCACGGCAACTCGCCGGGCGAACCGAAAACAACCGCTGGGTCAATTTCGACGGTCCGCAGACGCTATTGGGGGGGTTCGCCGATGTGGTGATCACCGAGGCGTTGCCGAACTCGTTGCGTGGCCGTTTGCAGGAAAAGCCTGCGGCAGTGGTCGGCTGATCCGGCATGGATCAACTACATTGAGCGTCGACCAGGCATCGAGGGATATCGTTCTCGAACCCGCGGATAATCGCCGTCTCGCGAGCCTTTGCGGCCAGTTCGACGAGCACCTCCGTTTTGTCGAACAGCAACTCGGTGTAACGGTCAGCAATCGCGGCAGTAGGTTTCGCGTCAGTGGCGAGCATGAAGCGGTACAGGCGGCGGTGACTGTTCTGGAAAACCTGTTCGCGCAGACGGCAACCGAAACCCTGAATCCTGAACGTGTCCATATCGCAGTTCGCGAGGCCGGTATGCAGAAAACAGCCGTCGAAAATGGTGGCGACTACGAGATAAAGACGCGGCGCGGAATGATCCGCGCTCGCGGCGCCAATCAGCGCAGTTACCTGCGGGCAATCAATGAATGCGACGTGAGTTTCGGGATAGGTCCCGCCGGTACTGGCAAGACGTATCTTGCCGTGGCTTGCGCGGTCGATGCCTTGCAACGAGATGCGGTGAGACGGCTGGTTCTGGTGCGTCCCGCGGTAGAGGCGGGCGAGCGGCTCGGGTTTCTGCCCGGAGATATGTCGCAAAAAGTCGATCCTTACCTGCGTCCGATGTACGACGCGTTATACGAGATGCTGGGCTTTGAGCGGGTCGGGCGGCTGATTGAAACCCACGTAATCGAAATTGCACCGCTGGCGTTCATGCGCGGGCGTACCCTGAATGAGGCATTTGTGATTCTCGACGAGGCGCAGAACACGACCATCGAACAGATGAAAATGTTCCTGACCCGTATTGGATTCGGTAGCCGGGCCGTTGTGACCGGGGATGTCACGCAGACCGACCTGCCTGGCAAAAAGCTGTCGGGCCTGCGCCACGTTTCCGGCATCCTGCGCGGCGTCAAGGGAGTCAGCTTCACCAACTTCACGGCGAAAGACGTAGTGCGTCATCCGCTCGTTCAGAGAATCGTCGAAGCATATGAAGCAAGCGACGATGCGGCAGCCTCCGGCGGCGACGGGGATGGCGTATGAATCAGGTCGATGTCCAGGTGGCGGTGTCCGGCTGTGACGTGCCTGCTCCCGAGCAATTTGCGGACTGGGCTGGCGCGGCAGTAGATAAGAGGGCAAGCGACTGGGAGGTCTGCGTGCGGATTGTGGACTGCGATGAAAGCGCGCATCTGAATGAACGCTACCGCGGCAAAACGGGCGCGACAAACGTCTTGTCGTTCGTTGCGGACATGGCCGACGAGTCGGGCGTACGATTGCTGGGCGATGTCGTGATTTGTGCGCCTCTTGTCGCTGCGGAAGCGCGTGATCAGGGTAAGCCGGTGATTGCTCACTGGGCCCATCTGACCGTGCACGGCGTTTTGCACCTGTTGGGCATGGATCACCGGGAACCGGCCGATGCGCAGCTCATGGAAGCCGCGGAGCGGGCCGCGCTGGCGCATCTCGGTTATCCTGATCCATACACTGTTTCGGTTTGAGGTACGGGGAAAAACTGATGTCCGCTGATAAACCTCCAAGTCCCAACGGTCCCGGAAAACCCTCCTGGCTCGAACGACTCAGCAGGCTGTTCGGCCGAGAGCCCCGGGATCGCGAACAATTCAAACGACAACTCAAGGACGCCCGTGAACGCAGCCTGCTCGATGCGGAAGAGGAGACCATGCTCCAGGGCGTACTCGAAGTTGCGGAAACGCAGGTCGGCGACATTATGATCCCGCGGTCGCAGATGGTGGTGCTCGAGCGTGACAAACCGCCCGAGGAGCTGATGCGTACCATCATCGCGAGCGGGCATTCGCGATTCCCGGTTATCGGCGATGATATTTCCGAGGTTGCCGGTATCCTGCTCGCGAAAGACCTGTTGCGTTATTACGCGGAGGGTGCCAGCGAGAAATTCGATATTCGCGAATGTCTGCGCCCGGCGGTATTTATTCCCGAAAGTAAACGTCTGAATACGTTGCTCCGCGAATTCCGTTCCAGCCACAACCATATGGCCATCGTTGTTGATGAGTACGGCGGCGTTTCCGGCTTGCTGACGATCGAGGATGTGCTCGAGCAGATCGTCGGAGATATCGACGACGAGCACGATATACAGGGAGAGGCGGAAATCGTCGCTGAAGGCGACGGCAAGTATTCGGTTCTTGCGCTTACCCGTATCGAGGATTTCAACGAGTACTTTGGCGCTCGGCTCGACGACGAGGAATACGACACGATCGGTGGCCTGGTAAGCCATCAATTCGGCCGTCTGCCGCGGCGAGGAGAGAAGGTCGAGCTACAGGGTTGCGAGTTTCGGGTCACACGCGCCCACCGGCGCCGGATCGAAGCGTTGCAGGTGACTCCGCCAAAGACCTGGGTGGTTTCTGGCGAGTCAGGGTCCTGACAGCGCGTGTTCGGTGATACGGCGGCAGCCGCCGATTCGGCGTTGATCCGACGTGTGCGTTATCTGGCGGCACTGATTGCCGGAGTCGCTTCCGTGCTGGCGTTTGCGCCGTTCGATCAGAGCTGGGTCGCGCCGGTAGCGGTCGCCGTTTTGTTCTGGACGTGGACTGGCCTCACTCCACGGCCTGCGGCGCTCGCGGGATTTGCCTATGGTTGCGGCCTGTTTCTCGGCGGCACCTACTGGACCTATATAAGTATCCGCGTATTCGGCGAGGCGCCTGCCGCGCTGGCGGTATTCCTGATGCTGGGCCTCGTAGCATTGATGGCGGCGTATTACGCCGGCCTCGGCTATGTCGCCCGGCGCTGGCTTTTCCCACACGGCGGCGTCGCAATGTTGTTGTTGTGGCCCGCGGCATGGATGTTGTCTGAATGGCTGCGCAGCTGGGTAATGACCGGCTTTCCATGGCTTTCTCTCGGTTACAGTCAGCTCGACACACCATTAGCGGGATTCGCCCCGGTATTGGGCGTATTTGGCGTCAGTTTGGCGGGGGTGATGAGTGCCGGTGCGATTTTGTTGTTGCGCCGGCCGCTGTCTCAGGCGGGGATTTGCGCGTTGGCTGTACTGGCGGTCCTATGGGGCGGTGGAGCTGCATTGCGTAACGTGGAATGGACCGAGCCCGCGGACAAGCCCATATCGGTTAGCCTGGTCCAGGGAGCCATCAGCCAGGATCGAAAGTGGCTGGTCGAAGAGAGACTGCCCACATTGCGCTTGTATCGCGAGCTGGTAGATGCCGAACTCGGGCGGGATCTGATCGTCTTGCCGGAAGCGGCAATCCCGCTGCTTATGCACCGCGCTGCGGGCTATCTCGATGCCCTCGCGACTGCCGCTCGCAACGAGGGCAGCGAAATCGTCCTCGGGATCCTGCGCCGAGCCCGTAGCGACGGTCCCGTGTTCAACTCGATCGTAGTACTTGGCGAGACGCCGCAGATCTACGATAAACGCCATCTCGTGCCGTTCGGTGAGTATTTTCCGGTTCCCGGTTTCGTGCGCGACTGGATGCGTCTGCTCAGCCTGCCGTACTCGGATCTCGGCGTAGGCGGGGCGCGCCAGCCCGTGTTGCAAACCACGGTTGCAGCGCTGGCGCCGAGTATCTGTTACGAGGACGCGTTCGGCGAGCAGATGCTCGCCTTCCTGCCGCAGGCGGGCATGCTGGTCAACGTGAGCAATGATGCATGGTTCGGTGATTCCATCGCGCCGCACCAGCATCTGCAGATCGCGCGCATGCGATCGGTTGAGGCGGGCCGCGCCACGTTGCGGGCGACGAACACCGGTATTTCCGCGGTTATCGATCATCACGGGAAATTACTGGCACAGTCGCCGCAGTTCGAGGTTAGCGTGTTGCGTGCGGACGTGTCGGTTCGCACCGGTGCGACGCCGTTTGTCCGTTTCGGTAATCTTGCAGTCGTCGCGCTGGCCCTGGTTTTGATCGCCGCTGGAATAGCGTTGGGTCGGCGCCAGGTCGTGTCCGGACGGCGCCGCTGAGGTATGCTTGCGGTTTGATCTGAGGCAGATCGGACAGCTCATGGACCCGGTATTCAAGCCCGAGAAAATCGAACCCGAGGCACAGAAGTTCTGGGAGACGAACCAGACCTTCGAGGTCGTTGAGGACTCCGGCAAAGAGAAATTCTATTGTCTTTGCATGTTCCCGTATCCCAGCGGGCGGCTGCATATGGGGCATGTCCGCAATTACACGATCGGCGATGTAATCAGCCGCTATCAGCGCATGCAGGGCAAGAACGTTTTGCAACCGATGGGTTGGGATGCATTTGGCATGCCGGCAGAGAACGCGGCTATCGAACGTGGTGTTGCGCCGGCGCATTGGACCTACGAAAACATCGGTTACATGCGTGAGCAGCTCAAGCGTCTGGGTTTCGCCTATGACTGGTCGCGCGAGTTGGCAACCTGCAAGCCGGAATACTACCGCTGGGAACAGCTCCTGTTTACCCGGCTCATGCGCAAGGGTCTCGTTTACAAGAAGAATGCGGTGGTCAACTGGGATCCCGTCGATCAGACCGTGCTCGCCAATGAGCAGGTCGTAGATGGACGCGGTTGGCGTTCGCACGCGCTCGTAGAACGTCGCGAAATTCCGCAGTGGTTTATGAGAATTACAGCATATGCTGATGAATTACTTGAAGAACTAGACCGTCTTCCGGGTTGGCCGGATGCCGTTCGCACGATGCAGCGAAACTGGATCGGGCGCTCCGAAGGGGTCGAGATCCGTTTCGAGGTCGATGGTGGCCCGGCGCTCGAGGTGTTCACCACCCGGCCGGACACGCTGTATGGCGTGACCTACATGGCAGTTGCGGCCGAACATCCGCTGGCGCAGGCCGCCGCCGCGGACAATCCGGCGCTGTCGCGTTTCATCGAAGAGTGCCGAAGCAGCGCGACCGCGGAGGCGGAACTCGAAACGATGGAAAAGAAGGGCATGCCGCTGGGGCGTGTCGCGATCAATCCGATCAACGGCGAGGCAGTGCCGGTGTGGGTCGCCAACTTTGTGCTGATGAGTTATGGCACGGGTGCCGTAATGTCGGTCCCCGGGCACGATCAGCGCGACTGGGAATTCGCGCGCAAGCACGGGCTCGAAATCCGCCAGGTAATCGCGCCCGCGGATGGCACCAAGGCCGACATCGGCGAGGCCGCTTTTGTCGAGAAGGGTGTGCTCGTCAATTCGCAAACCCATACCGGTCTGAGTTCCGCCGAGGCATTCGACGCGCTTGCTAGTCATCTCGAAACCCATGGTACGGGTCGGCGCAAGGTCAACTACCGGCTTCGCGATTGGGGTGTTTCGCGGCAGCGCTACTGGGGCGCGCCGATCCCGGTTGTCAACTGCGAAGAATGCGGCGCTCTGCCTGTGCCCGAGGATCAGCTTCCGGTGGTTTTGCCGGAGAGGGTCGATTTCTCAGGGGTGCAGTCACCGTTGACCCAGATGCCGGAGTTTTACCAAACGACCTGTCCGGCCTGCGGCGGGCAGGCCCGTCGCGAGACCGATACGTTTGACACGTTCATGGAGTCATCCTGGTACTTCCTTCGCTATGCGTGCCCTGATGCGATCGATGGAATTGTTGACGACCGGGCGAACTACTGGATGCCGGTCGATCAGTATATCGGTGGCATAGAGCATGCGATTCTGCATTTGCTGTATGCGCGGTTTTATCAGAAGTTGTTGCGCGACGAGGGTAGCGTTGCCGTTGGTGAACCGTTTGCCAATTTGTTGACCCAGGGCATGGTGCTGAAAGACGGTGCCAAGATGTCCAAGTCGAAGGGGAATACGGTCGATCCGGAAGCGCTGATCGAGCGCTATGGCGCCGACACCGTCAGGCTTTTCATGATGTTCGCGGCGCCGCCGGAACAGAGTCTCGAGTGGTCCGACGAAGGGGTCGAAGGCAGCTACCGCTTTTTGAAGAAACTGTGGCGCAGCGTGGCGGAGCATCTCTCTGCCGGTCCGGCGGAAGCGCTCGATGTTGCATCGCTCGACCGCGGGCAACGCGATATCCGGCGCAAGACCCATGAGACCATTGCCAAAGTCGGCGACGATATAGGGCGGCGCTATACCTTCAATACGGCGATAGCGGCAATGATGGAGTTGTTGAATGCGCTGAACCGGTTCGACGACGATTCCGCGGCTGGACGCGCGGTGGTGCGCGAGGCATTGAGCGCGATCGTGGCGATGTTATCGCCGATCATTCCTCATACCTGCCATGCATTGTGGCAGTCGCTTGGCGAGGAGGGGGCGGTTGTCGATGCCGGGTGGCCGATGGTCGATGAGAATGCGCTCGGCCGGTCTGAGGTCGAGATCGTCGTACAGGTCAATGGCCGCTTGCGAGCAAGGGTTGCCATGCCGGTTGGCGCGGATCGCGACGCGGTGCAGGCAGCGGCGCTGGCGGAGCCGAACGTGCAGAAATTCATTGATGGCAAGACCATCCGCAAGGTCGTGGTCGTGCCGGACAAGCTCGTAAACGTTGTCGTGTAATGGGCGTATCGGCTTGCTGGCAAGACGTTGTCGTCAGGGTCGGGCTGGCCGTGACGAGCGCCGCTGCACTTCATGGTTGCGGTTATCGTCTCGAAGCACCTGATGCGTTACCGGAGGTGATGGAAACGACCTATATCGAATCGCGCAATCCCTACAGTGTTTTGTCACTGACGCTTGACCGGCGCCTCCGCGCAGCAGGCATTAATGTCACTGACCGGCGCAACGAAGCCAGCGCGATTCTGAAGTTGTTGCGCGACGAAACCGGACAGCGTTTGCTATCGGTATCCGCCGACAATGTTCCGCAGGAATACGAGGTCTATTACACGGTCAGCTACCAGCTCTCCACCGAAGGTGAGCCGCGTCTCGAAGCGCGCCCGATGACCGTGACCCGCGACTACAGTTATGACGAAACGGACGTGCTCGGCAAACGCCGCGAGGAAGAAGCGATCAGGGCGGCGCTTGCCGAAGACCTGGTGCGCCTGATGATGCGGCGGCTCGCATCGGTCGAGTAGAGCTTCCGGTCTACGCAGCCTCGCCGTCCACCACTCGCTTCTGCGCACATTCCCGGGCGACATCGGCCACCGCGCTCGCGAGCGGCGCACTGGTCTGGTGTTTTTGCCCGAGCCGGCGTATGGAGACACTGTGATTTTCTGCCTCGCGTTTGCCGGCCACGAACATCACCGGTACTTTGGCGAGGCTGTGTTCGCGAACCTTGTAGTTGATTTTCTCGTTGCGCAGATCCGTTTCCACGCGGATACCGTGATGCCTCAACGTGGCCGCGACTTCCATGGCGTAGGCATCGGCATCCGAGGTAATGGTTGCCACGACGACCTGGGTTGGGGCGAGCCACAATGGCAGCCGCCCGGCATAATGTTCGAGCAGGATACCGGTGAAGCGCTCGAGCGATCCGAATAGAGCGCGGTGAATCATGACTGGCGGGTGTTTCTGTCCGTCCTCGCCGATAAAACTCGCGCCGAGCCGGTCAGGCAGGTTCAGGTCGACCTGCACCGTGCCGCATTGCCAGTCACGCCCGATCGCATCGGTTAGCACGAACTCCAGTTTGGGGCCGTAAAACGCACCTTCCCCCGGGTTGAGTTCGTACGGCAGATCGGTCGATTTCAGGGCTGTCATAAGCGCCTGCTCGGATTCATCCCAGACACTGTCGGCGCCGACCCGTTTTTCGGGCCGGTCGGCGAATTTGATCCGGATGTCCTCAAACCCGAAGTCACGGTAGATATCCAGAATCAGCTTGGTGACCGTCACGCACTCTTCGGTAATTTGTTGCTCGGTACAGAAAATATGCGCATCGTCCTGGGTAAACGAGCGCACCCGCATCAATCCGTGCAGTGCGCCGGACGGTTCGTAGCGGTGTACGCTGCCAAACTCGGAAAGACGCAATGGCAGTTCGCGATAGCTGGTAATGCCCTGTTTGAATACCTGTACATTGCCAGGGCAATTCATCGGCTTCAACGCAAACACTCGCTCGTCAGGTGTTTGCGTTACGAACATATTGTCGCCGAATTTCTCGACGTGACCGGATTTTACCCACAGTGACCGGTCCATCAGTTCCGGAGTATTGATCTCGCGGTATCCGGCCGCGTCCTGGCGCGTGCGCATGTAATCGATCAGGCTCTGAAACAGGCTCCAGCCTTTCGGGTGCCAGAACACCGAACCCGGGGCCTCTTCCTGAAAGTGGAACAGGTCCATCTCGCGCCCTAGCCGGCGATGATCGCGCCGCTCCGCTTCTTCGAGCTGATGCAGATACTTGTCCAGTTTTTTCTTGTCGGGCCACGCAGTGCCGTAGATCCGTTGCAGCATCGCGTTGTTCGAATCACCGCGCCAGTACGCACCAGCAAGCTTGGTGAGCCTGAACGCCTTGCCCAGCCGCCCGGTGCTCGGAAGGTGAGGGCCGCGGCAGAGATCGATGAACCGCCCCTGGCGGTAAAGTGTGATCGATTCCCCGGCGGGAATTGCCCCGATTATTTCGGCCTTGTAGTGCTCACCGAGATCTGTGAAAAACCGAACCGCCTCGTCGCGATCCCAGACCTCGCGTTGCACGGACTCATCACGCTCCACGATCTCCCGCATCCGTTGCTCGATTTGCTCGAGATCCTCGGGCCGGAACGGTTCCTCACGGGCAAAATCATAGTAAAAGCCATTGTCGATGGCGGGCCCGATCGTGACCTGGGTCTCCGGGTACAGCTCCTTGACCGCTTCGGCGAGCAGATGCGCGGCATCATGGCGCAGAATCTCTACCCCGTCATCTTCCTCGCGGGTGACGATCTGGACATCCGAGTCCGACTCAATTGGCCGATTCAGGTCCCATAAATCGCCGTCGACTCGCACGGCAACGGCATCTTTGGCGAGACGCCGTCCGATCGACTCGGCCAGCTCAAGACCCGTAACTGGTCCGTCGAAGTCGCGTTTCGAGCCATCGGGTAAGCGGATGACTACCATTCATTTGCTCCGGGGAATTCACTCAAACTCGAATGATAGCGTCTGAACGGCCGCCGAGGCCATACGCGGACGCACTGTCGGTGCTTGCTAACATGGCAACGGAGGAGTACAAAAAAGACGTAATCGATCTTCGTGATCCCTGCCACCGCTGATGCTTAGTCACAAAAGTCCGGGCCGAATTCTACGCGCGTTGATAATTGCCGCGCTGATTACCGGCATTCTCGGTGCGAGCAGCCATGACGGGAG
>PKUM01000053.1 GCA_002868855.1 Chromatiales bacterium | reverse complement strand
CCTGGGAGCGCGGCATGCGCACCAGGCAAGGACACCGGCAAGCAACGACTCCAGCAGCGACCGCAGTTCTGCCGCGCTGGCTCGATCGAATTCCGCTCCCGGAGTTTCGTTCATGTAGGCTCCCTGGGCGAGTTCCATTTGCAATGCATGGCAGCCCGCTTCCGGCCGGCCATAGGCGCGAGTGATATGACCTCCCCTGAAGCGGCCATCGACAACCGAACTGAACCTGGTCGAGTTCGCGCAGATTGCGGTAACCAGTTCGCGCAAACCGGGCGCGCAGGACAGGCCGTTATTGGTCCCGAGATTGAGATCCGGCAACCGGCCTTCGAACAGCCGTGGCACCTCGGACCGTATCGAATGAGCGTCCCACAAAACCACGAACCCGTGCCGAGCCCGGAGTGTTTCGAGCTGTGCCGCGAGATGTTCGTGGTATGGGCGCCAGAACACCGCAACCCGCCGTTGGTGCTCCACGGCATCCGGTGCGGCACCCGCGAGATAGATATCTTCGCCGCTGAACGTTGTGGCCGGACAGAGCCCGACCTTGGGCTGGCCAGGATACAACGCCGCATCGTCCGGCGGCCGGTTCAAGTCCACGACGTAGCGCGAGTATCGGGCAACCTGCATGCTTGCGCCCATTTCACGGGTAAACCGATAAAGCCGATCGACAAACCAGTCGGTGTCGGGAAGAGCCCTGGCGGCAGGCGTCATACGCGCCGCGATGTCGTCCGGTATTCGGGTGCCGGCATGCGGCACATTGACCAGGAGCGGGGTGTCCCCGGCCTCGAAGTCAAAGAGTGTCACGCCGCGGTACCTGCCGAGCCGTGGACGAAACTGGACCGCGCAGCGTGAGTCAAATCCGTCACAGTACGGCCATCATCCGTCACCGAGCATCGGCAGATCGAGTCCGCATTTCCGGGCATGCTCGACGGCTATCGGATATCCGGCGTCGGCATGCCGCATCACGCCCGTCGCAGGGTCGTTCCACAGAACCCGGTCGATGCGCCGGGCGGCCGCATCGGTACCATCGCAGACGATGACGAACCCGGCATGCTGCGAGAACCCCATGCCAACCCCACCGCCATGGTGAAGCGAAACCCAGGTCGCCCCGCTTGCGGTGTTCAGCAACGCGTTCAGCAGCGGCCAGTCCGAGACCGCATCGGAACCGTCCGCCATTGCTTCGGTCTCGCGATTCGGACTCGCAACCGAACCCGAATCGAGATGATCACGCCCGATCACGACCGGCGCTTTCAGTTCGCCGCTCCTGACCATGTCGTTGAACGCCAGCCCAAGCCGGTGGCGATCGCCGAGACCGACCCAGCATATTCGCGCCGGCAAACCCTGAAACTGAATTCGTTGCCGTGCCATGTCCAGCCAATTGTGAAGATGGGCATCGTCCGGAATCAGTTCCTTCACTACCGCATCGGTCTTGTAGATATCCTCCGGGTCGCCCGACAGTGCAACCCAGCGAAACGGACCGATCCCCTTGCAAAACAGCGGGCGAACATAGGCGGGTACAAATCCGGGAAAGGCGAACGCATCCTCGACGCCCTCCTCCAATGCCACCTGGCGAATGTTGTTGCCGTAGTCGAACACAGGCACACCGGCCTGCTGGAATGCGAGCATTGCGCGCACGTGTTTTGCCATCGAGCTACGTGCCGCTGCCGCCACGGCATCCGGATCCCCGGTTTGTCCGTCGCGCCATTGCGCCAACGTCCAGCCTTCGGGCAAGTAACCGTTGACCGGATCGTGTGCCGAGGTCTGGTCCGTGACCGCGTCCGGGCGCACCCCGCGGCGAACCAGCTCGGGCAGCAGTTCGGCCGCGTTGCCAAGCAGCCCGACCGAGATCGCTTTGCCGCTCTGGCAGGCCGCATCGATCAGAGCGAGCGCCTCGTCGAGGTCCTCGACGCTGCGGTCCAGGTACCCGGTTTCGATGCGCTTCGCGATGCGGTCCGGCTGGCACTCGACAGCGAGCATGGAGGCACCTGCCATCGTTGCGGCCAACGGCTGGGCGCCGCCCATGCCGCCCAGCCCGGCGGTCAGAATCCATTTCCCTGTAAGGTCGCCGGCATAATGCTGACGCCCCATCTCCACGAATGTTTCGTAGGTTCCCTGGACGATGCCCTGGCTGCCGATATAGATCCATGAACCCGCAGTCATCTGCCCGAACATCATCAGGCCCTTGCGATCAAGTTCGTTGAAATGCTCCCAGTTTGCCCAGTGCGGGACCAGGTTCGAATTCGCGATCAGTACTCGCGGCGCGTCTTCGTGGGTGCGAAATACACCGACCGGCTTGCCGGACTGCACCAGCAGGGTCTCGTCGACCTCGAGGACTCGCAGACAATCGACGATACGGTCGAAACATTCCCAGTTGCGCGCCGCGCGGCCGATACCGCCGTAGACGACCAGCGATTCGGGGTGCTCGGCAACCTCCGGGTCGAGGTTATTCATCAGCATCCTTAGCGGCGCTTCCGTCAGCCAGCTTTTCGCACTCAGCGCGGCGCCGCGCGGCGCCCGCACAGTCTGCTTCCTCGAACGCGTACCCTCATTTTTCATCGACTATCTCCAACAGCGTTTCGTGCCTTGCCGCCAGGCTCAGGCCAGCCGCAGGCGCTCGCAGCAGGCACGATATTCGGCCACCGCAAGATCCCGTAACGGGTGGCGCCCCTGACGCAATACCCAGCGCCCGTCCACCATCACGCTGTCTACCGGCGCGCGGCGCGGCGCAAATACCAGCGCATCGAGAATGTTGTCTTCGCCTACGGTATCGACCAGCGCCGCATTCGGATCGAGCACCAGCAGATTGGCTCGCTGCCCGGGCGCGATCTGACCCGCGTTCAGGCTCAGCGCCGCAGCACCGTTCACCGCAGCCGAACGAACGAGTTCGAATCCGGCGTGGCGACCGTTCCCGGTGACCGCACGCAGCCGCTTGCCGCTCTGCAGTCGCTGACCGTATTCGAGCCATCTTAGTTCCTCGAATGGATCCAGACTCACATGACTATCTGAACCAATTGCGAACCGCCCCTCGCACTGGAGAAAACTGCGCAACGGAAAGATGCCGTCCCCCAGGTTGGCTTCGGTCGTCGGGCACAATCCTGCCACGGCTCCGCTCGCAGCGATTCCCCGCAGCTCCGCATCGTTGATATGGGTTGCATGAATCAGGCACCAGTTTTCATCCGGCAAATCCTCGAGCAGCAACATTTCTACCGGTCGCTGGCCGCACAGTTGCAGACAGGCCTCCACCTCCCGCGCCTGCTCCGCAACATGGATATGAACCGGAAATCCGGGATGCTGGCCCAGCGCAGCGATCACGTCTCGCATGCTGCCGACATCCACCGCCCTCAGGCTATGGAACGCGACACCGACAATGCAGTCATCGAGCCGGTCGCGCAGGCGATGGACCATCGCGACAAACTGTTCCGGCGTCGTCGAGAAACGTCGCTGCGCCGGCTCCGGCGGCCGCGCGCCGAAATCTGAGTAGCGATAAAGCACCGGTAGCAATGCGAGGCTGATCCCCGCCTCGGCCGCTGCATGAGCAAGCGCAAGCGACATCGCAATCGGTTCCTCGTAGAGCTCACCTGCCGGATCGTGATGCAGATAGTGGAACTCCCCGACAGCCGTGTACCCGGCCTCCAACATCTCCACGTACAGGAGCCGGGAGATGCTGGTCAGGTCCTTCGGCGTGAGGCGATCAGCCAGCCGATACATGAGATCGCGCCATGTCCAGAAACTGTCGTCGCTGTCGCCCGCTACTTCGGCGCGACCGGCGAGCGCGCGTTGGAACGCATGGCTGTGAACATTGCTAAATCCCGGCATCAGTATTCCGACCCCTTCGTCGGCTACCGCCTCGCTGCCGGTTTCGACATCGGCAATCGTGCCATCCGCAGCAAGGCCGATCCGCACATTCTCGCGCCAGCCCTCCGGCAGCAATGCAAGCCGGGCAAAAAGAGACTCCATTTGAGCGTATCCAGACGTTATGCTTGTCCCCGAGCTTAAAGCCGCGCGTTAAATGACTCAAGAAACCGACAGCAACAGAACTCCGGCCTTCGACAGCATCTGGACCGGCGTCAATCTGGCGACGATGACCGGCCCCACGAGCGACTACGGGATCTTGCGTGACGCCGCACTCGCGGTGCGTGATGGCCGTATCGCATGGCTCGGTCCGGTGACGGCGCTGGACGCCGCGCAACACGACGAGGCCGGTACGGTTTTCGATCTCGATGGCGCATGGATCACGCCCGGCCTGATCGACTGCCACACCCACGTCGTATTCGCTGGCAACCGCGTAGGAGAATTCGAACAGCGGCAAAAAGGCGCAACCTATGAGGAGATTGCGCGCCGGGGTGGCGGCATCAATGCCACGGTCAGAGCGACCCGGGCCGCCAGTGAGCGCGAACTTATCGATGCCGCATTGCCGCGGATTAGGGATTTGCTGGCCAGCGGCGTGACCACGGTCGAAATAAAAAGCGGTTACGGACTGGAACTCGAAACCGAGTTGCGGATGTTGCGGGCGGCGCATGCGCTCGCCGATATTGCCGGCTTTCACCTGGCGCCTACCTATCTCGCGGCTCACAGCGTCCCACCGGAATTCTCAGATAATGCCGATGCCTTCATAGAACGCATCTGCGGCGAGGACCTGCCCGCGGTCGCTGCAAGCGGTCTCGCTTCCGCGGTGGATGCCTATTGCGAGGAGATCGCGTTCACCCCAAACCAGGTAGAGAGGCTGTTCGCGACGGCTCGCGAATTCGGACTTAGGGTCAAACTCCATGCGGACCAGTTGAGCGACAGCGGCGG
>PKUM01000081.1 GCA_002868855.1 Chromatiales bacterium | reverse complement strand
GCAATAAACCCGACCACCGGTACGTTCACGATGGAAGCGGACTTCGACAATCCGCGCGGTATCGTACTGGCCGGGCAGTTCGCCAGAGTGCGTGCGGTCATCGACCGGCGCCAAGATGCGGTGATGATCCCGGTTCGCGCGGTCGCCGAGCTGCAGGGGACATTCCGCGTATTCGTAGTCGGCGACGACGGTACCGTCAAGCTGAGGGTCGTGGAGCCCGGCCCGCAGATCGGCAATCTGCAAATCATCGATTCCGGTCTCGAGGCGGGGGAGAAAGTCGCGATCGAGGGCCTGTTGAGACTGCGCAACGACGCCAAAATCAAACCGAAAATCGTCAGCCTGGAGAGCCTCGAGCCAGACGCAGACACCAAGCCGGAACAGGGGGGCTGACGCGTGGCCGAGTTTTTCGTCCGCCGACCCATCGTTGCAATGGTAATCGCGATCATCATCGTGATCGTGGGTTTCGTCGCGCTCGGCCGTCTGCCGATCGCGCAGTATCCGGAGATCACGCCGCCCATGGTGGCGGTCTCCGCGACCTACACCGGCGCCAGCGCCACCAACGTCGAGCAGTCCGTCGCGACCCCGATCGAGCAGAAGGTCAACGGTGTCGAGGACATGATCTACATGAACTCGACCAACTCCAGCGATGGGCGGATGACGTTAAACGTGTCCTTCGAGGTCGGTACGGACCTCGACATGGCCAACGTGCTGACCCAGAACCGGGTCTCGGAAGCGCAGGCCACCCTGCCGGAGGAAGTAAAGCGGCTCGGTACCACGGTCAAGAAGCAGCTGTCGTTTCCGCTATTGCTGATATCGCTGGTCTCCCCGGACGGCACCTATGACGAGAACTTCCTGACTAACTATGCCTCGATCAATGTGGTTGACGAACTCGCACGAATCAGGGGTGTGGGCAACGCCGAGGTGCTCGGCGGCAGCATCAGCGAATACGCGATGCGGGTGTGGATTCGTCCGGATCAGTTGTCCAAGCTCAATCTGACCGTCTCGGACATAACCAGGGCGATCCAGGAGCAGAATGTCCTCGTCCCGGCCGGGCAGATCGGCGGTGAGCCGGCGCCGGCCGGGAACGAATTCACCTACACGGTGCAGACCGGCGGCCGCTTCGAAACCCCGGAAGAGTTCGGTGAGGTGGTGGTGCGCTCGAACCCCGACGGGTCACAGGTGTTGCTGAAGGACGTCTCACGAATCGAGCTGGGCGCGCAAAACTACCTGTACAAGGTCCGCCTCGACGGCAAGCCAACGGCGATGCTGCAGGTTTTCCAGCTGCCCGACGCCAACGGGCTCGAAGTTGCCGAGCAGATCTTCACCGCGATGGAGACTATGTCGCAGCGCTTCCCTGACGATCTCGAGTATGTGATATCGCTGGATACCACCAAGCCGATCACGGAAGGTATCCGCGAAATCGTGATCACGTTGTTCCAGGCCGTCGGACTCGTCATCCTGGTCGTTTTCATCTTCCTGCAGAACGCCCGCTCCACGCTGATTCCGACGTTGACGGTGCCGGTCTCGCTGATCGGCACGTTCATGGTCTTCCCGCTGCTCGGCTTCTCTATCAATACGCTGTCATTGCTCGGACTGGTGCTGGCAATCGGCATCGTCGTGGATGACGCGATCGTCGTGGTGGAGGCGGTCGCACTGAAAATGGAACAGGGTATGTCGCCCAAGGAAGCGACGATCGAGGCCATGCGCGAGGTATCCGGCCCGATTGTCGCGACCTCGCTGTCGCTGATTGCGGTGTTCGTGCCGGTGGCCGCCATGGGCGGCATTACCGGCCGCCTGTACCAGCAGTTCGCGATCACGATCGCGATCTCCGTGGCAATCTCCTCGATCAATGCATTGACGCTGAGTCCGGCACTGTCCGCGTCGCTGTTGAAGCCGCCGAGCGAGAAAAAGAAGAGCTTCCTCGACGGCTTCTTTGACCGGTTCAATCGCGGGCTCGATGCCACTACCGACAAATTCATGGTGCTGGCGGACTTTTTCCTGAGCAAACTGTACCGGTCCGGAGTCCTGTTGATCGCAATCATTATCGGCATCGTATTCCTGTTCAAAATCGTTCCCGCCGGGTTTGTGCCGGAGGAAGACCAGGGCTACGTGATGACCGGACTGATCATGCCGGACGGTGCGTCTTTGCAGCGCACCGATAGCGTAATGGCCGTGATGGAGGAGATCATTGCGGAGTACGACGCGATCCAGAACTCGACCGCAATCGCCGGCTACAGCATCGTCAGCGGCACACTGCAACCGAATGCCGGCATGGCATTCCTCCAGCTCAAGGACTGGGAGTTCCGCCCGGACGCGCAAGACCACGCCAATGAGATCGTGCGCCGCATGAATATCGATTTCGCGACCCGCATCAAGGGCGGGATCGCGTTCGCATTCGGGCCGCCGGCAATTCCCGGTCTCGGCACCGGCTCCGGGTTCACGATGATGCTGCAGGATCGCGGCGGCAATACTCCGTCATACCTGGCGGAACAGACGGCCGCCTTTATCCAGGCCGCCAATGCCCGCCCCGAAATCGCCGGGATCGTCACGCTGTTCCGGCCCGAGTCGCCACAGATTTTCCTGAATATCGATGACGCCAAGGCGCTGAAGCTCGGCGTGCCGCTGGCCGAGGTCAACAGCTCCGTCGGTGCCTTCCTTGGTGGCGCCTATGTGAACGACTTCAACCGCTTCGGCCGCCTGTACAAGGTCTATGTCCAGGCCGAACCCGAGTACCGGGCGAGCGTCGACGGGGTGCGAAGTTTCTACGTGCGCAACAACGAGGGCGAGGCCGTACCGCTGTCAACGCTGGTGGAAACGAGCCGCACTGCCGGTCCCGAGTTTACGAACCGGTTCAACCTTTTCCGCAGCGCGAAACTCACCGGGCAGCCGGCGCCCGGCTACAGCTCGGCGCAGGCTCTCGCAGCACTCGAGGAAGTTGCCAACGAGGTCCTTCCCGGCGACATGTCCTACTCCTGGGCTGATATGTCGTACCAGGAGAAAGCCGCCGAAGGATCCGGCGCCGTGGTGTTCCTGATGGCGCTGGTGTTCGTTTACCTGATCCTTGCGGCGCAGTACGAAAGCTGGTCGCTGCCGCTGTCGGTGCTGCTGGGCACGCCGATCGCCGTGTTCGGCGCCATAGGCGGATTGTTCATTGCAAGGTTGTTCGACGAAAGCTACGTAAACAATGTTTTTGCCCAGATAGGACTGGTCATGCTGATCGGTCTGTCGGCGAAAAATGCGATTCTCATCGTCGAGTTCGCCAAGGTCGAATTCGAAAAAGGCAAGAGCGCGGTCGAGGCGGCGAAAGAGGCGGCGCGGCTGCGTTTCCGCCCGATCCTGATGACTGCATTCAGTTTCATTCTCGGCGTATTGCCGTTGCTGGTGGCCAGTGGCGCCGGCGCGGAAGCGCGCGTGGTGATGGGCATGACCGTTTTCAGCGGGATGCTGGTCGCCACAGTGGTCGGTGTCCTGCTGGTACCGGCGCTGTATGTCTTCGTGGAACGCCATATCGCGCGCAACGACACGCCCGACCGGACCGCGACGCCGGATCCGGTCGCGGAGCAAGCCTGAGATGCGCCGCCTGGTTTGTGTCCTGGCGAGCGCGAGCTTTCTCGGCGCCTGCACCCTCGGACCCGATTTCGAGCGCCCGCAGATCCCGGTCCCCGACGCTTACGTAGAGCCTGTGCCGTCGGGTGAGACGATCGCAAACATGCCATGGTGGGAACTGTTCCAGGACGAGCAACTCAGGTTGCTCATCGATACCGCGCTGGCAGAAAACAAGGACCTCGGCATTGCGCTGGCACGGATCAACGAGGCGCGTGCCAATCTCGGTTTCGTCCGCGCCGATCAGTTTCCTTTCGTCAACGGTGTGGGCCGCGCGGCGCGCGGCCGCCAGAGTCGTGAGATTTTTCCCGGTGCCGACACCGATAACGATTTCCTGCTTGGCGGCGACCTGTCATTCGAGGTCGACCTGTGGGGCCGGTTACGCCGCTCAACCGAATCGGCGCGCGCCGCGTTACTGGCGACCGAGGAGTCCTACCGCAACGTGACGATTAGCCTGGTCGCAAACGTCGCCAGCGTGTACCTGTTGCTTCGCGATCTCGATGAGCGACTCGAGATCTCCGAGAGCACCGTCTCCACCCGGCTCGAGAGCCTCAGGATCGTCCAGGCGCGGTTCGACAAGGGGACCGTGCCGGAGATCGACGTCAACCAGGCGGAAATCGAGGTTGCCGTCGCCGAGGTCGCGGTTGCGACCTTCCGGCGTCAGATCGTGCAGGCGGAGAATGCACTGCGAATCCTGCTCGGACGTAACCCCGGGCCGGTCGTGCGCGGTGATACGCTGACCGACCAGGTTTTCCCGCCCGAAATCCCCGCCGGTCTGCCTTCGGAAATCGTGCAACGGCGTCCGGATGTTCTTGCCGCGGAGCAGCAACTGGCGGCCCAGACCGCGAGGATCGGCGCTGCCGAAGCGCTGCGCTTCCCGTCGCTGACGCTTACCGGTTTTCTCGGCGTCGAAAGCACCGATCTTTCGGATCTGAATTCCGGCGATGCCGACCTGTGGAATGTCAGCGCAGACATCTTTGCGCCGATTTTCAATTCCGGCAAACTGAAGTCCAACGTAGAGGTGGAACGCGCCCGCACGGAACAACTGCTGTACACCTACGAAGCCACCGTGCAACAGGCGTTTCGCGAAGTCGAGGATGCGCTGGTTGCGATCCGAACGCTCAGGGATGAGTACGCGGCACAACAACGGCGGGTGACAGCAGCGCGCAACGCGGCGCGTCTGTCCCAGGCACGCTACGACGGCGGCGTAGTCGACTATCT
>PKUM01000071.1 GCA_002868855.1 Chromatiales bacterium | reverse complement strand
GCCGAACGCAGGGCGGCGGCCCCGGAGTAGTCGACGTCGTCGATTGCCACGGCATCGAGACAGAACCACTCTAGTTTCGGATTTGCCGCATCGGCCAGCTCGACAACCTGTTCCGAGAACAGCTCGGCGTTGGCGTAATACAAGCTGTGGGAAAAGCGGTAGGCCACAAGCCCCGGCTCGTACTGGGCAACACTGTCGATTGGCAGGTGCCGCCAACCGCCCTGTTCGGATCTGGCGATCAGGCTGTTGCGCGGGCGGTAGCCGCGCCGGACGTGGTCGAGCAGCGACAGCACCATCGCCAGGATGATGCCTTGCTCGACACCGACCACCACGACGACGATCGCGGTGAGCAGCGCCACCCAGAACTCCGAGCGCGCGGTCGCATAAATCCTGCGCATCTCGTCGAGCTTGATGAGCTCCAGCCCGATCATGAAAACCACTGCCGCGAGGACGGCTTCGGGCATGAAGGACAACGGACCGGTGAGGAAAAACAGGACGAGAACGACGATGGCGACGGTGGTGAGGTGGGTGAGCTGGCTGCGACCGCCCGCGCTGTCGACCATCTGCGTCTTGGTGGGACTGCCAGCGACCACGAATGTGCCGGAGAGCCCGGCACCCACGTTGGCCATTCCCAGCCCGACCAGGTCGGTGTTCTCGCTGAAGCGCTCCTTGTAGCGGGCGGCGAAAGCCCGCGAGGTCGCCGCGCTCTGTGACAGTATCACTATAAAAATTGCGAATGCGACGGGCAGCAGCCTGCTGATCAGGTCCCAGCTCCAGTCGACCTGCGGCAGCGTGATGCTCGGCAGGCCGCTCGGAACCGCCCCGAGGACATGAACCCCGCGGGACTGAAGATCCATCGCCCAGCTCGCCGCCGTCGCGCCCACCACCGCGATCAGCGGCCCCGGGATCTTCGGCGAGATCTTTCTCGACCCGACGATGACCACGAGCACGGACAGCGCGATTGCGAGCGCATGGAGGTTGGTTTCGCCGATATGTTCGAGATCGGCGACGACCTTGCCGATCGTGCCGTGACCGGTGCCCTCCAGGCCCAGCATGCCGCCGACCTGGCCGAGCGCAACCTGGATGCCGACGCCGGTCAGAAATCCGGCCAGCACGGTGCTCGACAGAAAATCCGCGAGGAAGCCGAGTCCGATGATGCGGGCGAGGAACAGGAAGCCGGCGGCCATCAGCGCAAGCAGGCCGGCCAGCGCAACGTATTCGTCGGAGCCTGTCGCGGCAAGCCCGGCGAGGCCGGCGGCGAGGATCGCGGCGGTCGCGGAGTCCGCGCTCACCACCAGGTGCCGGGAGGACCCGAAGACCGCAAACAACACCATCGGGATCAGCATCGTGTAGAGGCCAGTGATCGGCGGCGTGCCGGCGATCTTGGTGTAGCCAAGCACCTCCGGTATCGCGAGCGCCGCCAGCGTGAGTCCGGCGATGATCTCGGAGGGCACCCTCGAGCCCTCTATCGGCAGCAGGCCCTCGCACAGGGCCAGCCTGCGCCGACCGGATCCGTTTTTTGTTTCGACATGCTGCTCCCTTGGGCTGCAGTTTTTGCCTAGGTTAGTCCGTTTTGCCAAAGGGATGGAAATTTGACGGCCGCGCCGGTCGCGTCATCAAAGATTTTACTCTGACCCTAATCATTACTGACCCTAATTTTTACTGACCCTAATCATTATTATTTCTCCGCGACGGCCTCATCCGCCACACCGGATATCAGTTGCGTGGCGCTGACATGCCTCGGGCCAGCCATACGCATCCCAGTACTTGTCGAGGCCGATAGCGGTGACCAGATCGCCGAACTTCGGATGCTGGCGGAACATTTTGGCCTCGCGTGAAAACAGAAACTCGACGTCGAAACTCGCGGGGTCTGACACCAGCGCGTTCGCGACGACCATTGCGCGGTCGTGTTCGCCGAGATAGAGCCACCCGCCGAATAGCATGCGCGGCTTGATACCACCGGTACGCGCCGCCTCTGCAAGAGCCTGTACTGCCGTTTCGCGTTTACCGGTGCCTTCCTGTGCGGCGATAAACGTTTCCACCCAGTCGATCGAGCCGCCCAGCCGGGCCTGTACTGCCTGCATCAGTCCGAGCGCCTCCCGGTAACGGCCCTGACGCAGCAACAACACCAGATAGGCGCGCGGATTCACGGCAGGGCCGAGACCGAGCAACGCCGCCTCTTCGAACTGGCGTTGCGCCAGGTCATCCTGGTCCGCCCATAGATAGGCGACCGCGAGGCGGTCGTTGACGACCGGTGATAGCGCATCGAGCTCTTTCGCCCGCAATGCAAACTCCAGCGAGCGTTCCGTCTTTCCGAGGCTCGCCTGAAATTGCGAGTACCACTGGTACAACTCGGGGTCGTTGGGATCGAAGGCCATCGCTTTCCGGAAATTCTCCTCGGCGCGGAGCCACTCCCAGCGGCGGAACGCGATGAACGCGCTCACACCGTCCGCAGTTTCGCCAATCGGGGCCCCTCGCGCCCGGCCGTTCGCAATCACCGAGCGCGCCAGCTCGAACATATTCTCTTGCGGTTCGCTCGAGTAAAAAGGCATCAAGGCCCAGGCATGCGCCAGTTCCACATAAGCCGCCGCGAATGTCGGATCGAGCGTGATGGCCTCCTCGAGCAACGCGATGGCGTGGCGGATCGGCGCTTCCTCTCTGCGTTTCACCATGTGACGGCCGCGCAGAAACAACACATAGGCATTTTTGTCCGGTGCCGGCGGCCCGTTTGCCGCAATGGTCTCGGCCGCCTGCGATTGCAGCATCGGTGTGACCGCGGCGACGATCGAGCTGGCGATCTGGTTCTGAACCGTGAAGATCTCTTCGAGCGTGGCGTTGTAGCTGTCGGTCCACAGTTCGACACCGTCGCCGGCATCGACCAGCTCCACGCTGATCCTGAGCTTGCGCCCGTCCACCCGTACCGTGCCCGACACGAGTTTCGACACGCCAAGTTTGCGACCGACCGTGCGCGCGTCTTCGGCACTGTCTTTCAGTGCCGACGAGGTCGTTCGCGCGATGACTTTGATGCCTTCCACGCGCGACAGGCTCGTGATGAGTTCGTCGGTCAGCCCGTCGCTGAAATAGTCCGTGCCGGGCGTGGCGCTGACATTCTCGAACGGCAGCACCGCGATCACGTTGGCGGAAGGCACGGTCGGCGCGGACGCATCCAGTTGCGAGACTTTTGATTCGGACTGGAAGAACGGCCTCTGCAGCGCGAACACCAGCGTCATCAACATCAGCGCCATCAACCCATAATCCGCGCGGCCGCCACGCAGCAGCGGTATCGAGAACCGGCCCTGCCCGCGCGATCGAACTACCTGCAACCATGCGACCCCGACCACCGCAGTGCATACCCCGATCATCAGCAACGACAACGCGCGCAGCAGCCAGCCCGGTGCGGAATCGGCACCAAGCACGGCGACGCCCTGGACGATCCAGAAACCGGCTGCGGCGGTCAGCGCGGTCAAGCGGAATACGCGGCGCAGCCGGCCGATCGGTGTCAGGAGCCGACGGGATACCGACGCCGCGCCGCCAGCCGCTTTCTCCGGAGCCGAGGGCACCGCCGGTGCGACTGTCGATACGGCTTTGTCCGGCACCGTGACCGGCGCTACCAGCCGGTAACCGACACCGGGAATCGTCTGGATATACTCGGGGTGTTTCGGGTCGTCGCCGAGCGCACCGCGAAGCAATGAAACACACCGCGAGAGCACTTCGTCGGTGACCGGGCGTCCGCGCCAGACTTCCTCGTAAAGCGCCTGCCGGGTCACGATCTCACCGGGTTTTTGCGCCAGCGTGCCCAGCACCCAGATCGCCTTTGGTTCCAGCCGCAGGTGTTCGCTGCCGCGAGTAAGTGTGTTGCCCAGCGGATCGACCTGCCACTGGCCGATATTGAAAAGTTGCTTCAACTTGGTGGCCTCCCGGCCCCCGGCAAGACTCCAAGCATAGCAACTTGTCCCGCCAATTACGTCAGCTCTCTGCAAGCTGTTCCCTGCAGAGAAATCACCCCGCCATCAGGATTTCTAAGCTTGCGGGCGCGTAGCGTAAAGCCTCGTACGGTCAGAGGTTGAAGGATTTTCCGATGAGGGTCTTGCAGTTTGAGTTTTCCGGTTTGCGATTGGCATTGCGGCGCAAAAAGCTTGCGCTATGCCTTATTGCGGGCGCAGGTTTTTTTGCCGGCGTAACGGCTGCAGCCTCCGACATCGCGATCCAGAAAACCGTCAGCGACGCGACGCTTGCGCCGGGCGCCGCGGTCGACTTCACGATCACGGTGCACAACCTCGGCCCGTTTGTCGCGAACACCGTCAAGGTGATCGAGTGGTTGCCGTCGGAGCTCGTGATTCCGCCGGGGGTCGCCCCGTTCATGAGCCACGGCGATTACGAAGTGGCGACCGGCCTGTGGGTCATTGACCAGCTTGCGGTTGGCGAGAGCGCGGTGCTTGTTGTCCCGGCTCAGGCTGTTGCCGACCCGTTACCTCAGTGCGTGGTCAACGAGGCCATCGTCAGCCCTTATCCCGACGATCCCGACCCATACAACGACAGGGCGTCGGTTGCGGTTCATGCGCCGGGGGTCGATCGCTGCGTCGATCTCTCCATCGCTCAGACCAGTTTCATGCTCGCCGAGCCGTACTGCGCGAATTCGACGCGGGTGCTGATGACGCTGTCGGTGACAAATTACGGCCCCGACCCGGCGCGCCAGGTGCGGGTCGATGTCGCCGATGCCCCGGACGTGGTACCCGGGCTCGTATTCGACGATCCGCTGTGCATCGTGTCGGGCACCACGACCTGCATCCTCGCCGAACTCGCGGCCGGTGAATCCGTGCTGTTGTCGCTGCGATCGCAGCAGTTC
>PKUM01000078.1 GCA_002868855.1 Chromatiales bacterium | reverse complement strand
GACAACCGCTACTCGCCAACGATGATGGCGGCGCGGGAAGAGGCAGAAAAGTTCCAGGAACCAGCGAAAACGCTGCTGATCGAATCCGAGCAGATTGCCGAGGTTGTCGCTGAACACAAACGCGATGCCAAACTCGACATTTCCACGCTGAAACCCGGCGATGTAATCGAAGGCCGGTACCGCTATATCCAGAAAATCGGCAAGGGCGCGTTTGGCACCGTGCTACTGATGGAAGACACCGTGGTCGACGAACGCCTGATTCTCAAATTCCTGAACCCCAACGTCTCCTCCGACGAGGAGATGATGAAGCGCTTTGTGCACGAGTTACGGTTCTCGCGAAAAATTACTCACAAAAATGTCATCCGCATCTATGATTTTCTGTACATGGGCGGCAACTACGCCATTTCGATGGAGTATTTTCCATCGCACACGCTTGGCAACGAAATCGTAGACCAAAAACCGATGGCGCCGGAACACGCATTGCGCATCGCTACCGATATCGCAAACGGCATGTGCGTCGCCCATCAGGCCGGCATCATTCACCGCGATCTAAAACCCGCCAACATCCTAATCAACAACGAAGGCCTGGTGAAAATCGTGGACTTCGGTGTCGCCGCGGCGCGCTCCAGCGGCGATACGCAGCTGACCAAAACCGGTTACGTCATCGGTTCGCCCAAGTACATGGCGCCAGAGCAAATTCTCGGCAAGAAGGTAGATGAGAAGGCTGACATTTACAGCCTTGGGGTAATCCTCTACGAAATGCTGACCGGTATACCGCCCTACAGCAAGGGCGATCATATGGCGGTCATGTACCAGCATGTGCAGGGCAAGGCGCTGCCAATTCGCGAGGTCAACGCAAACCTCCCCGACCCGGTCGCAGAATTGGTCACCAAGGCCATGTCCGTCGATCGCCTGAAACGGCACCAGTCGATGGACGAACTTCGCAAGAACCTCGAGGACCTGCTTTGATTCGATCGGATGTGCTTGAATGTGCATCGCCTTCGACTATCATGTGGGCTGCTCCCGTCGGCCGATGAGATAGTCAATGGCACGTATCGATTCCTTCCTGAAACTGGGTCTTGCCCAGGGTTGCTCGGATATACATCTTGCGGTCGGGGTTCCGCCGATGCTGCGGATGAACGGAGACCTGCTGCCGATCAAGTTCCGGGACCTGGCCGATACGGAACTGGAGAGCTATATCGACGAGATTCTGACGGCCACTCAAAAGAAACATTTTCAGAGCGGTAACGATCTGGATTTCTCCTACGTTGCCGAAGAAGGCGCCCGGTTTCGAGTCAATCTGTTCCGCAAGGACACCGGACCCGGGGCAACCTTCCGCTACATCCCATCGAACATTCCGACCCTGGACGGCCTCGGCCTGCCGAGCGTCGTCGAGAAACTCTGCGACCTGCACCAGGGCATGGTGCTGGTTACCGGGTCCACCGGAACCGGCAAATCGACCACCCTGGCGGCAATGATCGACCTCATCAATAAAACGAAGGCGGTCAACATCATCAGCCTCGAGGACCCGATCGAATTCGTCCATGACAGCAAGCGCGCGCAGGTAATTCAACGCGAACTCGGTACGCACATTCACAGCTTCGCCGATGGCGTGCGTGCAGCGATGCGTGAAGACCCCGACGTGATCCTGGTCGGCGAGATGCGCGACCCCGAAACCATCAGCATGGCAATGACGGCAGCGGAGACCGGTCACCTTGTCCTCGGCACGCTCCATACAACCAGCGCAACAAAGACAATCGATCGCATCATCGATGCGCTGCCTGCCGAGCAACGCGAGCAGACAAAAAGCTTTCTGGCGCAGAGCCTGCAGGCGGTAGTCACGCAGATTCTGGTCAAGGCGCATGAGGGCCAGGGACGCAAGGCGATCGTTGAGGTCATGCTTACTACACGCGCCATCGCAAAATGCATCATGTCCGACCAGACTCACCAGATTCCGTCACAGCTGCAAACCGGCCGCGACATCGGCATGCAGTTGATGGATCAGGCGTTGTTGCAGGCCATACAGGCCAAGGAAGTGGACCCCGACGACGCCTACAACTACGCGATCGACAAGAAGAGGTTCCAGCGCTTCATTACCGATACCGGCCTTTTGCCAAAAATCGACCTGGTCGAGTAATCGCGACCGCCATATCCGAACCGTACGGTAGGAAACGTGAATCAAATCGATCAATACCTGCTTAAGCTGCTAGAGAAGGAAGGGTCCGACCTGCATTTCCTCGCGGGCGGGCCGGCGCGCATCCGGGTCAACGGCGACCTCACGGTTCTTGACGAAGCAACGATTTCGCAGACCCTGGCCGAAACGGCGCTGATGGAGATCATGCCGTTCAACGCGCGCGAAACACTGGAGCAGCGCGATGGCGCCGATTTCGCGTATCAGCTCGAAAACGTCGGCCGCTTCCGGGTCAACGTATTTCGCCACCTGAACGGCATGGGCGGGATTTTTCGTGCCATCCCGTCGCAAGCGCTGACGCTGCAGGAACTCGGCATGCCGAGTGTCATCTACAACCTGTGCAAATACCGCAGCGGGATGATCCTGGTCACCGGTAAGACGGGTTCGGGCAAGTCGACCACGCTGGCGGCCATCATCGACGTGCTGAACAAACGTCTCAAAGGCCACATCCTGACGATCGAGGATCCCATCGAGTTCGTGCACCGGCGCCAGGGTTGCCTGATCAGTCAACGCGAAATCGGCGCTCACTGTGGAAATTTCGCCGAAGCACTTCATTCTGCCCTGCGCGAAGATCCCGACGTCATTCTGATCGGCGAAATGCGCGACCTCGAGACGATGAGCATTGCCGTTACCGCTGCGGAAATGGGAATCCTCGTGATGGGCACGCTTCACACCAACGGCGCGGCTGCCACGGTGGATCGAATCGTCAACGTTTTTCCGTATGAGAAACAAGCGCAGATCAGGGCAATGCTCTCAACCT
Organism: Chromatiales bacterium; assembly: GCA_002868855.1. Lineage (GTDB taxonomy): Bacteria > Pseudomonadota > Gammaproteobacteria > Steroidobacterales > BM003 > BM003. Next base: position 1,944 of record PKUM01000078.1, on the reverse strand, counting down.
CGTTGCGTGGCGTTATTTCGCAGCAACTGGTCAAGCGTGCGGACCAGCAGGGTCGAATCGCAGCCCTGGAGATTCTGGTCAATACGCCGGCCGTGGCAAACCTGATCCGCCAGGGCAAACTCGACCAGCTCGAGAATGTGATGCAAAGCGGCGCCCAGGCCGGCATGCAAACGATGGACGGCGATCTCCAGCAATTGCACCGAAAACGTCAGATCACCGGCGACGAGGTCTATCAGAAGGCGATAAACAAGAGCAAATTCGAAGACCTCAAGGGTCAGGGCGTCTGATCGCACCCGCTTTTTGCTCATAATTTACCGCGCGCATGCGGGCGCGGGCATGTGGCATAATTTCCGCTTTGCACCATTTGCCACGGACTGCAGCCGGAATGCCTTCCAAACCACGTAAAATCCTGGTCACCAGCGCCCTGCCGTATGCCAACGGCTCCATCCATATTGGTCATCTGGTCGAGTACCTGCAGACTGACATCTGGGTGCGATTCCAGCGCATGCGAGGCAACCAGTGCATCTACGTCTGCGCCACAGATGCTCACGGCACACCGGTAATGCTCAAGTCACGCGAACTGGGAATCGAGCCGGAGGAACTCATCACCACGATGAGCGCAGAGCACCAGCGTGACTTTGCCGAATTCCAGATCGACTTCGACAATTTTCATACGACGCATTCGGCGGAAAATCGCCAGCTCGTGGAAACCATTTTTTCACGGCTCCAGAATGCTGGTTATATCGCCGAGCGAACAATCACCCAGTCCTATGACGAAAAAGAGGGCATGTTCCTGCCCGACCGTTTTGTCCGCGGCGAGTGTCCGCGGTGTCGCGCCGCGGATCAGTATGGCGATAGTTGCGAAGTATGCGGTGCGACCTACTCCCCCTCCGACCTGAAAAACCCGTTGTCCGTGTTGTCGGGAACCACACCCGTGCAGCGCGAGACGACCCATTACTTTTTCAAGCTCGCCGAATTTGAAGATTCGCTGCGCGAATGGATTGGGGGCGGGCACATGCATGAAAGCGTTGCCCGCAAACTCAACGAGTGGTTCGATGCCGGTCTGCAGGACTGGGATATCACCCGCGATGCGCCATACTTCGGCTTTCGAATCCCCGGCACCGACGACAAGTTCTTTTATGTGTGGCTCGATGCCCCGGTCGGTTACATGGCGAGCTTCCTCAACCTTTGCGCGCGACGCGATGAACTGGAATTCGACAGTTTCTGGGGCGCGGACAGCGACGCGGAGCTCTATCACTTCATCGGCAAGGACATCATCTATTTCCACTCGCTGTTCTGGCCGGCGGTACTGGAGGCAGCCGGCTTTCGCCGCCCGAGCGCTATTTTTGCGCATGGATTTCTGACCGTAAACGGCCAGAAAATGTCCAAGTCGCGGGGGACGTTCATCACGGCCCACACCTTCCGTGAGCACATTGAGCCTGAGTATCTTCGCTACTACTACGCAACCAAGCTGGGCCCCGGGATCGATGACCTCGATCTAAGCCTCGAGGACTTTGTTGCGCGGGTCAATTCCGATCTGGTCGGCAAGCTGTTCAATCTGGCAAGCCGTTGCGCCGGATTTATTTCGCGAAATTTCGCCGGAGATTTGGCGGACACGCTTTTCGACGAATCGGCGTTTGCCCAGTTTGCACATCGTGGCGAAACTATCGCCCAGTATTATGAAGAGCGTCGCTATGCAAAGGCGATGCGTGAAATCATGGCGCTGGCGGATCTGGCGAATCAGTTCATTGACGAACACAAACCCTGGGTAATGGCGAAAGAAGATGCGACCTCGAGCGCTATCCAGGCTGTATGCACCCAGGGGCTGAACCTGTTTCGAACATTGATGATTTACCTGAAGCCCGTGCTCCCTGGCCGCGCCGCCCTGGCCGAGGAATTCCTGCAGTGCGGACCATGGAGTTGGGCCGACGCTGCCAGACCGCT
>PKUM01000080.1 GCA_002868855.1 Chromatiales bacterium | reverse complement strand
CGTCGGCCTCGAGCCGTTCAATCGTAGCCTCCAATCCCTTCTCGGCAATCTCGGCATTGAACTCTTCGCGATAACTCACGACATACGAAACACCCTCGAGAGACACATCGAAAACTCGCCAGACACCGTCTTTCTGCCGCAATACATAATCGACACGCGCGCTCGTACCGTCGTCGAGAGTGACCTCGGTCGCGACTTTCTCAATCGGACCTGAAGGCTCGCCGCGGGACGGCAGAATACGTAGCTGCTCGCCACGGAAATCCACCGCCCGGCCTGCATAATTTTTCATCAGGAGCCGATAAAAAGCATCGATAAAACGTTCACGCTGCTCCGGCGTGGCGGTTCTCCAGTGTTTTTTAAGCACCTGCTGTCCGGCAAACGTACGGTCAAAACGCGGCAATAAAACACTGTCGATGACCGGGTACAGCTCGTCCGGATGCTCACGATAGTAGTCCCGCTTGCCGTCGAGTGCGGCGAGCATTTCGTCAGACGCTGACTGCACGACGTCGACCGGCGAATTGCCAGCGGCTATCGCCGCGATCGCGAGAAAAACACCGGCCAAGGATACAAAAGACCTGCGCATCATCGTTATCACTCCCCACCCAGCTTGACCAGGAATTTCCCGATCAGGTTCTCCAGGACCAATGCGGATTGCGTGATCTGAATTTCGCTGTTGTCGGCGAGATATGTCTCGGAAAAACCAGGCGTCAACCCAATGTACTGGCCGCCAATCAGGCCTGCAGTCAGGATCGACGCGTCGGTATCATCCGGTATGCGATCGAAGTTCGCCGAAATGCGCATCGTGACCTGGGCATCGAGGCGCTCCGAATCGAATGTAATTCCAGTTACCCTGCCAATGGTCACGCCGGCCATCGTCACCGGGGCTCGAAGCTTCAGATCGCCAACGTTTTCGAAGCGCGCCAGGACCTGGTAAGTCTCACCGCGCAAATCGCTTTGAACATCGGTGGTCTTCAGGATCAGAAAAAACAACGATGCAAAACCGAGCAGTACGAACATCCCGGTTCCAAACTCTACAACGCGAGTCTGTTTCATTCCTTGCTCTCCTCTACCTTCTCCGCGTCACCGTGGCAACTCAGATCAGTATCGCGGTAATCATGAAATCGAGAATCAATACCACTATGGCCGAGATTACAACGGTACGAGTCGTAGCCCGGCTTACGCCCTCGGCAGTTGGATAGGCATTGTAACCTTCGAATACTGCGAGCACGCTCACCGCGACGCCAAAGACGATGCTCTTGACGACCCCTTCCATTACATCCGCCACTTCGACGTAGGGCCGCATCTGCGACCAGAACGCGCCGCTGTCGACCCCCATCAGGGAGACACCTATGATGTAGGCGCCGAACAACGCGACCATATTGAAAATTGCCGTCAGCAGTGGCAGCGAGATGACGCCGCCAAGGAAATGCGGAACGACTACCCGCCGAATCGGATCAACCGCCATCAATTCCATCGCCGATAATTGGTCTGTGGCACGCATCAAACCGATTTCGGCGGCCAGCGCCGTGCCCGCACGGCCGGCGAACAACAACGCCGTGAGCACAGGGCCCAGCTCTTTCAGCAAGGACAGGGCCACTGCGGTACCCAGCCCCTCCTCCGCACCAAATTGGGCCAGCGTATCGTAACCTTGCAGCCCCAGAACCATGCCGACAAACAGCCCGCAAATGAGAATAATCACCAGCGACATCGCGCCGATCGCATAAATTTCATGTGCGATCAGGCGAAATCGCGTCAGCAGAGTTTTCGGGCTGTAGGCCAGGATTCGCAGCAAAAATAACTGCATCGCCCCGAAAGTTTCGAGGAAATTCCGAAACGCATACCACAGATCCTGGATGAGTCGGTTCACGGCTAATCCCGGTCCAGTAACTGGTCTTTATAGTCGCGGCCGGGGTAATGAAACGGTACCGGCCCGTCGGCCATGCCTGACAAGAACTGCTGCACGACTGCATTACCATGGGTCTTGAGTTCGCTCGGCGTTCCCGAAGCGACGACCTGACCCTCCGATATCAGATAGCTCTCGTCGGCAATGCTGGATGTTTCCTCGACATCATGAGACACCACGATGCTGGTAATGCCGAGGCTGTCGTTCAGCCGTTTGATCAGGCGCAACACCACCCCCAAAGAGATTGGATCGAGCCCGGTAAAAGGCTCGTCATAGATCAGAATATCGGGATCCATGACCATCGCGCGGGCAAGCGCGACCCGGCGCGCCATGCCGCCCGAAAGTTCCGAAGGCACCAGTTCCGCGGCGCCACGCAGACCGACCGCATGCAGCTTGGTTAGAACGATATGCTTGATCAGACGCTCCGGCAGCTTGGTATGCTCACGCAGCGGAAATGCAACATTCTCGAACACGCTGAGATCGGTAAGCAATGCACCATTTTGAAAAAGCATTCCAAAGCGCTTGCGCAGCTCGTAGAGCTCATTGCGCTGCAGAGCGGTTATGTCCTGACCGTCGATCAGGATCCTGCCGCGCTCCGGTACCAGTTGCCCGGTAATCAAACGCAACAGCGTGGTCTTGCCGGTACCGCTCGGCCCCATGACGGCGGTGATCTTGCCGCGTTGGAAGGCGATATCCAGACCATTAAAGATCCGCTTTTGACCTCTGGAGTAATAAAGGTCTTCAATCAGGATTATGTTGTCGCGGCCGTTCTCAGCCATTGTGCAATCCTTCGTCCTGGTGGCCAAACCGCACCAAAAGCGCGAAGCCGTCTGACGCTGCCGGGCTCCATTAAAAAAACCCGGCGGGAGTATTGACTCGCAGCTTGCAGCATTGTCCGTCGCGATCAATGGAACCGGATTATAATCACCATGCAACCGCAATTGGGGTTGCCCGTTGCCGGACTTTCGCCGGTTTGTAACTTCGACAGTGCCGGGTTATCGCAACGACACTGGCAGAGTGAGGCCTTGAATCGCGGCGCCGCCAAACCACGCAATCCGCTTCCCGCATCTGACGCCCATGCCACATCGACATTATTGGTGGCAGGGGATGCTCGCGCGTAGCATAGCAGATCACCGCGCCGGTACAGCCCGGGCCGAAGGTACACCGAAGAGCAAAAAAGTGAATCCGTCTTGCCGTGAAAAACTAATAGGACTAAAATAGTCCTCTTTGTTGGGTGCAGGGATTTCAGCCGATGCTACGCATGAGTCGCCTGACCGATTACGGTACGGTAGTGTTGTCACACATGGCCCATCATGCCGAGGGTCTCCATAGTGCCGCGGACGTTGCCAGCAGCACGAGACTAGCTGCCCCCACGGTCGCCAAATTGCTCAAAATAATGGCCCGCGCGGGCCTGGTGACTTCGGTGCGCGGACCGCAGGGCGGATACACCCTCGCGCGTCGGCCTGCGGACATCAGTGCGGCGGATATCATCGATGCGCTGGAAGGCCCCGTGGCTCTGACCGAGTGCAGTACCTCCGACCACAGTTGCGAATTGGAAGCGATCTGCCAGGTCGGCGGTGCCTGGCAGCAAATAAACCTCTCGATTCGCGAGGCGCTGCGCGACATCAGCCTTTCGCAACTTATGAACGTTGGCCGCAAACGGCTGCCGACGATGGACCTGCACAGCCCTTTGTCCGCGGCCAGCGGCTTGAAAAACTAGCATTCATTAACGGAATCAGGATATGTCAACCCAACCGAAAGACGTCGAGGCACTCGTAGGCAAGGCCTACAGCGCAGGCTTCTACACCGACATTGAGAGCGACACCGTTCCGCCCGGGCTGGACGAGTCTGTAATCAGGCATATCTCACGGAAAAAAAACGAGCCCCAGTTTCTGCTGGACTGGCGTCTCAAAGCGTACGAGCACTGGCTCGAGATGCGGGAACCGCGTTGGGCGCATGTGCATCATGCCCCGATCGACTACCGGGGCATTTCTTATTACTCGGCGCCCAAAAGCAAGGCGGACGCTCCAAAGAGCCTCGATGAGGTGGATCCCAAGCTGCTCGAGACCTACGACAAACTCGGCATACCACTGCATGAACGCGCCCGACTGGCCGGCGTCGCGGTTGATGCCGTTTTCGACAGCGTCTCGGTAGCCACGACCTTCAAGGACAAGCTGGCCGATGCCGGGGTGATCTTCTGCTCGTTTTCCGAAGCCGTCCAGGAACATCCCGAGCTGATCGAGCGCTATCTCGGCACTGTGGTTCCCTACACCGACAATTTTTTTGCGACGCTTAATTCGGCAGTGTTCACCGACGGATCATTCGTCTACATACCTCCCGGGGTGCGTTGCCCGCTGGAACTGTCCACCTATTTCCGAATCAATGCAGCCAACACGGGCCAGTTCGAACGGACCCTGATCGTGGCTGCCGAAGACAGCCATGTGTCCTATCTCGAGGGTTGCACCGCACCCATGCGCGACGAAAACCAGTTGCACGCGGCCGTCGTTGAACTGGTCGCAATGGAAAATGCCGAGATCAAGTATTCGACCGTCCAGAACTGGTATCCGGGCGACGAGGAAGGTCGCGGCGGCATCTATAACTTTGTTACCAAGCGTGGAGAGTGCCGCGGCGACAATTCGAAAATTTCCTGGACCCAGGTCGAGACCGGATCGGCCATTACCTGGAAGTATCCAAGTTGCGTTTTGCTAGGCGACAACTCCGTGGGTGAGTTCTACTCGGTCGCTGTCACCAACAACTACCAGCAGGCCGACACCGGAACCAAGATGATCCATGTCGGGAAAAATACCAGCAGTACGATCGTATCCAAGGGCATCTCCGCGGGCAAAGCGCAAAATGCCTATCGCGGCCTGGTCCGGATCCTGCCCGGGGCAAGCGGCGCCCGTAACTACACCCAGTGCGATTCACTTCTTATGGGCAAGGATTGCGGCGCCCACACTTTCCCCTATGTCGAGGTAAAGAATCCGACTGCTATCGTCGAGCACGAGGCGACT
>PKUM01000310.1 GCA_002868855.1 Chromatiales bacterium | reverse complement strand
GCCGCCACCAACATTTTCCCCGGCGACCTGCTGTCAAAGAACTTTGGCGTGACCCGCCATGGCCGCGTTATTTTCTATGACTATGACGAACTCTGCCTGATTACGGACTGCCGCTTCCGCGAAATGCCCCAGGCGCGTAGCTATGAGGACGAGATGCGCTCCGACGCCTGGTTCTATGTGGGCGAGGATGACGTGTTTCCTGAGCAGTTTCTGACTTTTCTCGGACTCGATGAAGAAGGTAAGCAGATTTTTGCCGAGTATCACGGAGAGTTGATTTCAGCGGAGTGGTGGCGCAACCTTCAGACTCGTCTGCGCGCCGACGAGGTTATCGAAATTGTGCCCTACAGCAAATTACGCCCCACGGTAAGTCTCGCCTCCGGATAAAAAAAGCGCCCGCTCGAGGCGGGCGCTTTGCCACACTGGCGAGCCAGTGCCGATTATTTCCCCAGGCCGTTTATATAGGCCACTACGTCCATGATGGCCTGATCGTCCGCCAGCGTCATCGACATCGGGGCCATTTGCTTGCCATAGGTATCGTCGGCGTGTGAACCGCGGACGCCGGATTTGAAGTGCTTCAACTGAGTGACGGCATACCAGTCACTCAATCCTGTCAGCTTTGGTGCATTGAGCGCCTTGTTGCCTTCGCCTTTCGCGCCGTGACAGGCGATGCAGGTCTTGTACAAGGTTTCCCCACGCGCCACGTCGCCCGTTACAGTTGCGGCCGGCGCAGTGTCCGGAAACGTCCCGATATAGGCCACCACATTCGCAATGGCCGCATCGTCGGCAAGCGTCATCGCCATCGGCGCCATTTGCTTGCCGTAGGTATCGCCGGCATGGGTACCGCGAATGCCCTTTTTGTAATTCTGCAACTGGCGCGTCAGATACCAGTCTTCCTGGCCAGCGATTTTGGGCGCATTTAGCGCCTTGTTGCCCTGACCGGCCAGGCCATGACAGGCCGTGCACGTCGCATACAAGGATTTGCCCGCCGCCGGATCGCCAGCAGCCGACGCCGAGCCCGCTGCAAACGCAAGCGCCAATAATGTCCATCTCAATTTCGTCTTCATGACTTTCACTCTTCCTCTGATAATTGAATCCGGCCCTGCAACTCGCTCGCGCCCCGATTTCTGCTGCCGCGGCGCCGTAACCAGCGCTCGAATTCTACCCTATCGGCCGACGCCTCGCAGATCCGCAGCACCCACACTTGCACCCGGCGCACGCTCTGGCATGCTTCAGGGTCCGCTGGCCCCAATTACTGCCGCAATCGCGACCATGGATCCATCCGAATGAGCGACTTTATCAGCCTTGAAGACATTGAGTTCCAGGTTTTCGACGTGCTCGATACCGAGAATTTATGCGAGCGTGACCGTTTCTCCGATCACGACCGGAGCACCTGCACCGGCGCGCTCGATCTCGCCATGCGAATTGCCACCAGCGAGTTTTTTCCCCACGCAGCGAAGCTGGATGCGAATGAGCCGCATTACGACGGCACGAAGGTCGAGCTGATACCGGAACTCGCAAATGCCCTCACCGCATTTGCCGAAGCGGGATTCCACGCGACCCATGCCGATCATGAGCACGGCGGCATGCAACTGCCGGCCACCGTCGCGAGCGCCTGCGCCGCTATTTTTGCTGCCGCAAACCTGAGCGCCGCCTCCTATCCCCTGCTCACCAGTGCAGCCGCCAATCTGCTCGCCATATTCGGCACCGACCAGCAAAAGCGGGACTACATGGTACCAATGTACGAAGGGCGCTATTTCGGCACCATGTGCCTGTCCGAGCCACACGCGGGTTCTTCTCTCGGAGACATCCGCTGCAGCGCGCAACCGATGGATAATGGCAACTACCGCATTCGCGGCAGCAAGATGTGGATCAGCGGCGGCGAGCACGAACTTTCCGAGAACATCGTTCACCTGGTACTGGCCAAATTACCGGATGCGCCTCCCGGCGTGAAAGGCATCTCGTTGTTCGTCGTTCCACGCCGGCGTGAGAATGGCAACGGCGGGTACGAGGACAATCACGTCGCACTCGCCGGCCTGAACCACAAAATGGGACAGCGCGGCATCGTCAACTGCCTGTTGAATTTCGGTGAAGGTGGTGACTGTATCGGTCAACTCGTCGGCGAGCCGAATCGCGGTCTCGCGCAGATGTTTCACATGATGAATGAGGCTCGCCTCGAGGTCGGACTGGGATCGGTCGCCGTGGCCTACGCCGGTTACCGGCACTCCCTCGCGTATGCGGCGCAACGCCCGCAGGGCCGCCATCCCGATCAACGCGATCCGCAAGCCAGCCAGGTGATGATCATCGAACACGCCGATGTGCGGCGGATGCTGTTGCGACAGAAGTCTATTGTCGAAGGCGGCCTCGCGCTGTGCCTGTACGCGGCGCGCCTGGTCGACGAAGAACGAACCGCGGCGCAGCAGCAGGATCGCCACGCGGCACATCTGCTGCTCGAACTGCTAACCCCGGTCTGCAAGGCCTGGTGCTCCCACTACGGGCTGCAAGCCAACGAGCTCGCGATCCAGGTACTCGGTGGCTACGGCTATACCCGCGATTATCCGGTCGAACGTCTGTATCGCGACAATCGGATCAATCCGATCCATGAAGGTACCAACGGGATTCAGAGCATCGACCTCCTCGGCCGCAAAGTGGCTATGGAAAACGGCGCTGCAATGAGCACGCTCGTGCGCCTGGTAAAGGACTGCATAGCGGCAGCCGGCGCGCATCCGGCGCTGGCTAAACACGCGGCCGACCTCGCCAATGCTGTCGATCTGCTTGATAACACAACGAAGGCGCTGCAAGCAGCGGGCGCACGCGGAGAGGTTCGTTTGTTTCTCGCCAATTCGCATGTCTACATGGAGATGTTCGGGCATGTCCTGATCGCATGGCAGTGGTTACGCCAGGCGAATGCCGCCGCCGCCCTGATCGCGGCCGGAGACGGCGTCGCCCGGCACGACTTCCTGCACGGAAAGCTCGCCGCATGCCGATATTTTTTCGAATGGGAGTTGCCGGATATCGAACCGAAGGCGCGGCTACTGGCGCGTCTCGATCGTACCTGCCTGGACACTCTTCCCGAGTGGTTATAAAGGACGAACCTATGAAAGCAGTGTTATGCAAGGAATATGGGCCCATCGCAGCGCTCGCAGTGGAGGATATCGAGCCGGAAACGATGCAGCCGGGTCATGTCAGGATCGCGGTGGAAGCGTGTGGCGTAAATTTCCCCGATACGCTGATCGTCAAGGGCAAGTATCAGTTCAGGCCACCCCCGCCATTCTCGCCGGGTGGCGAGGTAGCCGGCCGCGTTGTCGAGGTCGCGGATGATGTCCACGCTGTGAAGACCGGGCAACGGGTCATGGCGGTTATGATTTTCGGCGGCTATCGCGAGGAAGTCGTGGTTCCGGCGACCAACGTGATTCCGCTCGCAGCGACAATGGACTCGACGACGGCGGCCGGTTTCATGGTCACGTACGGCACCTCGATCCACGCGCTGGTCCAGCGCGGACGACTGGAACAGGGCGAGACACTACTCGTGCTCGGCGCGGCCGGCGGTGTCGGTCTTGCCGCTGTCGAACTTGGCAAGGCGCTCGGTGCACACGTAATTGCGGCGGCTTCCAGCAACGAGAAGCTCGCCATCGCGCACGAACACGGGGCCGACGAGGGGATCAATTATCGCACCGAGGATCTCGCTGCGCGGGTAAAGGAGCTGACCCGAAAAAACGGGGCCGATGTCATTTACGATCCCGTTGGCGGCGCCGCTACAACGGAGGCGCTGCGATCAATTGCCTGGCGCGGGCGTTTGCTCGTGGTCGGTTTTGCCAGCGGCGAAATCCCCGCCATACCGGCCAACCGGCTGCTGCTGAAAGGCTGTGAGGCAAGCGGCGTATTCTGGGGAAATTTTATCCAGCGCGAACCGGACGAGAACCGCCGCAATGTCGAGCGGCTGTTCTCGATGCATGCTTCCGGCGTGCTCAAGCCCCTGATAAGCGAGACTTTCCCGTTAGCCGACGCCAGCGTAGCTCTGAATCGTCTCGAACGCCGAGAAGCCATCGGCAAACTTGTTCTGTTGACTCAAGCCGCCGACTGAAGGTGATGCGGGTGCGGCCAGTTTCATGACCGCACCCGCGCCGCCTAGTCGCTTCGCGCCACCTGGCCGTGGCCGGCAAGCGGAACCAGCCTGATGCTGACACGTCGATCGAACGCATACGCATCGAGATCTTTAACCGCCGCTGTCGAACCGCTGGCGCCGTGGCCGAACGACGCGATTCGCTCCGCCTCCACGCCGGCATCGAGCAGCAGTTTCATAATGCCTTCAGCACGCTCTGCGCTGAGATCGCGGTTGTACTTTTCGTCACCCCGAGGATCGGCATAGCCGTCGAGCTGCACGGCCAGATCCGGCATCTGCGCCAACAGCGCCGCGAGCTCGCGCAAACGTAGTCCGGTGGATTCGGCTACCTCGCTTTCGCCGGTACGGAAATGGACATCGAACGCGATTCCCCTCCCCAGTGTCTCGATACTCGGCGCCGCAGCCAGACGTACCGCCAGCTCATCGAGCCGACGCTCCGCTTCGGCCTGACTCCGCCGCGATCGATTTACTTCGGCACGGGCCGCCGCCAGTTCGCTGCGGTTTGCAGAGAGTTCACTTTCGACGCCATCCAGTTTCTGCGCCTGTTCGACGCTATTGCCCAAGTAGGCACCCAACGCGCCGCCGAACAATGCCCCGAGCGGTCCGGCCGCCGCAACGCCAACGATTGCTCCGCCCACCACGCCAATACTCTCTCCGGGCCGGGTCGATCGTGAGCCGGCTTCCGCCTGCATGCTAGCCAGCAACGCCGCCAGCGTCGCAAAAACAATTATCTTTTTCATGTCGCTACTCCTTCGCTTGTGATTGAGATGCGCGACATTCATTGCAACGGAACGGGATGACGCTGAGATTGTTCGATCGGGTATCGCTGAGTAG
>PKUM01000319.1 GCA_002868855.1 Chromatiales bacterium | reverse complement strand
TCCGGAAGCGCCCGACAGCGGCCGCAACTGGGACTATCGCTATTGCTGGCTCCGCGACAGCTATTTCGTCGTGCATGCATTGAACCGGCTGGGCGCAACGAAAACGATGGAAGCGTTTATCCGCTACATCGTCAACATTGCGGCGACCGTCGATGGCGGACGGCTGCAACCGGTCTATGCGGTAAGCGGTCGCGCAAAACTCGAGGAGTCTACCGTCGCGTCGCTTCCCGGCTATCGCGGCATGGGGCCGGTCCGCGTTGGCAACCAGGCCTACGAGCAGATTCAGAACGACGTCTACGGGGCGCTAGTACTTGCGGCAACCCAGGCTTTCTTCGACCGCCGTCTTTCCAGGCCCGGCGACCGCTCGCTGTTCGAGCGCATCGAGCACATCGGCCAGCGCGCGGCCGAACTGTACCGTGCGCCCGACGCCGGGCTATGGGAGTACCGGGGCCGTCAGCGCGTGCACAGCTTCTCCAGCATCATGTGCTGGGCCGCCTGCGACCGCCTCGCCCGTATCGCGGCTCACCTCGGCCTTACGGAGCGCGCGACCCACTGGCGCGACGTGGCCGATTCGATCCATCGCGAAATCGACGCCGAGGCCTGGAGCGACGAAGCCGGCGCCTTTACCGAGGCATTCGGACGACCCGAACTCGACGCCAGTTTGCTGCTGGTTCACGAACTCGATTTCGTGTCCGCCGACGATCCCCGTTTCCGCGCCACACTCGAGGCTGTCGAGAAACAGCTGCGACGCGGCAATCATCTTTTCCGCTACGCGGCAGCCGACGACTTCGGCGAGCCCGAGAATGCATTCAATATCTGCACGTTCTGGTACATCGACGCGCTGGCCGCGGCCGGCCGCCGCGACGAGGCACGCGAACTGTTCGAGCACATGCTTTCATGCCGGAACTCGCTCGGACTGTTGTCCGAAGATATCGACCCGACAACCGGGGAGCTGTGGGGGAATTTCCCGCAGACCTACAGCATGGTGGGGATCATCAATGCCGCCGCAAGGCTCAGCGTATCGTGGGAGGACGCGTTGTGAGCCGACTCGTCGTGGTATCCAACCGGGTCGCCGTTCCGGCGTCCGGTCAACCCGCGCCGGGCGGGCTGGCAGTGGGATTGCAGGGTGCTTTGAAGGAAGCGAAGGGACTGTGGTTCGGCTGGAGCGGCGAACTCACCGGGACTGAATCCGGCCAGCCCGAAGTAGTCCGTCGCGGCGGCGTGACCTACGCAACCATCGACATCAACGAAAAAGACTACCGCGGCTATTACGAGGGATTTTCAAACAATATCCTGTGGCCGTTGTTCCACTATCAGCCAGCCTTTCTCCGTTATCGGCGGCGTTATTTCGAGGCCTACAACCGGGTCAACGACCTGTTTGCAAAACGCCTGCAACCGCTGCTCGAGCCGGATGACTTACTCTGGATACATGACTACCAGCTGATTCCACTGGGCGCGGCGTTGCGCCGGCTCGGTGTCGATTTGCCGATCGGGTTTTTTTTGCATATCCCGTTCCCCGCCTACGACCTGTTGCGGGTGTTGCCGGTGGCAAAAGAGCTGTTCCAGTCGTTGTGCGTTTACGATCTGGTCGGGTTCCAGACAGAGATGGATCGCGCGGCATTCCTCGAGAACGCGCGGATGGGGCTTGGCGCCGCGACCGAAGACAACCAGACGCTGCAACTCGGCGAGCACCGCGTGGCGACAGGTGTCTTCCCGATCGGTATCGATGTCGACGAAGTCGAGCACCAGTCGCGGCTGGGCCAGGGGGTCAAAGCGGCGCATCGCCTTACATCGAGCCTTCACGGCAGCAAACTGATCATCGGCGCGGACCGGCTCGACTACAGTAAAGGTCTGCTCGAGCGGCTGCGCGCCTACCAGCGCCTTCTGGCACGCTATCCCGATGTTCACGGCCAGGTTGTGTTCCTGCAGATTGCGCAACCCTCCAGAACGATGATGATCAGTTACCAGGAGATCACCCGCAATCTGCAGAAGATCCTCGGCCGTATAAACGCGCGCTATACGCATTACGACTGGGTACCGATACGCTACATGGAAAAAAGCGTCGGGCGGCAGACGTTGATGGGGTTTTTCCGTGTCTCGCACGTGGGCCTGGTCACGCCGTTGCGCGACGGCATGAACCTGGTCGCCAAGGAATACCTGGCGGCGCAGGACCCGGACGACCCGGGCGTGCTGGTGTTGTCGTCGCTGGCCGGGGCCGCCCAGGAGCTCGACTCCGCGCTGATCATCAATCCGTACGATCAGGACGCCGTCGCCGACGCAATGCAAAAGGCGATAAACATGCCGCTTGCAGAGCGCCGCGAGCGGCATTCCGCCGCGCTCGCTGTGCTCCGGCGCAACGACATTCACGCCTGGCGGCGCGGATTCATCGAACGGCTCGAGGCCGCCGCCCGTGCCACTGACTCCGGGCTGGCGACCGCACCCTGACGGGGCGAATTCGGCGCGCGCTCTCCGCGAGCCGCCCCGCCAAGACGATTCCTCCGTTGGCTCGGCGCACCGTGATCCCGAACCGCGGGCGAAGGTCAATGACCACACCGCGGCAGTCTTTCGCGAGTCGGCTGCCTACCAGCGATAGTTCACCCGCGCGAACAGACTGCGTCCCGGCCCGGGAAGGCGATCACCCACCGTGACATCGCTGTCGGCAACACGGTTGATGCCATTGGTATGGTCGCGGTAGACCTTGTCGAACAGGTTGTTCACGCCTGCACTCAGCGTCATCCGCTCACGCCAATGGTAGCTCCCGAACAGGTTGAAAATGCCGTAGTCGTCGGTTTCGCTTTCCTCGTTCGTCGCCGAGACTTCGTTCTGCTCGGCCGCGAACATCCCCTCCGCGGTTGCCGACCACCGATCCTGCGTGAAGCTCAGGCCGACGATACCGGTCAACGGCGGTATCCGGTACAGATCGTCGTTGATGTCGCGGCGCTCACCGCGGACGTAGCTGAGTACGTCATCCACGCTCCAGCGTGGCAGTACCTGCCAGCAAAAATCGGCATCGATTCCGTAGAGCTTTGCATCGACGTTATTGAACTGCAGCGGTGTCGGGTCACCCATCATCGAGCTGAACATGATCGCTGCCTGGTTATCGGTTGGTGTGCCCTGGATGTAGTCGTCCACCTGCTGATAAAACACCCGCGGTGCGATAAAGGCGGCGGCGCCACGCCACTCCAGACCCAGCTCGACGACGCTGGCGCGTTCCTCGTCCAGCTCCAGGTTACCGATATAGTTCTTGCCGTCGGCCAGACCCGCCGTTGCCTGCATCGGCAGCCACAGGTACAGCTCCTGGTATGACGGGGCACGCTGTTTTTGCGCCACACCAAAATCAACCCGGACTGTCGGCGTGAGTTGGTAAAACAGCTTCGCCACGACGTCGTAGATGTCCCAGTCGAGATTGCGGTCCGACCCGTTGAACTGGTCGCGCAGACTCTGCGCGGCCGGATTCATCATCGCCGGCGTACCGTCAACCAGGCCTGCGTCGGCCTCGACCCGGTTGTAACGCGCGCCTAGCTGATAAGTCCATTGTTCGCCGAACCGTGCGCTCCACTCGAGGTAACCGCCAGCGCGATCGCGGTCGAGCATATAGCCGCTCGCGACGACAACGTGAGGGAGCATCGCCATGCAGCCGAGCAACGTCGCCAAACGGCACAAGCGGGAACCGGGATTTCGCAACCGCACAATCACCCGCCAAGTATTAGCAGGAACGAATATTGGACCTATAGGTACAACTACGGCCTCCCCGGCGGCACCGAGTCGACCGTTTCCCAGACAGTCTCCTTCGGACCGTCCAGCGGGAAGAAGTCGCTCTTACCCACGGCGACGACCGTCATCTGCTCGATGTTCCAACCCGCCTGCCAGTCGAGTTTGCGTTCCTGCTTGTCGGTCGCGCTGCGGCACACCCCGTTGGCGCTGGCTGGTTGGCTGAAGTACACCATCTTCACCGTGTAACCGGGCACGGCCGCGTTTTCCTGCGGGTTCATTGCCCAATTGGCGACCGCCTCGGAGCTCGCGCCGACGATGCGGCCAAGCCTGTTGCCCTTACCGTCGTCGACGCCAAGAAATTCCCCTTCGGAAGAATCTAGACGCTGGACGCCGCGTTTGCCGCGCAATCCAAAAATGTTTTTTTGCACCGTTTTGGCGCCGGATTGCGGCAGTGGATATTCCGTAAGGAACTTGCCATGCGCATATGAAGAACCGATCCGGCACCGGTCGCGCCTAGCTGACTGCGCGCGCCACCAGTCGCGCCAATGCCGCCAGCCGTCCGTCCGGATCCACGACGAGCCCCTCCGAATAGTCGACGACGGCGAGTTCACCCGCTGCCGCCCGCAGTGCCCCTGGCGCGAGACGGAACCTTGCGCTGCCGGGGCCGATGACCTCGGCATCGGTCTGCAAATGCGCTTCCACGATCAGGTAACCGCCCGGTTTCAGGCTGGCTCCGACCCTTTTCAGCAGTGGCAGGTTGGCGTAGCGGAACATGATCGCGAGATCATAGGCCTGCGGCGGCAGGATCGGCGCAGGAATCGGCTCAGCCGATTCGAGGTCAGCAGCGACACACCGCACTGCCAGGGACTCATCTTCGGCCGACTTCGCCACATTTTGCAAAGCGACGTCCGAGATATCGACGGCATCCACCTGCCAGCCGTTGCGCGCCAGAAACAGCGCGTTGCGTCCGTTGCCGCAGGCGATGTCTACCGCGCGCGGCGACGCGGCCGAAACCTCCAGTCGCGGCAACCACTCCTCGAGCAACGGACTCGGGTGAGTCCGGTCTGCATAGGCCCCCTCGGCGTAGCGCGCGTTCCACTTGTCGCGATCTTCCCGGCTCAAACCAAGCTTCCCCTATGCAATTCAGCGGTCACAGCGATTGTAACGGTAACCGCACCGGATTCTTCCGCCATCCGCCCGCGTCACACAGATTCAGCGCACCGGGCCGAGTGTCTCACAGGGGATA
>PKUM01000055.1 GCA_002868855.1 Chromatiales bacterium | reverse complement strand
ACGGCGCCCGCTGATGCCGTGGCCATGCGCCGCGGCTTTTTTCGAACCAGGAGACGTTCAATGTCCAACGATCCCGTGGTCATTGTGGCCGCCCGCAGAAGCCCCATCGGCTCTTTTCAGGGTTCCCTTTCAGCCCTCGCCGCGCCCGACATCGCCGCGACCGTAAACCGGGCCGTGCTGGCCGACAGCGGAGTTGCGGCCACGGACATCGACGAAGTGATATACGGATGCGTGTTGCCGGCCGGCCTCGGTCAGGCGCCGGCCCGCCAGGCCGCACGCGGCGCGGGTATCCCCGACCACGTCGGCGCCACGACGGTAAACAAAATGTGCGGCTCGGGCATGAAGAGCGTAATGCTCGGCCACGACATGTTGCTGGCTGGCAGCGCCGGCATCATTCTGGCCGGCGGCATGGAGTCCATGAGCAATGCACCCTACATTTTGCCGAAAGCGCGTTCCGGCTACCGCATGGGTCATGGCAAGGTCATGGACCACATGTTCCTGGACGGGCTTGAAAACAAGGACGACGGCCGCCTGATGGGCGAATTCGCCGAGGACACGGCAGACAAATACGGATTTACCCGCGAACAGCAGGATGCGTTCTCGATCGAATCGGTGCGGCGCGCCCTGGCCGCAACCGAATCTGGCGCGTTTGCCGCCGAAATCGTACCGGTCGAAGTCAAGTCACGGCGCGGTTCGAGCGTCGTCGACCAGGACGAAGAACCATTCCGTTGCGATATCGACAAGATTCCCACAATGCGAGCCGCTTTCCGTCGCGACGGCGGCACCGTCACCGCTGCAAGTTCTTCTTCCATCTCCGATGGCGCCGCAGCGCTGATGCTGATGCGCGCAAGCGAGGCGAAACGGCGCGAAGTCGCGCCACTTGCAACGATCCTGGGCCATGCCGGATTCGCGCAACAGCCGGAGTGGTTTACCACGGCGCCGGTGTTCGCGATCAAGACGCTTCTCGACAGGCTCGACTGGAACCCTTCTGACGTCGACCTGTACGAAGTCAATGAGGCATTTGCGGTCGTAGCGATGGCTGCCATTACGGACCTGCAACTCGATCCTGCCACCGTCAATGTCAACGGCGGTGCCTGCGCACTGGGCCATCCGGTTGGCGCGACCGGCGCACGCATTCTCGTGACCCTTATAAATGCCTTGAAAGCGCGCGACATGAAACGCGGTGTGGCGGGACTGTGTATCGGCGGTGGCGAAGCCACGGCACTGGCAATCGAGCTGGCCTAGCCTGACATTGCCTGCAGGCTGCGCGACGATGCCGCTACCACGGGGAGAACAAATGATGGGCGAGCCGATTCTGATTCACATCGACGATCGCGGCGTCGCGACGATCACACTCAACCGGCCCGATCTCCGCAATGCTTTTGACGACAATCTGATTACACTGCTCGACGACGCGATTGCGACACTCGGCGCCGATCCGGAGGTACGATTAATCGTGCTCACCGGCGCCGGGAAAGCTTTCTCGGCTGGCGCAGACATTAACTGGATGCGCGCGATGATCGGCAGCGGCAAATCGGAAAATCAGGACGATGCACTGCGCCTCGCCGGATTGATGGCGCGGCTCGACGGAGTGGCCAAGCCGACACTGGCCCGGGTCAATGGCCCTGCGATCGGTGGCGGTGTCGGTCTGGTGGCTTGCTGCGACATTGCGGTTGCATCGACCGATGCCAGATTCGGACTCAGCGAGGTCAGGCTCGGCCTGGTGCCCGCCGTGATTTCTCCCTACGTCGTCGCGGCCATCGGCCGGCGCAACGCGCGTCGCCTGTTCCTGACCGGTGAGGTGCTGAATGCGAAACAGGCGCGCCGGGCCGGCCTCGTTCACGAGATCGCCAAACCCTCCAATTTCAACGCTGCGGTGGAAGATCAGGTTGCGCAGTTGTTGCTGGGCGGGCCGATTGCACAAAGCGAAGCGAAACAGCTCGTTCGCGATGTGACATCGCCACAATTCAGCCCGGAACAACTGCAAAAACACACCGCGGCACTGATTGCGCGAATGCGCGTCTCGGCGGAAGGTCAGGAAGGTCTCGGCGCATTTCTGGAAAAACGCAAAGCCGGGTGGATCGCGAAATCGCGCTGACCGGCGGGCAGCAGCCCGCCAACCGGCAACGGCTGGATACCGATTAACATCTGAAGGAGTGAATACAGCGTGGATCTGAGCAATGCATGTGCCGTAATTAGCGGCGGCGCCTCGGGGCTCGGCCGAGCCGTAGCTGCCAAAGTCATCAAGGCAGGCGGCAAGGCCTGCCTGCTGGACATCAATGGCGAGCAGGGCGAAGCGACTGCGGCCGAACTTGGCGCTCACGCCACGTTCGTGCAAACAGACGTCATGGACGAAAAAGCGGTCGAAGCCGGAGTCGCGGCGAGTTGCGAGCGCATGGGTCGCGTCTCGCTGGCAGTGAGCTGCGCCGGCGTCATTGGCGCAGGGCGCGTACTCGGTCGCGAAGGACCCATGCCAGGAGAGCAGTTCGCGCGCACTATCTCTATCAATTTGCTGGGGACCTTCTACCTGGTCAAGGCCAGTGCCGCGGCAATGGAAAACAACGAACCGGAGCCGAGCGGTGAACGCGGGGTCATTGTCAATACCGCATCCGTGGCGGCATTCGAGGGACAAATCGGACAGGTAGCCTACTCGGCATCAAAGGGCGCGGTAGTCGGCATGACGCTGCCGGTTGCGCGCGAACTGGCACGTATCGGTGTTCGCGTCATGACAGTCGCGCCAGGCATCTTCGAGACCCCGATGATGGCCAGCGTGACCGAGGAATTCCGTCATTCGCTGGAAGTCCAGGTACCGTTTCCGTCGCGCCTCGGCAGAGCCGATGAGTACGCCGACCTGGTCGCCCATATCTATCAAAACGAGATGTTGAACGGCACCACCATCCGGCTCGACGGCGCCATTCGGATGCAGCCCAAATAGCTGCCGAATCCGAAGATTCTGTCTGCAACAAACCAGGAGAGTTCATGAGCGAACGTGATGTAATGGAGTATGACGTTGCGGTTGTCGGTGCAGGTCCGTCCGGGCTGGCATTCGCAATTCGACTGAAGCAGCTGCAACCCGACTGCAACGTTTGCGTCCTCGAGAAAGGTTCCGATATCGGTGTGCACATGCTGTCCGGCGCCGTAATGCAACCGGATGCGCTGGATGAACTGCTGCCGCAGTGGCGCGAACAGCAGCCCGGTATCTGCGTCCCGGCAACGGAGGACGAGCTGGCGCTGCTCACTGCAACGAAACGTCATCGCCTGCCGACGCCGCCACAGCAAAAGAACCATGGCAATTTCATCATCTCTCTTGGACAGCTCGCCAACTGGCTCGGGCAACAGGCCGAGAGCCTCGGCGTGGATGTATTCCCCGGCTTCTCGGCGGCCGAAGCCCTGATCGGCGATGACGGCAGCGTGCGCGGAGTGCGCGTAGGCGACATGGGCGTAGGGCACGACGGCAGCCCCGGACCCAACTTCACCCAGGGGGTCGACATTGCGGCGAAACTCACCGTTCTCGCGGAAGGCTGCCGTGGCAGCATCAGCAAACAGCTTATACGCCGGTTCGAGCTCGACAAGGGCAAGTCACCCCAGACCTACGGCCTCGGGTTCAAGGAAATGTGGCAACTGCCGGCCGGCCGGACCAGCCCGGGGCGGATCGAACACACGGTGGGCTGGCCGCTCGACAACCGCACCTATGGCGGCAGCTTCCTGTATCACCTCGACGATGATCGCCTGTACATCGGGTTTGTCGTCGGCCTCGACTACGAGGATCCGAACTTCTCGCCGTTTGAAGCTTTCCAGCAATACAAGCATCACCCGTCGATCAGGGCGCTGCTGGAGGGCGGCGAGATTCTGTCTTCCGGGGCGCGCACGATCGTCGAGGGTGGCTGGCAATCAATGCCGAAACTGGAAATGCCGGGGGCCATTCTGATCGGCGATGCCGGGGGCACGCTCAACGTTCCGAAAATCAAAGGCATCCACCAGGCAATTCGCTCGGGCATGACTGCAGCGCAGCACGTTACCGGCAATCTCGAAAGCAGCGGATTCGACGCGGCATGGCGGCAGTCACCGGGCGGCAGGGAGTTGTGGAAAGTTCGCAACATCCGCCCCGGTTTCAAACGCGGACTCTGGAGTGGCATGATCAATGCGGCGCTCGAAACGATTACCGGCGGACGCTTGCCGTGGACGCTGGAAAACCATGCCGATCACAGCGCGCTGCAGCGGCTAGACGGTTACCAGGCACCGGACAGGCAATGGCGCCAGCGCGAACTGCCGCCGCGTGACCGCCTCGCGTCGGTGTATTTTGCGGCAACCGAGCACGACGAGAGCCAGCCGGTACATCTCAAGGTCGCCGATACGTCAGTCTGTGCCGATCAGTGCGCTCGCGAATACGGCAACCCCTGCACCCGCTTCTGCCCGGCCGGGGTATACGAGATGATCGAAGCTGCCGGCGGCGGGAAAAAGCTGCAGATCAATGCTTCCAATTGCGTGCATTGCAAAGCGTGCGACATCAAGGATCCGTACGAACTGATTACCTGGGTCACACCGGAGGGCGGATCGGGTCCTAACTATCAGAACCTGTAACGCCACGGACGAGACTATGAATCGAAACGCAACGGGCAGCGACGCGGACACGGCATGAACCAGGAGCCGATGTGGAGCCCGGCGCCGGCGCAGATCGCATCCTCGCAGATGCAGCGATTCATGGACACCGCCGCGAGCACGACCGGGCGCGCGTTTTCCGGCTATCACGATTTGCATGCATGGTCGATTGCCGACCCTGACACATTCTGGGACGCGATCTGGGATTTTGCCGGTATCGTCGGTGACCGTGGAAACGGTCCGGCACTGCGCGACAGTCACAGGATGCCCGGCGCGGTCTGGTTCGAAGGCGCCAGGCTGAATTTCGCCGAAAACCTGCTGCGCCATGATTCGTCCGCGGTGGCCCTGGTGTATCGCCGCGAAGACTATT
>PKUM01000329.1 GCA_002868855.1 Chromatiales bacterium | reverse complement strand
TTCTACTGGTTTGGCGTTGTGATTTGCAGTCTGCATCAACTCGTTGATTTGTCTGAATAACGCGCGCTTCGGTTTCTTGTCGCCCGGATTGCGCCGGGCGTCGAATACGAGCTCTGCAATAGCGTCGAGGTTGGCATCGGGAAATTGGCCTTTCAATTCGGCCAGCACGGGGTCCCCTTCCGCGAGCAACCTGTCGCGCCACGATTCAACCGCATGCAATTGAACGGTGGCTCGCCTTCCGGGCTCACGCAGACGCTCGAGCTTCTCCACGATAGGCTGCGGATCGATGTCGCGCATCAGCTTGCCTACAAGCTGCTTCTGCCGCCTTAACGCGCCGAACTGATGCATCCCACGCGCCGCTTCTATCGCGTCGATCAGCGTGTCGGGCAGTTCGAACAGGGCGAGTTTATCGGCTTTGAGTGCGATCAGTTCCTCGCCGAGCTTCTTCGCCGCCAGCGCATCGCGTTTGCGTTGAGACTTGCTTCTCTCGTCGCGGCTCACGGCAGAATTTCATCCAGCTTCGTGATCAGCCGCTCGATTTCGGCGGCATCGTTATAATGAGCAAGCGACACCCGGACAACGCCGTCGCGCTCGCGCAGGCCTAACGCATCGATCAGGCGCGGTGCGTAGAAGTCGCCCCAGCGGATGCCAATGCGGTGCGGGTCGAGCTGTGACGGGATCGCGGAAGACGGTACACCGTCAACGGCGAACGATGCGGTTGGCAGCCGCAACTCGGGATCGGCGGTTCTTTCGCCGTAAACAGTGACGCCGCGGCGCTCGTGCAGAAAGTCCAGCAGCGGAGCCAACAGACGGGTTTCATGACCGGCGATCAGCGAGTAGGCAAGCTCCAGCGGCGCACCGTCCACTGTGCCGCCATGGTGGGTCGATAGCGCTTCGATGTAGTCCATGACCCCCAGCGTCGCGTAGCCCAGTTCGTACGGATAGGCGCCCGGCATCAGGCTCCACGGCAGATCGCCATCGGCAAAGAACTGGTGATTGATGTTGCTGAGCCCGGCCAGTGCTGCGCGCTTTCCGTACATCACGGCGACATGCGGTCCGAATACCTTGTACAGGCTGAAGGTGTAGTAGTCGACGTCCGAGCCGACCACATCCGGGAGACGGTGCGGGGCGTACGCGACCGCATCCACGCAGATTCGGGCGCCACTGCTGTGTACCATCCGAGTGACTTCGCGCAGCGGCAGGATCGTTCCGAGCACGTTGCTGGTCTGGGTGACGCAGACCAGGCGTGTGCGCGAATTGAGCAGCGGCTCCAGTTCGTCCGGTTCCAGCCGCAGCGTGTCCTGATTCAGACGCCATTCGCGCACGCCGATGCCGTGGCCAGCGAGACGTCGCCACGGACTGTTATTCGCTTCGTGATCGGTATCGGTGACGACAATTTCGTCGCCCGGCTGGAGTTGCGGGCTAATCGACCGCGCCAGGCGCTGTAACAATTCGCTGGTGGATGCGGCCCATATGATCTGGGACGAGTCGATGTTGCTGCCGTCGCCCGCGTCCATCAGGCTGGCCACTGCGCGGGTCGCTCGTTCGAGTCCCGCCGTCGCATCCTGAGAAACCGCATAGCTGGCGCCGAGCTGTACCGGCCACCGCCGCATGTATTCGCTTACCCGATCGATCACGTTGACCGCCGGCAGCGTGCCGCCCGCGTTGTCGAAAAACGCCCACCCCGATTCCAGCCCGGGAAACTGCTGGCGCACCCAATCTATGTCCAATTCCCGAATTCCTCCGATCATGCGTTTTCCCCGGCGCAGGCCTCGCGCACACGGGCGATCGCGCGCGCCGCGTTTTCGTGGACCAATAGAATGATCAGGTCGTCCGGCTGCAACCAGTCGAGGGCAGCCTCGATGGCGCTGATTTCGTCGGCGGTGACGTCGATGTGCGCAGGGTCCGCACCGGCATCAAGCAGTGCGCCACGCAATATGGAAATGACTTCGCCCGGTGCGCGACCGCGGGCGTACTCAGCCATTTCCTTCAGCAGGATACGATCCGGTCGCAACGACCATGCCGCGCTCGCGAGATCACGCATCGCGACATCGCTGCGATCGCCGGCCTGCCCCAGAACCAGCAGCCGGCGTTTCGCCGGCAGTGCCGCAGCAAGATCCGCGATGGCCGCGACACCGTGCGGGTTGTGCGCAAAGTCGACGATTACGGTCGCGCCCCGCAACGCGAAGACGTTCAAACGGCCGCGGTTGTCATTCGGCTGCATGGTGCGCAGGCCCCGCGCAATGGCATCGTCGTCGATGCCGAGGGCATGACACAACGCGGCGGCGGCCAGCGCATTCGCGACATTGTGAGCTGCGGCGCCACCGAGCGTCAGCGGTACGTCATTAATTGCTATGACCGGAATCTTCCGGCCCGAGTCGTAGCGGACTATATGACCGTCCTCGCAGGTGAGCCCCGGGCCGCCACCGGCCAGGTGTCCCCGCAGAAACCGGTCGGCGCTGTCGCGACCGAACCAGTACGGCTGTTGATCGTACGACTGTGCCAGCCTGCGCAAAATCGGGTCTTCCGCATTGAGGATCAATGTCCCGTCGGCATCCAGCGCGCGCGTTACTATCCATTTGATCCCGGCCAGTTCCTCGAGGTTGCCAACTCCGAATTCGCCGAGATGATCGGCAGCGATATTGGTAATTACCGCGGCGTCGGCCCGGGTCACGCCGAGCCCACGACGCTGCATGCCGCCGCGCGCGGTTTCGAGAATTGCAGCGGTCACGCGTGTATCGCGCAGCACGCTGCGCGCACCGCCGGGACCGGAATAGTCGCCGGCATCGAGACGTTCCGCGTTGATCCAGATGCCGTCGGTTGTGGATACGCCCGCACAGTGTCCGGCGGCACGTGCTATTGACGCGCACAGGCGCACGGTTGTGGTTTTGCCGTTGGTGCCGGTGACCAGTCCGATTGGAATCCGCCCGAATCGCGACCACTCGAGCGTGGCGGGATCGGGCAATTCGCTCACCGGCCAGGTCTGGCTGCGCACGCCCAATCCAAGGGAAACCTCGTCATCGTCGCTCAGCATCGGCGTGTTGTTTTCAACCGCCGCACGGGCCAGGGCAAGCAGGGCCGGTTTTGCCTCGTTGGCGATGGCGTCACGAACGCGCGCAAGCTCGGCCTCGTCCGCCTCCGGGTCCCGAGTCTCCGCGGTTGCTCTCTGCAGTGCCAGCTCGTTCAGTTCCGTGGCGGCATACAGGGCGTCCATGGGTGCGGTAAACGCGAGGCTTACACCATCGACGACCTCTCGCACCGACGTCGTCGAGTCGGTCCAGCCGACGGCGTCAAGCAGCACTCGCACTTCGGTCTGCCAGCGCGGCACAAGTTCCGCAATCTCGGTTGCGTCCAGTCGCACGTCGATGACCGCACCCGGCAGGTCGCCGAGCGCGCTGGGACCGGTCAGTCTGCGCGAGTCAAATAGTTCAGCCATGGCCGTGGCCGCGATTCATGCCCGTCGCCGCATCAATCTGATTCCTCGCGGGCGATCCGCACCCCGCGTTCGTCACGGATCAGCTGCACGTCTTCGCCGAGGCTGAACTGGTCGGCCAGAGACGGCAGTTTGAAAGTACTTGTCTTGGTATTTTCCTCGCTGCCGCGTTCGCTGGAAAAATAGATGATCTGTTTCCAGGTGCGTTTGATCGTGTCGCCGAAAACAACGACCAGATCGCCGGGTTTCGCCATTTCCAGCGCGGCGTTTGTGGCCTGCTGTTCGTCAGCAATCATATCGATGGCTGATTCGCTTACCCCTTCGGCGAGCAGCGCGTCTTTCAGCATCCGTGGCACTTCGTCACGATCGCGTCCGCGAGGGTTGTCATCGCTGCGGCAAATGTAATGATCGAAATGGCCGGCTGCGAGCGTGCCGATTTCGGCGATGTCCTGGTCGCGCCGATCACCCGGTCCCGCCAGAACCAGGATCCGCCTGCCTTTGACTTCAAGGCGATCGACCAGATCGCACATTGCGCCGACCGCTGCAGGGTTGTGCGCATAGTCGAGAATGACCTTGAACGGATGTTCATCGAACACGTTCAGTCGTCCCGGAGCCTGGAAGAAATTGGTATTGAATGTTTGCAGGCCGTGGCGGACGTTTTCGAGATTGATGCCCATGCTGTAGGCCAGTGCGGCGGCGAACATCGCGTTTTGCACATTGTGCAATGCTCGTCCCTCGATCGTTGCCGGGATGACATGGGTCCATAGCAGTGGCATGTGATGACCGTCGTCATAGATCGTGATCATGTGGCCGTTGATGCCTTCTTCCAGCACGACCGCCCGGCCCCCGGCACGAATGTGTTCGCGGACCAGGGCATGGTGCGGATTCATCGTTGCGTAGCAAATTGTCTCCGCCTCGGTATGGTCGGCCATCTCGAGGCTGAGCTTGTCGTCGGCGTTTAGTACGACGGCGTCCGTGGCAACCTCTATCGGCAGGCGTTTGATTGTCGCGAGTTCCTCCAGCGTCTCCACGCCACGCAGACCGAGATGGTCGGAGCTGATGTTCAGGCATGCGGCGACATTGCATGAACGAAAACCGAGGCCGCTACGCAGCATGCCGCCGCGCGCGGTTTCGAGAACCGCAGCATCGACTGACGGGTCGCGCAGGATAATGCGCGCGGAAACCGGTCCGGTCATGTCGCCCTCGACACTCAGCTGACCGTCGATATAGACGCCGTCGGTGGAAGACAGGCCGACCGTGTACCCGGCCATCTTCATGATGTGGGCAAGCATGCGCGATGTCGTGGTCTTGCCGTTGGTACCGGTAATTGCTGCGATCGGGATCGTTGCCGGTGTGCCCTCAGGGAAAAGCATCTCGATAACCGGGCCGGCAACGTCGCGTGGCTCGCCTTCGCTCGGTGCGACGTGCATACGAAAACCGGGACCGGCGTTGATCTCGCAAATAGCGCCTCCGGTGTCGCGATAGGAGTCGGCAATGTCGGTGGTCAGAAAATCGACTCCGCCGACATCCAGACCGATCGCGGCAATGGCGCGCTCGGCCATCTGTTTGTTGTCCGGATGCATGACGTCGGTGACGTCGATCGC
>PKUM01000286.1 GCA_002868855.1 Chromatiales bacterium | reverse complement strand
TGCGATCACGGACAACATCAACTTCGTGACCGAGGCGCTGTACCACCATCGTGAGTCGGATCAGTACCTTGCCCCGACCCCGCTGGTGTTGTGGTACACCTCAGCCACCGGCGCGATCGGTGCAGATAACCCGTACAACCCGTGGCAGGGTGAGGAAATCTCACCGCTCGGCTCCGCCGACAGCAACGGCGGTATCGAGTACGTGGGTCTGCAGCGGCGCATGAAGGAAGCCGGCGGCCGTAACTTCGAGCAGGACGTCGACATGTTCCGTATCGGCGGCGGCTTCGAGGGCAGCTTCGATGCGTTCAACCGCTACTTCGACTGGGATGTGAACTACATCTACGGCGAAGGCGACGGCAACGACCAGACCGCTGGCCTGCTCAACACCACGAACGTGCAGAAGGCCATGGGCCCGCTCGCCGGTTGCGTCGGTTCGCAGAACGTGAACGGCGACGGCAGCTGGAACGGTCTCCCCGGCGCCGACGGTTGCGTACCGTTCAACTGGTTTGGTGGTCAGGGCACTGACGGCAGTGGCACGATCGACCAGGCACAGATCGACTACGTCACGTTCACCGCGCAGGACTCCAACACCTACGAGATGCAGAACTTCCTGACGAACCTTTCCGGCGAGTTGTTCGATCTGCCCGCCGGCCCGCTCGGTGCCGCGATCGGCTACGAGTGGCGCGAAGAGAAAGGCTCGGATACGCCTGACGCCATTATCGCCACCGGTCAGACTTCGGGTAACTCCCGTAGCCCGACCAAGGGTGATTACGACGTCAAGGAAGCCTACGGCGAAATCATTATCCCGGTTCTGGCCGACCTGCCGTTCGCCCATACGCTCGAGTTCAACGCCGCGTGGCGTTACACGGACTACAGCACCTTCGGCGACGACACCACCTCGAAGTACGGCGTCAAGTGGAAACCCTTCAACGACCTGCTGCTCCGCGGCACCGTCTCTGAAGCGTTCCGTGCGCCGAACGTTGCCGAGCTGTTCGGCGGTCAGAGTGACTCGTACCCGAGCATCACCGACCCCTGTGACAACTGGCAGTCGAAGGATGCGGTCACCCAGGCCAACTGTCAGGCCGACGGCGTGCCGGCGGCTTACAACCAGGCCAACGACCAGATCCGTATCACGGTCGGCTCCAACCCGAACCTGCAGGCGGAAACCTCGGACAACTACACCTTTGGTTTGGTGTACACCCCGAGCTTCCTCGAGAACTTCGCGCTGTATGTTGACTGGTACAAGATCGAGCTGGAAGACACCATTACTCCGGTGGGCGCCCAGACGATCCTGAACAGCTGCTACGCCCAGGAGAACCGGGCCTTCTGTGGTCTCGTGACTCGCGCTCAGACCGGCGATATCTCGGACCTGCTCAACGCCAGCGTCAACATCGGTTCTACTGACGTATCCGGTATCGACTTCCTGATGTTGTACACGTTCCCCGAGACCCGCTTCGGCGAGTTCAAGATCGCGTGGGATACTGCCTACATCGACGAGTACAAGGTCAATGACGGCTTCGGCAACGAAGAAGAGTACCAGGGTGAGAACCTCGGTGACGTCGGCTTCCCGCGCTGGAAGTCGAACCTCGACCTGACCTGGGCCTACGGCAACTGGGGCGCCAGCTGGCAGATGCGTTACATCCATCACCAGGATGAGGGTTGTGGCGATTCGTCCGACGGCGATGACGACAGCCTGAGCGCTCTGGATCTGTGTTCCTCGCCGTTCGAGGAGTACTACTTCGACGGTTCGGAAGGTACCAACACGCTGGGTAGCACCACGTACCACGACGTGCAGGTCACCTACGACACGCCTTGGTACAACAGCCGGATCACGCTCGGTGTCAACAACGTCACCGATAAGGATCCGCCGATCTCGTACTCTGCGTTCGCCAACAGCTTCGACCCGACGCTGTATGAGGTGCCTGGACGGTTCCCATATGCACGGTTGAGCGTCCGGTTCTGATTCAGACCGGTTGATACAGAAGTACGACGTCTCCGGACGTCAATTGACCCCGCGGATGCTTGCATCCGCGGGGTTTTTCTTTTGCGTCTGGCGGTTGATCTTCGCTGCCGGGACGCGGACAATTTCCATCGATCCTCCGATTCCCCGCGGCGATGCCACCATGGCCACAGCACCGAAACTGATCAACGCCTTCACGACGCCGTTCTTCGAGGCGCATCTCGAAAATGCCGGCACGCTTAACGACGAGCTCCGAACCCTGTTCATCGAGCGCGAGCAGCAGGGCGACAAGTACCGCAACCCGTACATGACACCGGGAAAGGTCGGACTCTTCGAGAGTGACTTCGATCTGTTCCGCTGGACCGAGCAACCGGTACAGAAACTGCGCAGCTTCTGCATGGATACAATCGGCCACGTGATCGCCAGCCTGAACGGCTATGACCGTGGCGAACTCGCGCGTCTGGAAATCATCAACCACACCTGGTTTCACATCACTCGCAAGGGCGGCTATACGACCTATCACAATCATCCAATGGCATCGTGGTCAGGGGTCTACTGTGTCGATCCGGGCGATGCCGCGGACGACAGCAGCGACAGCGGCATACTGCGCTTCCTCGACCCGCGCGGCATGGGTAACATGTTCCTCGATGCCGGCAACAGCCGGCTGCAACAACCATTCCGGGTCGCAAGCCTCAATTTTCGGCTGACTCCCGGACGCTTCATCGTTTTTCCGTCCTACTTGTTTCATGAAGTCGCGCCCTACCAGGGCGCCGGCACCCGCATTACCGTGGCGATAAACAGCTGGGTCCGCGAGCGCAGCGCGACCCCGGACGGCCAGGCGCGCTGATGGACGTGACGCGCGACAGGCGCCTGCGGGCGCTCGCGCGTGATGGCGACGCGCTCGCCCAGTTCCGCCTCGGAATGGCCTACCTGCATGGCGACAAGCCGCGCCGTGCGCTGCGCTGGCTGCAGGAAAGCTCGAACGCGGGCCACCCACAGGCCGCGCTGGCGTTGGGTCGAATCTTCCTGAGCGGGGCCGCATCCAGCCCGGATCCGGCACAGGCACTGGCCATGTTCGAACGCGCCGCAACCGCAGGTTCCGCGCAGGGATGTTACGAGGTTGCGCGCCTGAAATGCTGCGCATGGGGGGTACCTTTCGCGCCCACCGAAGGCATCGAGTCGCTGGCTCTCGCCGCGCGCAGCGGGCATCCGGAAGCACTGCGAGTGCTGGCGGTAATCCTCGGACAGAGCGAGGAGGAGCATGTTCGCGATGCGCTCGCGACCCGATGCCTGCTGCGGGCGGCGACTCTCGGCGACCCGATAGCGGCACATCTCGGTGGCCTCCGGGTCA
This sequence comes from Chromatiales bacterium, assembly GCA_002868855.1. GTDB lineage: Bacteria > Pseudomonadota > Gammaproteobacteria > Steroidobacterales > BM003 > BM003. The sequence continues at coordinate 1,729 of PKUM01000286.1, read as the reverse complement.
TCGCCGGACGCGGCACCCGCCCCGATACCGCCCTTGCCCGCGATCTGTTCGCATTGTCGGGCCGCAGTTTCGAGGTGAGCCGTCGCATCGCGGCAGGTCTCGGTCTCGAACCGGAAACGGAACCGGAACCGGGTGCGCCGACCGCCCACACCGAAGACGATCCGCCGGCACTGAATGACGCCAGCTGGCCGGACCCGGCATTGCCGAATCCGGAAGTGCTGAATGAATCGCCACGAATCGCCTGCTACCACGGTCTCCTCGACCGCGAGCTATGCGATTACCTGCGGCTGCGCGCCGAGCCGGATCTGTTGCCGTCGAATACTATCGATCCGCGCCGCGGGACTTCGGTTGCAGTCAGTCTGCGCACCAGCAGCGAGACAAACTTTCTGCGCACGCTCAGGGATCCGGCGATTGGCTGGATCGAGCGACGCCTGGCCAAAGCTGCAGGGTACGAACTCAGCCACACCGAACCGCTCGCGATCCTGCGTTACTTTCCCGGCGAGGAGTACAAGCCGCATTACGATTTCGTGCAGCTGGACAATCAGGAGCCTGCCCTGCGCGCGCTTGGACAACGGCTGCATACATTGATTGTTTATCTCGATGCCGTCGCGGCCGGTGGCGCCACGGCGTTTCCGCGTCTCGGCCAGGATGGCCTGACGGTAACGGCACAGGCTGGCAAAGGGCTGCTTTTCGCCAATTGCGACAGCGACGGCGCACCCGACCCGCGCAGCCTGCACGCCGGGACGCCGGTGGTGACCGGCGAGAAATGGGTGGCGACGCTGTGGTGCCGTGCCAACCGGGTTCCGATGCGATGATGCACCATTCATGCGCTGTGCTAGGCTGTGCGCCGATCGTTTCAGGGGTATTCCGGCCATGAACAAAAACCCGCCAGCGGCAATCCGCAACGGGCACGTCGACGAACGCAAAATCAGTGTCTACGACGACCTGTTACCCGCCGTCGAACTGAAAAAAATGGCGGACGGATTCAACAACAGCGCGTTCACCCGCAGCGAATCGGCACGGCCCGACACCCGCCAGTACCGGCATTGGGTCGTCAACATCCCGCTCGATGCGGCACGGAACATGCCGATCTATAACGCGACACTCGCTGCAGTTGCGGACTACGCCCCCGGCACGACCTGGAACATGTACCGCTCGTACTGCAACTACTCGTCGTTTGGCGACATGCTGTTTTCCCACACCGATTGCCTGCCACAGTCGGAGGAGCTCACCGCGCTGTGGTACATCTGCACCGAATGGGATCCGGAATGGGGTGGCGAGACACTTTTTTTCAGCAAGCAGGGCGATGCCGAATTCGTCGCAAGCCCGCGACCCGGCCGGCTGGTCGTATTCCATGGCGCGATCAGGCACGCGGGGCGACCGCCCAACAAGATCTGCCTGGCACCGCGCTACACCTTCGCAATGAAGCTGGAACCGGCCAGCGGCTGAGCCGCACTGCCTGCGGCGGAAGCTGCCGGGTCCGCGATTTCTGACATCGTTGCGCCGGCGCCTGCCGCAGTCACGGCTGCCATTTCGCGTTGAAGCTCTCCGAAGCGGCAATGATCCGGCCAATCGCCTCGCGTTCGACCCCGCTAAGCCCCGGGTTCCATGCCTCGACGATAAGTACCGCGCGTAATTCCGCACTGCGGTTCCACGCTTCATGTTCGAAACTGTCGTCGAAAATCAGGCACTTCCCCTCCTCCCAATGCCGAGTCTCGGCACCGACGCG
>PKUM01000218.1 GCA_002868855.1 Chromatiales bacterium | reverse complement strand
GTCCTGTCACTATGTATGTCGGCGACGAACAGCTTCGCTCCGGCGTCGTGCAGATAACCGCACAGGTGCCGACCGACATTGCCGAGACCTTGCACTGCAACCCGCACTCCGGAAAGATCTTCACTACCCAGACGGAATGCCGTCGCTGCCCGGATGCCGAGGAATACGCCATAGGCGGTCTTTGGCGATGGGTCGCCACCGGCTGCACCGCTGTGCTGGCTGCGGCCGCTTACGTAGCGAGTCTGAGTCGATACCGTTTCCATATCCGCGACCGACATCCCGACATCTTCAGCCGTGACGTAGTCGCCACCGAGTTTGTCGACATAGGCGCCGAAGGCCTCCAGCAATGCCTGTGTTTTGTTCCGCACCGGATCGCCGATGATCACGGCTTTGCCGCCGCCGAACGGTAACTCGGCCATCGCGTTTTTGTAGCTCATGCCCTGCGATAGCCGCAGCGCATCGACGATCGCCAGGTCGTCGTTGGCATATGCCCACATCCGGCAACCTCCTGCGGCGGGTCCGAGCGCGGTGCTGTGAATGGCGATGATGGCGCGCAAGCCGGAGGCGCGGTCGCTGCAAAACACGACGCGTTCGTGATCGTCGAAAGCGGTCGATTCGAAAACGGGCACAGGACTTACTCCCAAATGGACACACGGCGCCCGGGCGGGCGCGGCGCCATTTTAGCAATGCTGCGAGGGAGCGCTAGTGGCGCCGGATCAAAATTGCACCCGTATCAGGGTTCCGTCGATTGGCGGCGTCGGATTTCGTCGGCGATATCTTCGCTCCAGCGCAACAGCAGCGAGTTCATCGCTGCCACGAGTTTCTCTTTGTTATCGCCGCCTGCATCACCCCGATAGGTGGATTGACGGGCGAAAATGTGAGTTTCTTCAGCCGGGCGGGCCAGAGACCATTTCACATCCAGCAATACCTGGCCGGAGTCATCGACATCGAAGCGCGAAATGATTGCAACCACGCGGTAATCGATCTCGGTCGTTTTTATGTTGAGGTACGGCACGATTCGCTCGCTGCCGACCAACTGACTGAGATTGCCCGCGACGACCGAGGGAACCGTCTGCCTGAGCGGCTCCGCCCAGCGCGCAAACTCATCGAATTGGATCCGGCCCGATGCATGGCGGGTGACGATTTGCGGGCGGTCGAGATGGTGCGGCATCGCGATTGGCCCTACCAGAACGATAGGGTCCTGAGTCCGCTGAGTTGCGGGGGGTGCGGTCGGGCCGAGCAGAAAGAAATTCGCCGGCTTCGTGTCGCGGACACAGCCGCCGAGTGACAGCAGCAAAAAGAGCAGCAGCAGTCCGGAATTCGTCCGTTGGAAGGGATGCATTTCGTTCTCCTAGGGGTCTGGCTTGCCGCGTATCAGCGCCTCGGGATGACGCTCGAGGAACTCCGTGAGAATCCGGAACGAACGAGCGGCATTCTCGACCTCCTGCAGTGCATTCGCGATCCGGAAATACGTATTCGACTGGCCGGTCAGGTCTTCGCGAATTGAGTTCAATGTCTGCTGTGCGCTCGTGGCCGCATTGCCGACTTCCTCCAGTGCCGCGAGAAGCTCCGAGATCACCGGTTCGAGGCCTTGGTCTGTGTCGTCCAATAGCTCGCGAGCGCTCGCCATCGTGGCATCGATGTTGGACAGTGTCTTTCGTAGCGAACTCGCGAGTGCCTGGGTATCGTCGGAGTTCAACAAGCGCTCGAAACCGGCAATGGATTGTTGCAGCTCCGGTGAGCTGACGAGTTGATCGATGCCTTCGGCGGAATCCGCAATGTTGGCCATCAACTTTTGAAAATCGACTTGCTGGAAATCCTCAGCAAGTTTTCGAAGTCGCGCCATCAGTTGCTGCGTCGTTGATGGAACCGTCGGCAGTTCGCGATAGTCGGTCAGCAGCTTGTTGCGATAGACCGCTTCCGAGCCGGGGTGGAAATCCAACTCAATTTCGAGAAGACCGGTGACCATGCTTTGTACGTTTAGTTGAGCACGCAGGCCGTTCTCAATCAGATCCTGCAGGTCGTCCTCATTCTCCACATCATCACCGCCAACGACGACGAATTTGTCATTGTTTATCGTGATGATCACCGGGATGCTGAACTCCAGGGTTCTTGCATCGGTAGTCACCGAGACATCGGTCACTTCGCCAATTTTGACTCCGCGAAAGGTCACGTTTGCGCCTACCCTCAGCCCTCTCAACGAGCCCTCGAAGTAGGTCACGAGCGTGTCAGTATCAGCGAACAACCGGCCGCCGGCGAAAGCCAGCAGCGCGACGACCGTCAGAATGATTGCCCCGATTACGAAGCCACCAATAATTGCGGGATTGGCTTTCTTGCTCATCAGCTAAGCCCTGTTCAGTTCGCGGCCGGGGCACTGGCCGCCGGCTCGTCATCGGATACGGAGGGCGGCGTAAGCGTCCCCCGATTCAGGAAATTTCGGACTGCGAATATCTCGCTGTGATCGCGCAACTCCTTGGGATCGCCTACCGCCAGCTGGGTTTTGGTCTCCGGGTCGAGAAAGACACAGTTGTCGGCAATGTTGAATATACTCTGCAGTTCATGGGTGACGATGACGACAGTGGCGCCGAGACTGTCACGCAGCTCGAGAATAAGATCGTCCTGCAGCTTGGCACTTATCGGGTCCAGGCCCGCCCCCGGTTCATCGAAATAGAGGATGTCCGGGTCGAGTGCCATCGCCCGCGCGAGTGCGGCGCGCTTGCGCATGCCGCCACTTATTTCATTCGGATAATAATCCTCGAAACCGGCGAGCCCGACCAATGCAAGCTTGAGCCTGCATACGTCGTGAATCTCGTCTGTGCCGAGCGCCGTGTACTGTTCCAGCGGCAGCGCGACATTTTCTGCCAGCGTCATCGAGCTCCACAAAGCGCCTTGCTGGAATAACACGCCGAAGTTTCGCATCAGGCGCTCGCGGGCGTCATCGTCGGTATCCCAATAACTCTCTCCACGATAGAGTATTTCTCCTTTGGCAGGTTGTTTCAGTCCAATCATGCTTTTCAGCACAGTGCTTTTGCCACAGCCACTGCCGCCCATGATGATAAAAACCTGGCCGCGCGGAATGGTGAAATTGAGGCCGCCCTGCACCACGAAGCTGCCGTAGGCCAGCGTCAGGTCGCGGACCTCGATTTGCGGAGCTTCGGTATCTGTGGAGATCATTGTCAAACACCCAGTGTAATGTAGATTACCGTCAGCACCGATGCAGAAACGATAATCCAGACAATTCCGGACACGACCGCGGATGTCGTTGCCGTGCCGACGGCCTGCGCACTGCTTCCGCACTCCAGCCCGCTCTTGACACCGGCAATGGCAATGACGATTCCGTAGACCGTGGCCTTGATCAGCCCGGTGACGATGCTGCCGATAGTCACGGCGCTTTTGGTCTGGACCCAGTATTGGGTCGCGCTGACATCGAGCATCGACAACGACACCATCATGCCGCCCAGGATACCGACTGCGTTGGCATAGATCGTCAGCAGCGGCAACATCAGCACAAGTGCAATGACCCGGGGCAGCACCAGAAAATCCATCGGGTCCAGGCCAAGTGTCGTCAGGGCATCCACTTCCACATTGACCTTCATGGTGCCAATGCGGGCGGCAAACGCAGCCCCGGTGCGTCCGGCCATGATAATCCCGGTCATGATTGGGCCCATCTCCCGCACCATGCCCACTGCCACAAGGTCGGCGACAAAAATGCCTGCGCCGAACTTGTTGAGTTGGATTACGCCTACGAATGCAAAAATGATACCAATCAAAAAACTGATCAGCCCGACTATCGGCAATGCTTCGGCGCCCGCTTCCTGCATCGTGACCCAAAGATCGTTGCGCTGATAGTTGGCCTTGCCGGTGAAGAAACGTCCAAGCGACTCCATAAACTTGCCGAGAAACGCGAGCGACGATTTCAGGTTGCCGATGGCACGCGAGGTGGCTTTGCCGATCCGAATGACGAGGCTGCTTTTTTCGTCGGATCGTTTTGCGCCCGAACGCTCACCTACCGCAAATGCGAGGTGCAGTAGCTTCGCGGCCCCTTCCGGCAGGCCGCTGTGGTCGATCTCGATATTGTGTTTGTTGGCACTCTCTTCGATTCTGGAGAGCGCGACGATCAGCCCGGTGTCCCACCCGCCGAGAGCGGTCGTGTCAAATTTGATACGACCGCCTGCGGGCAACGACGCGATCGCACCGAGCGCCGACCGGGTCTCGGGCAGAGTCTGGCCGAGTTCCCAGTCGCCGGAAAATGCCACGACGAGATCCCCGGACTGGGTCTTGCTCGGTTGCAGCGCCGCCGCGGAGGGTGCTTTTTTATCGTTTGTCTCCGCCACCGTATCCGGTCCTTGACTATCCGACGAACTTTGGGCCGCAAATTTTCAGGCATTAGAAGCTAACACAACGCCTTGCGATCGGTCACCTATGACACTCCAGCGCAAGCGGCGGAGGCCGCAATTCGGAGCGGGGCGATGACCTAAACCGCAAGCGATCGATCAGATCACGACACCGTCAACCACGCGTTGAGAAAGCAGACGGCGACCGGACCAGTAGCTTAGCTCTGCCGGAACGGTAATATCCCAGACTGCGAAATCGGCGCGTTTGCCGGGTTGCAGCGTGCCGCGATCCGTATCGAGACCGAGCGCCTTGGCGGCATTGACCGTCACGCCACGCAGTGCCTCGGCCGGGGTCAGGCCGAACATGACACAACCCAGGTTCATCGCGTCGAGTATCGAACAGAGCGGCGACGTGCCGGGGTTACAGTCAGTGGCAACTGCGATCGGCACGTTGCCTGAGCGCAGCGCCGCAACCGGCGGCAATGTGGTCTCACGCAACGTGTAGTACGCCCCTGGAAGCAGCACTGCGACCGTCCCAGATGCAGCCATGGCGTCGATGCCATTCTGGTTGCAGTATTCCAGGTGATCGGCAGACAGCGCCCGGTGTTTTGCGGCGAGCGCGGCGCCGCCGCTGTCGCTCAACTGGTCCGCATGGAGTTTGACCCTAAGTCCGAATTCGCGAGCCGTCGCGAACAGCCTCTCTACCTGGTTTGGGGTGAACGCG
>PKUM01000108.1 GCA_002868855.1 Chromatiales bacterium | reverse complement strand
GCTGTTCGGTTTATCTGGTTGATGACGATAAACGTTGTCTCAGACTGATGTCGGCACCGAGTCTGCCGCAATCTCTGGCGCAATATCTGGACGGTTCGCAAATCGGGGCTGACGGCAGCGATTGCGGTCGGGCGATTTTTCATGGCCACCAGAGCATTACCCAGAATATTCCCGAATCGGCTGCGTGGGGCGACCTGGGAGAACTGGCGGAACGGCACCAGCTAAAGGCATGTTGTTCGACCCCGATCGTTGCCAGTTCACAGGCTGTCCTCGGTTCGTTTGCGGTGTATCATGGCGAGTCGCGCGAGCCGTCCTCATGCGAACATGACCTGATCGAGCGTATGACCCGGCTTGCGGCAATTGCGATAGAGCGTAGCCGCGCCGAAGAAGCGATGCGCGAGAGTGAAGCTCGTTACCGGAGTCTCTTCGAGACAGTTGTCGACGGCGTCTACCAGACCTGTGCCGACGGCCACCTGATTTCCGCAAACCCCGCGCTGGTCCAGATGCTCGGCTACGGCTCCGAGGAAGAATTCAGGGCGGTTGTTAATCTCTCCAGCCTGTATGCGAACCCGGAGGATCGGCTTACTTTATTCGACCGCCTGCGCCGCAATGGCAGTGTCAGAAATTTCGAATATCGCTTGCGCTGCAAGGACGGCCGCGAAATCGTTGTTATTGAAAACGCCCGCGCCGTTTATGACGAGAACGGTAAAGTCAGCAGTTACGAGGGAACGATTACCGACATCACCGAGCGCAAGCGCGCGGAAATGGCGGTATTCGAGCAGAAGGAGAGAGCGCAGGTCACACTGCAGTCGATCGCGGATGCGGTAATTACCTGCGATGCCGACGGTCGGGTGGATTACATGAACCCGGCGGCAGAGACGCTGCTCGATTGGGAACTAAGGCGCGCCTCTGGTGCCGCGGTCGATACGATATTTGCGATGCACAGTCGCTTGACTGGCCAGGTACTGGAGAATCCTGTTTTGCGGTGTTTGCGCGAGGGCCGCAGTCTGGGACTCAGCGACAATTCGGTTATCGTCAATCGTCATGAGCAGCAGTTGTCGGTGCACGAAAACGTATCACCTATTCGCGACCGCGAGGGCGCCATCGTCGGCGCTGTGATGGTGTTCCGCGACATGTGCCAGGATGGCCGTCTGAGGCGCCAGCTGTCCTATCAGGCCAGTCATGACGAACTGACCGGGCTGATCAACCGGCGCCAGTTCGAGAACTTCATTGATGACGCGCTGATCGATAGCCGCGGTGACAGGGATTCCAGCCACGTGTTGCTCTACCTGGACCTCGATCAGTTCAAGGTGGTCAATGACCTGTGCGGCCACAGTGCGGGAGATCAGCTTCTCAAGAGGATAACCGGTGTTTTGCATGGCGGCGTTGAAAGCACCGATGCCGTGGCGCGCCTGGGTGGCGACGAATTCGGGATTCTCCTGAAGCACTGCAAACTCGAGAAGGGAATGCGGGTCGCTGAACAGTTGTGCGAGGCGGTACGAGCGCTGCGTTTCAACTGGCAGGAGCGCGCGATAAATGTAAGCGCCAGCATTGGCATGGTCGCGATCGATTCGAATTCAGAGACCTCGTCCAATGTGCTGAGCGCGGCGGATGTCGCCTGCTATGCCGCGAAAGAAGCCGGTCGAAACCGGGTACATGTCTACCAGAGCAGCGACAGCGATGCCCATCATCGCGAGATGTTGTGGGTGTCGCAACTTACCAGTGCTATCGAGCGTGATCGGCTCGAACTTTTTTTTCAGCCTATTGTTCCGGTCGACACGGACGCGGGCTTCGGTGGCCATTACGAATTGTTGTTGCGGATGCGTGGCGAGGACGGCCAGCTGATCCAGCCGTCCGCCTTTATCCCGGCGGCCGAGCGCTACAACATGATGCCGACGCTCGACCGCTGGGTAATAGAGCAGGCGTTGACGTTGGCCGATCGCTCGCGCAACGGGTCCGGGGAAGCGGGTTACACGCTGGCGGTAAATCTCTCGGGCACTTCGCTGAGCGACGCATCCTTCCTGGAAGACGTGGCTCGACAGATCGCGGCCGAACACCTGCCGCCGCACGCGTTGTGTTTCGAAATAACCGAGACCGCGGCGATCGCGAATCTCGGCAACGTGGCTCGCTTCATGCATGAACTGAAAAGCATGGGTTGTCAGTTCGCGCTTGACGATTTTGGCAGCGGCCTCTCTTCGTTCGCCTATCTGAAGAACCTGCCGGTCGATTATCTGAAGATTGACGGCCATTTTGTCGCCAACGTTCACACCGATAATGTCGATCGGCGGATGCTCGAAGCGATAAGTCAGGTTGCCGAAGCCCTTGGCATCCGCACTGTCGCGGAGAGAGTCGAGACCCGGGCAATTCTCAATGAATTGTCTGACATTGGAGTCGATTTTGCGCAGGGCTTCTATATTGCCCGGCCCGAGCCGGTAAAAGACTTCGACCGGTTCAGCCGGCGTTTGCGTCGCAGTTCATTGCGGCTAGCCTGAGCGCCCGGCGGGCGAGGCGGCGTCACATGCATCCCGGATGCGCCGCGGCAACCCGGTCCGTTCATGCTTGCAGCGGCCCGTGGTGCAGATTAAGCTCTGGCGAGTCTCGTGCTTGCCACTGGTCGCGTCTTGCAAAACAAGAATTCGAAATCGCAGACGGACGTTCACGGCGACCCGGTCGGATTGCGATCCGGGTCGGCGCTGCTTGTGCCGGGCGACCCGGCGCCGTATGAAACAGTCAATACGGGTGGCGCCGCCAGGGTATTGCTGGTGTGCGATCATGCCAGCCGTGCGATCCCGGCCACCCTCGCCAACCTCGGTCTGCCCGACGCCGCACTCGATCGGCATATAGCCTGTGACCTCGGAGCCGGCGATCTCACTCGCAGCCTCGCGCAAAGTCTCGATGCGCCCGCTGTGCTTGCGGGCTTTTCGCGGCTGGTAGTCGACTGCAATCGCGCGCTTGACGATCCGACTGCATTCCTGGCAGTGAGTGACGGTGACATCGTGCCGGGTAACCGGGATCTGGATGTCGCCGCCAAGGCGCTTCGCGAACAGGAAATTTACTGGCCCTATCACCAGGCAATAGAAGCGCAACTCGACGAATACCGATTGAACGGGCTGACTCCTGCGCTGATAGCGATTCACAGCTTTACTCCGTTTTATGATCGCCAGGCGAGGCCGTGGGAGATCGGAGTGCTGTGGGACAAGGATCCGCGCATTCCGGTGCAGTTGATCCACAGACTGCGCGACAGCGGCGTCGTGGTCGGCGACAATAAACCGTACTCGGGCAAACATCCGGCCGATTTCACGATCGATCATCATGGTGAGGAAGCCGGATTGCCCTGCGTTTCAATCGAGATTCGGCAGGACCTGGTGCGCTCGGCGGAGGGTGTCGCCCAGTGGGCGCGGCTACTTGGCAAAGTGCTAGCGGATATCCTCGCTGACGACGACCTTTATCGTCCGCGGGATAGGGAGAACCTTATATGAGCCTGAATGCGCCGTCATTTACGCTGGGTGTGGAGGAAGAATATCTCCTGGTCGATCGCGAGACGCGTGATCTTGCTCGCGATCCGCCCGCGGAGATATGGGAGGAGGCCGGGCGTCTTTGCGAAAACCGGGTCACCGCCGAATATCTGCGTTCGCAGATAGAGGTAGGGACCAAAGTCTGCCGCAATGTGCAGGAAGTGCGGCACGATCTGAGCAAGCTGCGGCGGGTGATCGTCGAGGTTGCGGGCCGTCATGGGCTTGCGCCGATCGCAGCCTCAACACATCCGTTCGGGCAGTGGCTCGACCAGAAATACACACCCAAGGAAAGATACGAGTCGTTGTCTCGGGAAATGCAGGCAGCGGCGCGGAGACTGCTGATCTGCGGTATGCATGTTCACGTCGGGATCGAAGACGACGAATTGCGCATCGATCTGCTTAACCAGATGACCTACTTCCTGCCGCATCTGCTCGCTTTGTCCTGTTCGTCGCCGTTCTGGCGCGGCGAAGACACCGGACTCAAATCCTATCGGCTAACGGTGTTTGGCGCATTGCCGCGCACCGGGCTCCCCGAGCGATTTCACAGCTATGGAGAGTACGAGCGCCATGTGAAGGTCCTGATTAACGCGGGTCTGATCGCGGATACGACCAAACTGTGGTGGGATCTGCGTCCGAGTGCGCGGTTCCCCACGCTCGAGACCCGGGTGATGGATGTGTGTACGCGTATCGATGATGCGATCGCACTGACCGCGCTAATCGTCTGCATCCTGCGCATGTTGTATCGGCTGCGTTCTCAGAACCAGAGGTGGCGTCACTACGCCGACATGCTCATCGAGGAGAATCGTTGGCGCGCAATGCGATACAGCTTCGACGAGGGCATGATCGATCTCGCGCGCCAGCGCGTACTTCCGGTCCGCGAACTGATGAACGAACTGCTGGAGATGATCAAGGAAGATGCCACCTCGCTCGGATGCAGCGAGGACGTCAATAACGCGTTACGAATTTTGGATAACGGCACAAGTTCGCATCGCCAACTGGAAGTATTCAACAGTCATGTCGCGGAAGGCGCTGATCGCCGCGAGGCACTCAATGCGGTCGTGGACATGCTGATTGCCGAAACCGCTATGGGTTTGTAGACAGCCGTGCCGTTTGCACCCGACCGGTTCGCGCGGTCGGGCTCAGGCGATCGTCGACGGCGAGAAAAAGACCGCGCAAAGACAAGACAGATTTCGGATTACGCGGTCAGTTTTGCGGGATGGTCTGCCGGTACGGTTTGTTTGCCAGATACAATTCGCGTCTTTCGATAATTTCGCCGCGTAGCTGGTCTTCATTATCTTGCAGTAACCCAAGCGCGGTTTCCGCCAACGCCGCGGCCTCGGTGTAGATTCCGTTTTCTGCCATGGCCGCGGCCAGGGTATCGCTGGCAAGCGGGTTGCCGGCGTTTTTCGCAAATGCGAACTCGGCAAGGCGGCGCGCTTCGACCGCATCTCTCAGGCCCGGGTCGGGAGCCGTGGCCAGTTCCCAGGCGAGCTGACGAGATGCGTCGACGTCGTCGGGATAGATTTCGAGGCCCCGTTGCAGCGCCGCTATCGC
>PKUM01000154.1 GCA_002868855.1 Chromatiales bacterium | reverse complement strand
CGAGGCCGAGACCTGCGACATCTTGCGCGCCCTACCCCGGGCATACATAGCCCGGTCGGCGGAGGAGAAATCGCGTGAGCGGTAGCCCCAGCGGCCCTGTTCGACACAGGAGACCGGGATCGTGAGCTTCTGCCCGGCGCCGACCAGGATCGTGATGTTCAGCACCCGGTTCTGCTTCGCGCAGACCAGCTCCTCGCCATCGAGCAGCAGCACGCGACGGGCGGATTCGTTGCTAAACATCAGCTCGGGCACCGAGCCGCCCTCGTCCACCTCGGTGACGCGGGCAGAACCCTGGTTCAGTGCCTCGTCGAGGGTGAGGTAATCGGCGGCGGGCGATGCGACATCCAGCAACGGGAACCATGCCATGTTGTTGTGGGCGGTGGTCTGACCCACCGACAGTTTCTCAAGCGTCGTCGAGATCGCGCTCATCGCGTCACCCCCTGTTTATCGATAGATTCCTGCCCTTCCGCAGCCGACAGCGGCCCGGAATCGCAGTTTACGCAGGGGTGTGGCTCAGGAGATGAGCCAGCACACCAAATTTGGACCCGCCAACAACTCTAAGCCAACGGCCAAGAAAAATGGTCTGACTAGACCACCTTGCAGAATTCTCTGCCGTCTACTAGTTGTTAATTGGAACACTAGTCATGTAGGGAGTTGGGGTCATGATGCCGCGGATAGTCTTATTGATTGCGACATTGGCGAGGACGGGCTACGCGATTGCGGAAGACTGCCCCACTGACTCAAATTACTGCTTTTCTGGCAAATTCGTTTATGCAATTGCCGCATCGCAAATCACCACACTAACCGACGCGTCAGGCCACACATATTTGTTCCGGTCGCTGGCAAAAAAGAGTCCCGCCGCCTCGGGCGCTCGCGAAATCCCTATCGACGATGCGGACACAGATCTTGTCTGGCGTCGGACAAGCAATATCAATCTCAAAACCCTCAATTTCGGATCCGGCGAAACGAGCAAGGACGAAATAAAGCCATGGGACGCAGCATATCGGGAACTTCTATCTCCATCGCCGATAATCCTCAGTGATATTGCGGTGAAGCCCAGGCTGATTGAGCCTGACATTTCGTACGTTAACCGGCGCTTCGAAAAACGAGCGGCCAAGCTGGAGAGCAGACGAAACTCATCGAAACAGGCGGGAGCCTCAGGCGCACGCGCGTCGGGTGCACTTGCCGCTCAGACAGAGGCAACTATTGTCGACTACCCGAGTAAAGTCTGGCCGAGTCGCGAGACCGGTTGGCATCGAGACGACGGCTACACCGGTCTTGCCGAGGCAATTAAGGCCATCGCGGATGTTGGAGACGCATCCCGTGTCACCATTGCCCATCTCGACACCGGCTATGACCCTAACGACAGCTTTATCCCAACGTTTTTCGACCAGAAACGATCTCGGGACTTCACCTCGGGGGGCTGCGACACACCCTATACCGGCGAGTCCAAGGACAAACCTACCCATGGCGCACGTACCCTGTCTACGCTCGCCGGTGGCAAAGCAAGAATTGACAATGGCGATGACAACTACTTCGACTTCATAGGCTCAAACCCTTACGCGCGCGTGATCAGTTACAAAATTGCGAAGAACTCGGTCGTACATTTTTGGCCAAGCGAGATGTCCGCCGCGATCGGCTGCGCCGCAGACAGTGGCGTCGACGTCATCACAATCAGTGCCGGCGGATTTCCGTCCCTCGCCCAGCGAACCGCCGTCAACAAAGCTTACAGCCAAGGCGTCGCAATGTTTGCCGCGACCGGTGACTTCTTCGTGTTTCCGTTCACAGGCTTCACGATAACCCCAAGTACTGTCGCCTTCCCTGCCCGATACAACCGCGTAATCGGCGTCGCTGGCATTACGGAGAAGAAGAAGAGCTATGGAAAAGCCCCGTGCTATTTCTGCTTACTCAAATTCTGGCAATGGGGCGACACTCTCCTCTCCTGGAGCATGCGAGGCAGCTACGGCCCGGCGTCGGTCATGAAAGACAGCGCAGTGGCCGCCTATGCACCGAATGTCCTCCACTCTTCGCCCTCCAATTCCACAAACAACGCCGTCGCGCTGGACGGGTCTGGCACCTCTCACTCCACGCCACAGGTGGCGGCGGCAGCGGCATTGTGGCTTCAACTAAACAGGCCTGAGATTGAGGGTGTGGGCGCCTGGAACGATTGGCGAAAAACCGAATCGGTCTACCAGGCCCTGTTCGAATCCGGCAACAGACCGGATCAGTACTCCGTCAAACACATGGGAGAGGGCGTCGTCGACGCAAAGAAACTGATAAACACTAAATTCGGCACACTGGAAATAGAGGAGCGAGCGGAGGCCACAATCGGCGTTCGGTGGATCTGGGATCTGATCGACTCATGGAATTTAGGGAAGCTGCTTTTTAATTTAATACCGGGGTTCGAAAATCTAGATGATCCGCGGCTCAAAAAACTATCTGATTCTGTGGAAGAAATGATTGCAACCGAGATTCAACAGGTCATTTTTGAATCCAAGTCGGCGCAAAAATCGCTGGACAAACATGTCAATTGCGCATCATCGAGGGCACAAAATCAATCGGACTGTGAAAAAACGGTATCGGATCAACTCAAGAATGAAATAATCGATTCCGATGTCGCGTCTGAATTTCTCAAGTCGGTGATTCGAGAGGATTTAAACACTTGGGGCGAAACTCATCTCAAGACCGCATCAGGCCACTCGACAACGTAAATTTTGCCCAATGAAAATTTTCCATGCCTGTCGTGCATCGTGCAGTCCTTGGATGTTCCCCCGGCGGGGAGATAACGTCGACCTGAGAAAGGGGCCCCTTACCTGCGGTAGCAACGCCATATGAACAGAATGCTTCTCAGCAAGAGCCTGGATCCAGCTAGCCGATCAGCTCCCATTTCGAGCCACGACCCCGGCCTGTTGTCTTTACGCGGCCATCCTTCTTCATCTCGCGCAGTACATTCCGGACGGTCTCGCGACTGACGTCCGGGACCTCTCGCTCGATATCTGCGATGCCGAACGGCGCTACTTTGCGCCCGATCGCTGCGCGGACCCGTTCCGATTTCGATCCCCGACCGGCATCGACCTTGCCGACGCGTTGCTCAAATTCGCCGTACGCGCGAATCAATGTTCCCCAGCAGTAAGTTAGCCAGGGCATCACGTCGTGCCGGCTCTGATGCCAACCCTGCGAACTCTTCTCCAGCGTTTCGTAATAGCTTTGACTCGACTGCTCGAACAGACGCTCCAGGCTGATGTATCGGCCCACCTCGTAACCAGCGTGGTAGAGCAACATCAGGTTCAGCAGACGCGACACACGGCCGTTACCATCACGGAACGGGTGAATACAAAGAAAATCCAGGACAAACAACGGAATCACGATCATGCTGTCCTCGCCGTCATCGATCGCACGACCGTAGTCAACGACGAGGTCTTCCATCGCGTGCGGCGTCGCAACCGCCGACATTGCCTCAAACCGGACACGGACCTCGGCTCCGGTTTCGTCTCTCTCGACGATCTTGTTATCGACGGACTTCCAGCGTCCGCCGTCCTGCGGCATGTACTGGAAAATGCGCTGGTGAAGTTGGCGTATGACGTTTGTTGTCACCTGCATGTCCGGGCCAGACTGGTGGATCAGTTCCAGCGCCTCGCGATAACCTGCGATCTCCTGCTCGGAGCGGTTTTGCGGCTCGGCGGTCTGTTCGACCAGCGCCTTCATGCGGTCTGGCGGGGCCGTGATCCCCTCGAGCCGGTTGGAGGCGTCCGTCGATTCGATCAGGGCCCCCTTGCGAAGCTGCTCCAGCGCCTGCGGCCTCTGTTTGACATAAAGTTGCTGTTTTCCCCGGCATTCGCCCAGGCGCCGTAGCGTGGCGAGGTCGTCATTGCTGTAGCGAAGAGCGTTCAGAAATTCGGGCTTCAGGGAGGGCATTGCTGTTCACCATCCGCCGGGAGTGCGACAAATTCGCAAAGCAGGTGAATTCGTACGGACTCTTCTTCGGCGATAAGAGGTAATAAAAGATGTATTTTACCCCCTTTATCACAAAATTACCCCCTTTCCGGCTCCCGCTTTCCGAAGAAAAACTCGAATAAAGGGTATTAGTAATGCAAATACCCCCTATTGACGTTTGACTACCTCATTTGCACAACGGCGACTCTTCCAGCCAATCGTTTTGTGGGCACTGCCGCCATGGCAATCCAAGCCCATGCCTATTAGAAGCAATTCTCCGTCAATAATCCGCGCCTGAACCTTGTACGTACAAGGCCGACCGTTGATTCCTGGCCGGGAGCGTATTGGCTGAGCGGGCCGCTACTGCACGCAAGCGTTCCGGACGGCCCCGAATCGTGATGAGCTGATCGAGCACGCCGATGACCCGTTCGGCGATCAGTAATACGTCGATCTCGATCCGCAGCGCTTCGCCGTTGTAGTCGTCGATGACGCTGAAGGTCCGGAAGGCACGTCCGTCGTAAAACGCATCACTCATGAAGCCCGCTGACCAGGCCTGATTGGCCCCAATCGGCTGCGGCAGCACATCGGGCAGCTCGGGGCGGTAGCGCTTCTTGAAGCGTCGCCGCCGAGCTAATCCCGAGCTACCGGTCTCCATTGCTTTGCGCTGTTCATATCCGAGTCCTCCATCCTCACGCCATCACGATCTTCACGCCGGTCTTCAGCGCGTTCAGCCGTTCCTGCAGCAGGCTCAGCGAGATATCGTCGGCGGCCTCGACGTCCCAGTAGGTGCTGACCATCGTTGAGCCCTCCTCCACCTTCAGCTCGCCAACGGCATTCGGGCCGGCCAGCTGCGGCCCGAGATCGAGATCTCTGAGGAGTTCGTAGGCGAGTTTTTCGGGCGCGTCGCGCTCCATCCAGGTTTCCCAGAAGAATTCGTTTTCCCAGTTGACCTTCGCGTCCCAGTCGAATGTTTTTTCGAACTCTTTGAAGTCATCCTCCCAGCCGTACAAGCTCTCCACGGGATCGACGTTGTAACGGTCCGCGAACTGCTCATACGTCATCGGCGGCGGCGAGCTCCGGGGTGGACCCACCGACAGACCGTACCGAAATTCGGTCCACTCGGCGCGGTACGCCAGGAGCTCCGTGACCGGTCT
>PKUM01000130.1 GCA_002868855.1 Chromatiales bacterium | reverse complement strand
CCATCCGTACGTCTATCTAAGCGACGACGTTCTTGACGACGAACGGATCGACATCGAGGCACTCGAAAACGCGGTGGTAGAAGAACTTTCCGCTTTTCCCGGCGTGTCCCTCGCGGTGTCCAGCTCTGCATTGGCAAGGGGTGATTTCCCGGATACCGACCCTTACCGTGCCGTAGCGAATAACTATCACAACAAACGTTCGGGCAATGTGTACATCGTCTTCGAGCCCAACTGGTTTATTAACGACTTCGATGGTTTGACGGTCGCCGCCACGCATGGATCGCCGTGGGGTTACGATACTTTCGTGCCGCTCATATTTGCCGGAGCGCGGCTGCAGCCGCGGACCGTGGTCCGTAGAGTGCACACTGTCGATGTGGCCCCGACGCTGTCGGCCTATCTGCGAATCCGGCCGCCGTCGGGTTCGGTTGGCGATCCGCTGGTCGAGGTTCTGGAGGCCGCGAGCAGCCAGACGATTAGCGGCGTGGCAGATCGGTAGGCGCGTCGGCTCCGAATCGGTCGTTCCCCGGCGAACCCGACGCCGCGCCGGGAAACTGCTTCCGCGGTAGGCTAGAGTGATGGAAGCGAATCGCGCGGAATAAATTGAAGTAAGTATGTGTGAGCAGGTAAATATCCTCCACGCAAACGCGCGTGTCGGTAACGCTGGGAAGGATCGAATCCGATGACGACGCGTTACATGCGAAGGTTTTTCGATCCGAGGTCCATCGCCGTCATTGGTGCTTCGGAACGAGTCCCCAGCCTTGGTGGCACGGTGCTTGGCAACCTCCAGGCAGCCGGGTTTCCGGGCGAGCTTATGGCGGTCAACCGGCGCGGCGGCGATACCATTCTGGAATTACCCCGCTATTCACGTATTGCCGACCTCCCGCAATCCCCCGACCTTGCAATAGTGTGCACGCCGCCCGCGACGATTCCGCAACTCGTCGATGAGCTTGGCCGTAAAGGCGTTCGCGCCGTGCTGATCGTGATGGGAGGCCTGTCAACACCGGCGCCGGTCGCATCCGGCGCCATCGGGTTTGCGCACAGCCTGCTGGGTCTTCGCCTCGCGAGTGGCAAGACCTTGCAGGAGGCGACGTGGGAGGTTGCACGCGCTCACGACCTTCGCATCATGGGGCCGAATTGCATGGGAGTCGTTGTGCCGCGCAACGATCTCAATGCGAGCTACGCCAATACGATGGTGGAGGATGGCGACGTCGCCTATGTCGGCCAGTCCGCCATGCTCGGGCTGGCGGTAGCGGACTGGGCGAAAGGGCACGGGCTGGGCTTCTCCCTCCTGACGACGCTGGGTGAAAGTCTGGACATCGATATCGCCGATGTACTCGGGTATCTCGAAGGCGACTGGAACACGCGGGCAATACTCATCCATTTCGAAAAACTGCAATCCGGTGCTCGCCTTATGTCGGCGTTGCGCGCGGCGGCGCGCAGCAAGCTGGTCGTGGTCATGAAGAGCCGGCGCGTTCCGGTGTCGCAGGAACCCGAGGAGGCGATAGCCGCGGGCCTGACCAACAGCGATATCGTTTGCGATGCGGCGCTGCGCAGGGCCGGCGTGTTGCGGGTCGAGCGTATTGACGAAGTCTTCGCTGCGCTCGAAACCCTGACGCGGATGCGCCGTCTGCGCGGCGAGCGGCTTGCCATCGTCTGTAACGGTATCGGTCCGGGCATGCTGGCCGTCGATCGGCTGGTTTTGAGCGGTGGACAACTCGCACGGTTGGCGGAAGCGACGATCGACGCATTGAATGACGTTCTGCGTACTGTTTGGCCCGACGGCAATCCGGTTGATCTGGAGGCCGATGCGACGCCGGAGCTGTTTGCGAAGGTAATTCACATTCTTCGAGCCGACCCGGAGGTCGACGCTATCCTGGTGTTGCATGTGCCGACGCAGGCGGCGCCATCGTTGCCCGCAGCCGAGGCGACAATCGCGAGTGCCAACGAGATTCTTAAACCAGTAATTACCTGTTGGATGGGGCAGGAGAGTGCAGAACCGGCACGACAGTTGTTTAACGAGGCCGACATCTCGACGTTCAACACGCCTGAACAGGCGGTTGACGCGTTTATGCACATGGTGCGATACCGCCGCAACCAGGCAGAGCTCGCGCAGGTGCCGCCATTGCCCGGGCCCAACGAGCGCGTGTGTCAGACGGCGGCGGTGTGGGCGATGGTCGGGGAGGCGGTCAACGCCGGCCGGACACTGTTGAGCGACCCGGAGTGCGATCGGGTGCTTGCAGCCGCGGGCATCCCTGCGGCCAAAAGCTACTACGTCGCCGATGCTGGTGAGCTGCGCGAAGTCGCGGCCGGACTGGTGCCGCCATTCGCGCTGAAGATTCTCTCCGACGCCGTGTGCAGGCCATTCGCCGGCTTTCGAGATACGTGCGAGCACGGGCGCGGCGTCGCCCTGGATCTCGGGTCCGTCGGCGAGCTGGAGGCGGCTGCTGTCGACCTCACTGCCGCCGAGGAGCGCCGCGATCCGCGACAGGGAAAGCGCGGGTTCAAGCTGCAACGCATTCGGCGCGGACTCGATTCGGTTCAGCTCAGCATGGGAATAACCCGTGACGCAGTTTTTGGACCACTGCTTTTTTTCGGATCGGGAGGCAGTCCGCGCCGCATTGCCGGAGACAGGCAGGTGGGTCTGCCGCCCCTGAACCGGGCGCTCGCGCGGATGTTGATCGACTCGACCGCTGCAGGTCGGGCGCTTGACGACGTATGCGAGGATCCGGAACAACTGCGTGACGCAATTGCGCGGATGCTGGTTTGTCTCGGCCAACTCGTCGTCGAGGTGCCGACCATCGCCGCGCTGGAAATCAATCCGCTAAGTGCCAGCGCCGATGGAGTTCTGGCGCTGGATGCGAAAATCGAGTTGGGTGAGCCGCTGAAGACCGCGATCCTCCCCTATCCGGGTCGCCTCGAGGAAGCGGCGACCCTGGCGCGCTCCGGCCGCGAGGTGCTGCTGCGGCCGATTCGCGCCGAAGACGCGCCGGCGCATGCCGCGTTTGTCAGCCGGCTCAGCCCCGAAACGATTCGTTACCGTTTCTTTCAGCCGCGCTCGAGCTTCACCCGCCAGGAGTTATCGCAGGCGACCCAGATCGACTATGCGCGTGAGATGGCCTTTATCGCGACCGCACCCAATGAAGAGGGCGTCGCTGAAACACTCGGGGTCGTGCGCGCGTGGGCTGACGCCGACAATGTCAGCGCCGAATTCGCGGTCATCGTCGACGATGAAATGCGTGGTGAGGGCCTTGGCCGGATGTTGCTTGGAAAAATGATCGAATACGAGCGCGAACGCGGGGTGCTGGTTTTGCGCGGCACGGTCCTGCCGGACAATGCGCCGATGTTGCGTCTGGCGGAGAAACTCGGTTTCGCGAGCAGCTACAGCGAGGCGGAGGAGGCGGTGGCCATCAGTTTGCCGCTGAACCCCGCCACCGATGACTGGCAGCGTGAAAGGCTGGCGCAAATCGAGGGCGAGGCCGAATAGAGCTGGAAGGCTCTCTCGACCGGCGGCGCCGGTGCGGTCCGCGATTGGCGTCGTTGCGGCGCACTATGCAACGGACGGTATGCCACTCGTGCCGGACGCGAACGCGGTGTCGTCAATCCTTCAGTTTTGTGCGGACTTGCACTTCGCCGTGAAGCGTTCGATGAACCGGGCACATGTCCGCGATCTCGAGCAGGCGTTGGCGCTGCTCCCGGCTCAGGTCCCCCTCCACCGTGAGCTCCCGTTGGAACTCGTCAACCTTGCCCGAGGCAGTTTCGCAGTCGGCGCAATCTTCGGCGTGGACCTTGGAGTGGCGGACCGACACCGTTGCGGCGCGCAAATCGAGCCCCTTGCGTATGGCGTACATGCGCAGGGTCATCGTCGTGCAACTGGCAAGCGCGGCGCCGAGTAAATCGTACGGCGACGGGCCGAGGCCCGTTCCGCCGACGCGCGCCGGTTCGTCCGCGACCAGCGCATGCCCGGCCGCGACGATATCAGTTCTGAATCCGTCTGCGGCGGTTCGGGCAATGGTTGCGTCATCGTCCGCGGCGATTGCATCCATCGCGGCATCGGCGGCGGGAAGATATCTCGACGCCCATGCCGCGAGCACATGCCCCGCGTAGCGCGAATCGGCCTCGCGGCTCAACAGGTGATCCGCGTTGTCGAGGCTGACAAAGCTCTTCGGGTGCTTTGCATGGACGAACAACTCGCTGGCATTGTCGACCTCGACTATGTCGTCGAGAGGCGCGTGCATCACCAGCAACGCTTTCCTGAGGCGCGCAATGCTCTCCGGCAGGGCGTGCCGTTCGATGTCTTCCAGGAATTGTCTCTTTACCACGAACGGCCGGCCTCCGAGCTGCACGGTCGCCTGTCCGCAGGATTCGATCTCGGCCCGGTCTCCCTCGAACATCGCGGCAACATGGGCCGGGTGCGACGGCGATCCAATGGTTGCCACTGCGACGGCCGACGCAATGTCGAAGGCCGCCTGCAACACGGCAGTTCCACCGAGCGAATGGCCGATCAGAATAGACGGGGCCTGGTAATGTTCTTCGAGGTAACTGGCTGCCGCGACAAGGTCGGCGACGTTACTCGAAAAATTCGTGTCCGCGAATTCACCCTCGCTCTGACCGAGCCCCGTGAAATCGAATCGTAGAACGGCAATTCCGGCGTCGTTCAGCGATTTTGCAATATTGGTGACAGCCTTGAGGTTCTTCGAGCAGGTAAAGCAATGCGCGAACAATGCATAAGCCCGGGCCGGCGCGTCCGGCAAGTCGAGTATGGCAGACAGCTGATGACCGTCCGATGAGGGGAAAGAGAGGTTTTTGCGAGCCATTGGGCACTGTCTCCGGAGCGTGCGGTTAAAGCGTGACCCGGACTAACCGGATCGAGGCATAAGTGTGTCGACAATGATTGTCACGCGGGGTTTCGCGAAGCTGCATTTTTTACCGTGACGAAACAGACGCGGCGACCGCAACCGAAACGGTCGGCGCAATGATCCGGTGGCGACGCAACCCGGCGATTTTGTTGCCGACGGCAGAATGGCCGTTGCAGCGCCACCTGACCGCGACGGCCGCCGACACTAAATGTCTATCCGAGCTTGATCCTAACCTTGCCGGATTTGACGCTGACCGGATAGGT
>PKUM01000091.1 GCA_002868855.1 Chromatiales bacterium | reverse complement strand
GCATTTCGTTCTCGATACGGAGCCGGCAAGTCGGCGCCGGCATGCGGAGCTATTCGGTTTCTTCTTCTTCGCTGACGGGCTTGATTACCTGCCGGCCGCGATAGTAACCATCGGGGCTGATATGGTGGCGGCGGTGAGTCTCACCACTGGTCGGCTCAATCGAAAGCGCCGGTTTGCCGAGGCTGTCATGCGCGCGTCGCATGTCCCGCTTCGACGATGATTTCCTGTTTTTCTGAACGGCCATCGTGCTGTACTCCAAAAATAAATCAAAGTTCGAAATTCGAAACGATCAGTCCGGTTTTTTCCTGAGGGCAGCCAGCGCTGCAAACGGGTGCGCCGTCTCGCCATCGACGGGGCGGGCCGCAAAGGCGTCGCCAGTTGCCTTGCAGGCCTCCTCGTCATGCGTCGGCGCAAATGGCACCTGCAGCATCAACTCGTCTTCGAGCAGGGGCGCCAACTTCAGCGTCGTATCCCTACCCTCTCCTCTCGCAATCCCCTCGGCGCGGCAATCCTCCAGCAAGATCGCTTCAAACTCGCTCGGCAGCGTCCCCGGCCGCGTCTCGGTCTCGCTTAGCATCCAGCAAAAATCGTGATCGACCCGGAACAACATCGGGCAAAGACAGCGCTGGCACTGCAATCCCAACGCCGCCTCGAGGTGACCCCGGACCGCAACCGATTCGTCTGCCCGGGACACGACCAATTCAACCCGCACGCTGCAGTCCTCGACCTTCTCAGGCACAAGAATCGCTGCGAGTCGTGGCAGATCCGAGAAATCGAGAAATTCGTCAACCACCGTGCTTCTGGCGGCGAGCTCATAAATCCTGACAGGCTCGGTGAGAGTTCCCGACATAAGCGGTCAATTATAACTTTTTGTCAGAATCGGGTCAAAACTCTCATTCTCAACCAAGTTACTGATAGTAATGCGGTTTATCTCAGCCACCCATGCCAGGTCCCGCATGCGTACAATTGTGCGACCGTATCCACCGCAAGGACATCGCGTGAGCATCGCTTTGGTCAATCCGCCCCGACCATTGATCCTGGCGTCGAACTCGAGTTATCGGGCCGAGTTGCTGCGGCGTCTTGGACTGCAGTTTACCCAGGCCGCAGCCAACATCGACGAAGCAGCACTGGCAGGCGAATCGCCGCCACAACTGGCCTTGCGCCTGGCCCGGCAAAAAGCCGCAAAACTCGCCGAGCGGTTTCCCGGCGCCACAATCATTGGTTCCGACCAGGTCGCCAGCGTCGCCGATAGCATTCTCGGCAAGCCGTTGACGGCAGAGGCCGCGGCGCGCCAGCTGCGCCGTTGCTCGGGCAGCCAGGTCCGGTTTTTTACTGCAGTTAGCGTCTCAAATCCGCCACCGCTAGCCGAGCAACACCACATTGATGAGACTCGGGTGGAATTTCGCAAACTCAGCGACGCAGAAATCGATCGCTATATTGCCAATGAACCGGCTTTGGATTGCGCCGGCGGCTTCAAAGCCGAGGCGCTTGGAATTTCACTGTTTGACGCGATTGCCAGCCGCGATCCGACCGGGCTGATCGGGTTGCCATTGATCTGGCTGTCGCGCGCTTTGCGCAAAAGCGGTTTCGCCTTACCGTAACCCGCCCGCATCACCGGCTTCGAGCCGATCGAGTAACTCTCGCAATTGCGATTGCAGCGGAGCACTAATACACAAAGTCTCGCCGCCACCCGGGCGCTCGAACGAAAGCGATTGCGCATGCAAAAACATCCGCTTCAACCCGAGCCTGCGAAAATCGCGATTTAGCGCTCGATCGCCGTACTTTTCGTCGCCCACGACCGGGTGACCGATATGTGCAGCATGGACGCGGATCTGGTGGGTGCGGCCTGTCTCGATCCGGACCTCCGCCAGAGTTGCGGCGGGATAGGCCTGCACCGGCCTGAAGGTAGAAACCGATCGCTTGCCGTTGTCCGGATCTACGCCGACCATCCGCTCGCCGCTACGCCGGAGGTTGGTTACAAGAGCGGCATCTACCCGCCTTTCGCCGGTATCGAGGCGTCCAGCCAGCAACGCGAGGTAGCGCTTCTCGACCGCGTTTTCCCGCAAGCGCTCGTGCATGGAGCGCAATGCGCTGCGGCGCTTGGCGAATAACAGACAACCGCTCGTCTCTCGGTCGAGACGATGAACGAGCTCGAGATAAGCAAGATCGGGGCGAGCCTGACGCATCAGCTCGATAGCGCCGAAGCTCACTCCGCTACCGCCATGGGCTGCCATCCCGGATGGCTTGTTGATAGCCAGCAAGCGCTCGTCCTCGAAAATAATCCGCCCCAGAATCGCCTTTCTGGCGGCGTCAGGGGAACGGGGCGCCTCGGTCTCCGGGCGCCGCAACGGCGGCAATCGTACCGCCTCTCCGGCACCGAGCTTGCGGGACGCCGCTGCTCTCCCGCCATCGACCCGAACCTCGCCACGCCGAATCGCGCGGTAAATACGGGTCTTCGGCACACCTTTCATGACCCGCAGAAGAAAGTTGTCGAGGCGTTGACCGGCCTCCTCGTCGCTGACGCGATGATAGCTGACATTGGAGGAGTCTTTACGATTTTTCAAAGGCTTAGCGGTCATTTTCGTTGCTGGTCTACGCTGCTGTTGCTATAGTACCGCAGCGGCGTCGGGCGCAACGCGAGAATTCGACAAACTGCCGACCCACGCCGCCAGCGAATTTTTTGGGGCGGTTCCCCCCTGAATGGGCGGAACCGCAATGTTTGTCACCAGCCCGATAATCGGGCTGCGGTTGGCTGCAGTCTTGGAAAGCGCAAGCGCCGAAAGCGCTTGCGCAACAGCGCCAACGCCGTTTTGAGGCGAATGGCATGCCGCGAGTTTTCGGCGGCAATCTGTCAGCGGTGCCAGGTGCATTTACGCACCTGGCTTCGGCTTTTGACCCGTGTCCGGCCGCGTCGTAGCGGTCCGTGGATACCGACGGGTCGGTTGGGCACCAAGGTATGTAGCCCCGCGCATCGCCATGCGAGAAGGGGCCGATGAAGAGAATGTTGGTAAACGCAACCCAGCAGGAAGAACTGCGGGTTGCCATCGTCGATGGTCAGAGACTCTATGACCTTGATATCGAAGCGCCCGGCCGGGAACAAAAAAAGGCCAATATCTACAAGGGCAAAATAACTCGCCTTGAGCCCAGCCTCGAAGCCGCCTTTGTCGAATTCGGCTCGGAGCGTCACGGATTCCTGCCGCTCAAGGAAATTTCGCCGGAATATTTCGTCAATCGGCCGGAGTCGGGCGGCAAGGTCAACATCCGGGATGTTCTGAAAGAAGGCCAGGACATCGTCATCCAGGTCGAAAAGGAAGAACGGGGCACCAAGGGTGCTGCGCTGACGACTTTTATCAGCCTGGCCGGCCGCTTCCTGGTTCTCATGCCAAATAATCCGCGAGCGGGCGGCGTGTCCCGGCGCATCACCGGACCAGACCGGGATTTGGTGCGCGATTCTCTCGCGGCCCTCGAGCTGCCTGAGGGCATGGGAGTCATCGTTCGCACGGCCGGAGTTGGCCGCACCCCGGAGGAATTGCAATGGGACCTGGATTACCTGCTAAAGGTATGGGAAGCCGTAAAGGTCGCCGCGGTCCAGGGCCCGTCACCCTCGCTCATATACCAGGAAAGCAACGCCATCATCCGCGCGCTGCGCGACTATCTGAGCGCCGATGTGGGCGAAATCCTTATCGACGACGAGTCGGTTTACAACCAGGCGCGGGAATTCGTCGAGCGGGTAATGCCGCATAACGAGCGCAAAATCAAGCGCTACGCGGAAGAAGTACCCCTCTTTACCCGGTATCAGATCGAGAGCCAGATTCAGTCAGCTTTCAGTCACAGCGTCAGCCTGCCTTCGGGCGGCAGCATCGTGATCGACCACACCGAAGCCCTGGTCTCTATCGACATCAACTCCGCGCGCGCGACGAAAGGCGACGACATCGAAGCCACCGCGTTCAATACGAACCTCGAGGCAGCGGAAGAGATTGCCCGCCAGTTGCGGATTCGCGATATCGGTGGACTCATCGTCATTGATTTTATCGATATGGGCCCGCAACGAAATCAGCGAGAGGTCGAGAACCGCCTGCGTGAATCCGTACGCATGGACCGCGCGCGGGTGCAGATCGGGCGCATCTCCCGATTCGGCCTGCTGGAAATGTCTCGCCAGCGCCTGCGGCCATCGCTTGGCGAATCCAGCCACATTGTTTGTCCGCGCTGCAGTGGATTCGGTGTGATCCGCGACGTTGAGTCACTGTCCCTGGCGGTATTGCGGTTGCTCGGCGAGGAAGCTCGCAAGGAGCGAACTGCGATGGTCGTCGCGCAGCTACCGGTAGAAGTCGCAACTTATCTGCTCAATGAAAAACGGGAGTGGGTAAACAACATTGAAGTCGCCAGCAATGTCAGTCTGCGGCTGGTCGCCAATCCGCAGCTCGAAACGCCGAACTACTCGATTCGCCGGGTTCGTGACGACGAGGCGGAACTGCCGGAATTCAGCGCAGTCAGCTACCAACTTCCCACCGAGAGCGAGGAAGACGAAGACGAATCGGGCATGCCCGCACCCAAACCCGTCGCAGAGAAACCTGCCGTGGGCAATCTGGTACCGGATCGCCCTGTTCCGGTCCCACCACCGGAACCGGAAACGCCGAGCGAAAGCGGGTTCAGTGCATGGCTGCGCAAAATGTGGCAGTCACTCACCGGCTCGGGCAGCGTAAAGGCGGCACCGGAGAAACAGAAACCGGCCACGCGCAGCAGACGCAAAAAAAGCGGGACAAAAGGCGATGCCAGAAGTGCGGGCCGCAGCAACAGCCAACGAACTCCCCGATCCGATTCGCGCCGCAAGAAGCCGGCACGTAAAACCGCGGCGGGCACTGAGGGCAAAAAGGGCGCCGTCCAAACCGCTGCCCAGAAGAGCGACACCGGGGGCAAGCAGAATGGCAGCGGTGAGTCGCAACCAACCCGGTCACGGCGCAGTCGCCGCGGCAAACGCGGTGGCGGCAAGCAGCGGGCCGAAGCGGCAACTGCGCAGTCTCCGTCCGCAACAGGCGAACAATCCGGGGATCAACCGGCCACCGCTGCGGATGAAAACGATTCACAGAAGCAACCGGAACGACGCAGCGGCGCGCGGCGATCGCGCCGATCGCGCGGTGGCAGACGCAAGTCTCCGGACCAAGCCCGGGCAACACAGGATTCTCCTGCTACCGCGGCTGTAGCCGGCACTGAAGCGGTAACGGAAAAAACCGAGGTTAGGCCTGCGAGTAACGGCGACAAAACCACCTCACCCAAGGCCGCCGTCCGTACGGAGCAGAAATCCGATGACGCGAAGCCGCGCGCAGCGGTGCAAAAGGACACTCCGGCCAGGTCAGCGCAAGACACCGCGCAACCGGCGGCGGATAAGGCGGCGGATAAGGCGGCCGGGCCTGACAAAACCGCAACTGCGCCAGGCGCAATTGCGAAAGAGCCAAAGGCCGATGTTCCTGCGCGGGCAGCGGTAGCCGAGCCAGCTGGAAACAGCGCCGAGCCGCAGCAAAAACCTCGTCCGGCTGCGCAGGCTCGACTGCCAGCTGCGACGCGAGAAAAGCCGAGCTCCGCTGAAACCAAGGCGCCAAAGTCGTCTTCGTCGTCAGCAGCTGGCGTGCAAGGCGACCGGGACAAACCGGAGTCAGCAAGTCAGCCTCAGGGCCAATCGAGTCCGGACAAGCCGGCGCGCAAGCCACAGGCCGATGCGCCTGCCTCCGAGCCCGTTGCCACGCGAGTCGAAACCAAGGTAAGAACGCAATCCACCAACGTGCCGATTCCGCCGGCACCAGCCGCGGCGCCGAAACCGCCGGCCAGCGCACCGCCAGCCCCGCCAGCAAACCCGGCGGCGCCTCCGCAGACCTCTGCATCGGCCGAACGTCGCGATGGTCCTGGAGCACTACAGGAACAGAAACCGCTCCCGATTCCTTCGACCGAGGCCCAGGGCAAAGACAAGAACGCGGCAGCCGGCGAACCCGGCGGCAAAAGCTAGCAAATCCTGCGCGGCAGGCTCACGCGCTGTGAGCCTGCCGCCGCAGCTCCTCAATCAGTCCGCGACTCGCCTCTTCAACGAGATCCAGCACGTATTCGAATCCGTTCGAGCTGCCGTAATACGTGTCGGGAACATTGCGCACTTCCGCTTCGGGCGCGTAATCGAGAAACAGGCGCACCCTGCCGCGAAATTCGGGCGGGCACCATTCATGCAGCAATCTCAGATTATCCTCGTCCATCGCCAGGATATGGGTGAAGTATTCGAAATCGCGCGACGCCACTTTTCGCGCACGCAAACCACTAAGATCGATTCCGCGCTGGATGGCTGCCGCCTGCGCCCGGCGGTCCGGCTCATGCCCGAGGTGGTACGCGTGGGTACCTGCGGAATCGACCTCCACGTCGAGTTCCGGTTCGATATCCGCCAGCATTTTGGCAAATACTCCCTCCGCCGTCGGCGACCGGCAGATGTTGCCCATGCACACAAACAGTATTTTCATTCCTCTCCCTCACCCGCCTGATGCGACCCCGGCTGCCCCTCTAATAACGAGCGGATACGCTCCAGATCGTGTTCCGTATCAACCCCGACCGGCGGCGTTTCGGTCGCGATGTCCATTTGGATCCACATTCCACACCACAAAGCTCTGAGCTGCTCGAGTTGTTCGTATTGCTCGAGCAAACAGGGGGCACTACGCGCCAATGTCTGCAATGCCCCCACTCTGTACGCGTACAACCCGATATGCCGCAGCGCGCCTTCGTAGATACTCTGACTCGCAATCCCCTCGGCCGCGCCGTCGCGATGCCAGGGGACAGGAGCGCGTGAAAAATACAGCGCTCTGCCGGACTCCGCCATTACGGCCTTTACTACGTTGGGATTCAAAAAATCGTCGAGATCGTGGATCGGCGTGCCCAGCGTTGCCATCTGCGCGCGCGGCTCGTTCACAAGCAGCCCGCCAACCTGGGCGATTGCCGACGGCGGGATGAGCGGTTCATCGCCCTGCACGTTTATTACGACATCCTGTTCGTCCCAACCGGATCGCTCCGCGACCTCGGCAATCCGGTCGGTCCCGGAAACATGCGAACTGTCCGTCATCGCGACAGTTGCGCCAAATTCGCGGCAAACGGCTTCGATTCGCGCGTCGTCGGTTGCCACCACGACTTCATCGGCATTGCTGGCGTGCGCCCTCTCACACACATGCTGGATCATCGGCTTGCCCGCGATAATCTTCAGCGGTTTCCCCGGCAATCGCGAAGAAGCGTAACGCGCCGGAATAACGACAAAAACTCTCATTGGTCGCTATCTGCCGCGGTCATCTTCCGCGCCTCATCCTCGAGCATAACGGGAATGCCGTCGCGCACCGGAAACGCCAGTCGATCGTGTTTACAGATCAGCTCCGCAGCTGCCTTGTCGTAATCCAGGGGACCCTTGCACAACGGGCACGCCAGGATATCGAGTAACTTGGAATCCATCACAAAGCCTCGTAGCAAACTCAAATTCGTAACAATGCCGCCAATCGCGTCGTAAGTCCCTCCACGACATGCGGCTCGAATGTCGCGGCCACCCTGACAAACCAAAAATTGGGGGCGGCCCAGGACTCGCATTTTACGGCATCTTTCTCGGTCATGATCACGGCAAGATCGTCGCCGAATTCAAGCCACGCGGGCTCAATTTCTACATGATCGGGCAATGCGTGGGGAACGAAATCGATACCCAAGTCCGTCAGCGTATCGAAAAAACGTTGCGGATTGCCGATCCCCGCAACTGCATGGGCCCGCCAACCCTTCACCTCGTTCAGCGGTCTGGTGCGCCTCGGATCCGCTAAATTGCGGAGCTCCACGGGCGCAACGCGCATCGTCAGGCACTCGCGAAGGTCGAGTCCGGTCTCGCCATTGACGATAACGAAATCCGCCTCGGTCAGACGTTCGACCGGCTCCCGAAGCGGGCCGGCCGGAAGGCAGTGGCCGTTGCCAAATCCACGCGCGCCGTCAATTACGACAAATTCGACATCGCGCTCAATCTGGTAATGCTGCAGCCCGTCATCGCAGACAATCACGTCAACACCGCTTTTCAGGAGCTCGGCCGCCGAACGTGTCCGCAGTGGGTCCGCCATCACGGGCACCCCACTGCGCCGAGCGAGCAATACTGCCTCATCGCCTACGGTTTCGGGATCGCTTTCCGGACCGACCCGTCGCGGCCACTGGCTGGAATTGCCACGATATCCCCCGCTGAGTATGCCGGGTCGCAGACCACGAGTTTTCAACCATTCGCAAAGCCATAAAACCAGCGGAGTCTTGCCGGTGCCGCCAATGGTGAGATTTCCGACCACGATAACCGGCACGGGCATGCGCAGGCTTTTGCGGGCGCCTGACATGAAACGCCGGCGGCGCGCGGCGGCGATGCGCAGAAACAGCCGCTCACCCAGCCTCGCCCACAGCGGCGGCCGCGCCGTCCCGTACCAAAGACCGGAAAGGGCGGTTTCAATTTTCGCGCGCAGTCGCTCGCGGCCGGAAATTCTCGCCACGTCGGTCCCCGTCATTGGCCGGGTTGATCGCGAAACTGCAAACGATAGAGCTGCGCGTAGCGGCCCGATCTGGCCAGCAATTCACGGTGGGTACCGGTCTCGACGATTCTGCCCTGCTCCAGCACTACGATGCGATCCGCGCGCTCAACAGTTGAAAGCCGATGCGCAACCACCAGCGTGGTGCGATTACGCAAAAGCCGGTCGAGTGCATCCTGGATCAATGCCTCGGTGTGACTGTCCAGCGCCGACGTTGCCTCATCGAGAATAAGCACGGGAGCGTCCTTTAGCAGCGCCCTGGCTATTGCGACTCTTTGACGCTGGCCGCCGGACAGCAGGACGCCGCGGTCGCCGATCCTGGTTTCCAGGCCAGCAGGCAATGAAGCGATGAACTCCGCGAGATTCGCACTGGCCGCCGCCTCTGCTATGTCCTCGGGTCTGACGTCCCCGCTCTCGGCATACGCAATGTTGGCTGCAATGCTCGTATTGAACAAAACGACATCCTGGCTTACGAGGCTCACCTGCCGCCGCAGGTCCGCGAGCCGGTATTCGCGCACATCGGTGCCGTCAAGCAGCACCGCACCCTGTTGCGGTTCGTAGAACCGCGCCAGCAGGCTGACCAGAGTTGTCTTGCCGCTGCCCGACGCGCCAACTATCGCCACCGTCTCACCGGCATCGACACGGAGATTGATGCAGCGCAAAACGTTACCTTTATCGGCGCTGTATCCGAAGACGAGGTTACGGAATTCGATATCGCCACGAGCCCGACCGAGGGGGCGCTCGCCGACGTCCGGCTCGCGCTCCTCGTCGAGTACCGCAAAAATGCTCTCCGCGGCAGCAATCCCGCGCTGCAGATTGACATTTACTGACGTCAGCCGCTTTACCGGAGCCATCATCAGCAAGACCGCGCTCAAAAATGAACCAAACTCGCCGACACTCACCTGGAGCGTTTCCAGGGTCGCGACATAGACGATTCCCGCCATGCCGAAGGCCATCAACATTTGCGATACCGGCACACTGCCAGCCTGCACCCGGGCGAGCTTCATATGCAGACCACGATTACGTTCGTTGACCACTTCGAAGACCTGCGTCTCGGCGGTCTGGCCATTAAAGATCTTTACCACTCTCTGCCCGGCGATGACTTCCTCGGCTACTCGTGTAACCTCGCCGACGTTGGTCTGTATATGGCCGCTGTAGCGCCGGAATACCTTACTCAGAAAGGTCACCAGGAGCGCGATCAGCGGCACCACAAGCATCATGAATAACGTCAACTGCCAGTTGATCGAGAACATCAACGCAACCATAAAGAGCACTGTCAGGCCATCGCGCACAATTATCGTGATCACCTGTGTACAGGCCTCCGCGACCTGTTCGACGTTATAGGTCAGTTTCGACAGCAGATGTCCGGCACTGCTGCGATCATAGAAACTCGCGGGCAAGTAAAGGTATTGATCGAACAGGTCGCGCCGCAGCGCCTTGACCACGCGTCGGCCGATCCAGGCCAGGCCAAAGGCGGATCCGAACGCACCCAGCCCTCGCAACAGGAAAATGGCGACAATCGCCCACGGCAAGAGTTTTAGCGTGGCGGGATCGCGGTTGACAAACCCGTCATCGAGCATCGGTCTGATCAGGTAAGCGAGCGCCGCCTGGCTCACAGCCTCCAGCGCCATTGCCAGCACGGCAAGCACGAACACACCGAGGTAGGGTCGCGCATAGGCGAGCAGGCGCAGATAGACCGACGAAGCCGGGATAAGCTTAGGAGCCATCCTGCTCGTTGACGGTGGCAATCGAGATGCGGTCGAAACCCATCCGGCCGAGGACGTCCATCGCGGTTACAACCGACTGGTGGCTGGCCCGTCCGTCGGCTCGCAATACCACCGGAAGGTCACGATCTTCGCCGACCGTCTTGCGTATTGCCTCACGCAAAGTCTCTGCCCGCGTATTTACCAGATCGCGGTCGTTAACCCTGTATTCGCCGTTGGCAGTCACCACCAGCACGAGGCGCTCCGTATCCTCGACTACCGTTTCGGCCTCGGCGGAGGCCTGCGGCAGCTTCACCGTAAGGTCGGCCTCACGCACAAAACTGGTTGACACCATGAAGAAAACCAACAACAGAAGTACCACGTCTATCAGCGAAGTCAGGTTGACTTCGGGTTCCTCGCGCGGCCGCCCCTGCAGATTCACTGATGCTGATCCCCGAGAAGTTTGCCGTCGCGAATCTGGTCGACGAGTTTTATCGACTCTTTTTCCATTTGCACGACCAGCGATTCGACTCGTCCGCGCAAATAGCGGTAACCGATAAGCGCGGGAATCGCCACCGACAAT
The DNA here is from genome assembly GCA_002868855.1 of Chromatiales bacterium. GTDB lineage: Bacteria > Pseudomonadota > Gammaproteobacteria > Steroidobacterales > BM003 > BM003. Next base: position 19,820 of record PKUM01000091.1, on the reverse strand, counting down.
CCGGCGGCCGTTGTGATCAACGCCTCTGAAATTCCGCCCGCCAGAACTGACGGATTACCGACGCCATGCGCGGTAATGGCGGCAAAGACCTTTACCATGCCGATCACGGTTCCCAGCAGTCCCAGCAACGGCGAAATCGCCGCGATTGTCCCGAGCGAATTCAGAAATCGCTCCATTTCGTGCACCACATGGCGCCCGGTATCCTCGATACTCTCGCGAATCTCGTGCGGCTCGCGGTCGCGATTGATCAGCCCGGCAGCCAACACCTCGCCCAGCGGCGAACTGCGGCGCAACGTCAGCAAATGCTCATCATTGAGCTGGTTTTTCTGCACCCAGTCCCAGACCCGGGAGGTAAGATTCTGCGGCAACACGCGCTTTTGCTGCAGTGTCCACAACCGCTCAATGATGATTGCCGCTGCCACTACGGAGCAGGCAAGCAGTGGCAGCATCAACCAACCGCCAGCTTTAATAATTTCAAACATCGGGTACCAACGAAGAATTCAATGACCTGGACCTCGCGATAATACTGCACTCGGCTGCCGCTCCCAAACCGACTAGCGCCGTTCGTGCCATATTCGTCTTGCGCGTTGCCGATGTTGGCGGGGCGCTGCGGGACGGCCAGAGACGAATCGGAATCCGATTGCGCCATCGCGGCCTGTCCATAGCGAGATGGCCCCCGCGCGATGCCAGCGCGCAACCACGCCCGGCGCGGGAAAGCCCCACCGGTTGCCGCTGGCCGCTGCAAAAACCACCCAGGAAGGCTGTGTTGCGGCTACCAGAGCCGGTGAGGACGAAGTTCTGCTCCCATGATGCGGAGCGATTACCACGTCCACTGCCAGCTCCGGGGCGTAGTCAAGGAGTATCCGCTCCGCCGCCCTCTCGATGTCTCCGGTAAGGAGAACCGTCCCGGGCGCGGCGCCGATCCGCACGACACAGGACGAATCATTGTCACGCTCGAAACGCATTGCCAGCGGCGGATGCAAAACCTCGAATACCACGCCATCCCAGACCCAGCGTTGGCCGCGCACACACCTCTGCATCGCCCCGAGCCCCGGCAGCAACTGTGAACCGAGAACGCGAATATTCGGAAACCGCCTGACGAGCGTGGCCGCACCGCCGACGTGGTCGCGATCTCCATGGCTCAGGATCAACAAATCCGGCTGGCGCACGCCGAAACCGCGCAGCACCGGCAGCACGACCATCGCGGCGGTATCTGCTCCGGAGCGAAAGGACGGACCCGTATCGAACACAAGAGCGTGCCGGCGCGTTCTTACTATGACTGACAGACCCTGACCCACGTCGAGCGCGGTAACCTCGAAGCCACCGTCGGGCAACCTGGCGGCCAATCCGAAAAGCGGCAGACCCAGCATCAGCGCGCCAATACCGCGGCGCGGCAATGCCGCGGGGCCGGTCACCAGCAAGGCGCCAACCAGCATCACGAGCGTCACCACCGGACCCGGTGTCGCGACCGCAAGCGGGGCTACTGCAAGCGTTTGCAGTACTGAAATAACCCACTGCAGCCCGTCTGCGACGCGGTGCAGGATCCAGCCACCGGTGACCGGCGCGACATAGGAAATTGCAGCCCCCGCGAGCGCGCCGGGAACGACAAAAAACGAAAACACCGGGACCGCCAAAAGATTGGCCAGCACGGAGCTGACTGGTAACTCACCCTGCCACTGAATGAGCACAGGTGCGAGCACCAATGTCAACGCAACCTGGGCATACATGAAACCGCGCAGTCGCCCGCGCCTGCGCCGGGCTACGACCAGTCCCCAGAGAATCGCCGCGACGGCACCAAAGGACAGCCAGAAACCGCTTCCCAGCATTGCCAGCGGGTCATGGAAAAGTACGATGCACAGGGCAACGCAAAGACCGCCGAGCAGCGCCGGTTCGCGGCGCGATCCGAATGCCAGCCCGACTACGCCGAGCATTATCAATGCCCGCAGCGTCGGCAGGCTAAAACCGGCCAGAGCGGCATAGGCCGCCGCCAGTAGCCACCCGCATGCGGTCCCCGCGATCAAGGCATTAAATGGCCGCCGTGAACGGCGGAATCCGGCAAGCCGCCGAGCGACCAGGAAACCCAGCGCCGCCACGACACCGACATGGAGACCCGATATCGCCATCAGGTGAATCGTCCCCGTCGCGCGCATGGTCTCCCACAGGCGTTTCGGGATGTCGTCACGGAAGCCCGTGATCAATGCGCGCACGACCGGCGCGGCGGCATGCCCGGCGAGCGCCGCTTCAACCCGGTCGTCCACTGCGCCGCGAAAACGCCATAACGCGCCGCGCCATCCAGACTGATCGGACAGGCGAACTCCGTCCTTGCCACGGACATAGCCGACCGCACCAATTCCCGCCCTGAACAGTTGTGCCTCGTAGTCCGATGCCCCAGGATTCTGCATCGCGTGTGGGCGCCAAATACGTACCGTTAAGCGCCATACCGCCCCGGGGACAATCTCCTGTGACGCGCCGTACCAACTCAGGCGCAGACGGCGCGGCAGGCCTGGAGTATCCGGCGCTAACGTAAACCTCGTGAAATCCGGAGCAGGATTGGCAACGAAAACAACCGTTCCGGTAACCCGCAGATCCTGGCCCTCCAGAGCCGGATGGAGACGATCGGCGAGACGTTGCGATGCCGCCAGCAGGACCCATAGACTGCCGAGAACGAACGCAAGAACGAAAAGCGAGCGCCAGCGCAATCCAAGCGCGACCAATACGGCCGAAATCGTCAACAAATGCCAGATTGACGGCATTGCCGGGAGACACAGCGCGAAAAACGCGCCGAGCGCGAAAGCAATTGCAGAACGGCGCATACTTAAACTGGCGGTGATGCGAGATAACTTCTAGTCTGGCCCGCTCAAGCTTCCTCGCGACATGGGTCGCAAGGTAGTCCTATTTCTCGAGGATCGGCATCCAAATGTCCCGACGAAAGTTGAAACAAATACTTCCGGACCCGGCGACACTCCACGAGAACTGGTACCTGCGGCCGTTTCGTGCATTGCTGCACGATCCGGCATTGTGGTCGTTCAACCGCCGCGGCGTGACGCGAGGCTGTGCGCTTGGCGTCTTTATTGCTTTTCTGCCGATGCCGGGACATATGATCGCAGCGGCTCTGGCGGCAGTCTGGTTGCGCGTCAATATGCCGGTTGCGGTTGCGGCAACATGGCTTAGCAACCCGCTGACCATAGCTCCCATCTTCTACGCCGGCTACAAAAACGGAATAGTCTTGACCGGGATGGAAGAGCTGCCCTTCACTTTCGAGCTGACCTGGGAATGGCTGATCCACGGCATCGCGCAGACGCTGAAGCCGCTCTGGATAGGCAGTGTTGTGCTTGGACTGGCGGTTGCGACGATCGTTTACACGATCCTGAACCTTGCCTGGCGAATCTACCTCACCTACCGGTTCCATACCCGTAGAGCCCGTCGCCAACGCAGCTCGAGCTAACGTTCTTATCTACAGGTCGGCCGCGCGCAACGCGCCATTTTCGAGACGCAAAACGCGCTCCATCCTGGAGGCTATTGCTAGATCGTGAGTCACGACCACCAGCGCGGTTTTCTCCTCGCGATTGAGTTCGAGCATCAGGTCGAATACCCGCGCCCCGGTCGGCCCGTCGAGATTTCCGGTTGGTTCGTCGGCAAGCACCACCGCCGGCCGCGTGATTAGCGCGCGGGCCACGGCGGCGCGTTGCCGCTCGCCACCGGACAGCTGTGCCGGCTTGTGGTCGAGGCGGCCGCCAAGCCCGACTTTTTCCAGCAACCGAGCCGCCCGTTCGGTCGCCGACGCAACGCTGTCGCGCCGGATCAGCAGGGGCATCGCCACATTTTCCAGCGCACTGAACTCCGGCAGCAGGTGATGAAACTGGTAGACGAAGCCCAGCTCGCTGTTGCGCAACCGACCGCGCTCGCCGTCGTCGAGCGCGGACATATCACGTACGGCCACGCGAACTACGCCGGCGGAAGGAATATCCAGACCTCCGAGCAACTGCAGCAACGTGGTCTTGCCGGAACCCGAAGCGCCAATAATTGCAACCAGTTCGGCGGTCCGGACGGCAAAATCGACACCACGCAACACATCCACCCGGCTCGGTCCTTCGCGAAAATTTTTCTGCAGATCCTCGCAGGCCAATACCTCAGCAGAAATTCCATCCACTCGCTTATTCATAACGCAAAGCCTCGGCCGGCTGGGTTCGCGCCGCACGCCAGGCCGGATAAAGTGTTGAGAGGAGCGCAAGAAGCAAGGCTGTAATGCAAACAGTCATCACGTCGGACGCATTCAGCTGCGCAGGTAAATCGGAAATAAAATACACGTCGGTCGCGAGCAGATCGGTTCCGAAAAGACGCTCGATTCCGCTTATTACCGACTCCAGCTGGGTCGCGAGCAGAATTCCGAAAAGCAGTCCTCCCAACGTACCAACGACTCCGATCACCGCTCCCTGGGTCATGAAGATTCGCATTATGCTCCCGGGTGTCGTGCCGAGCGTTCGCAATATAGCTATGTCGCCCTGCTTTTCCCGCACGACCATTACCAGTGTCGAAACGATATTGAAAGCAGCGACAGCAATGATCAGTAACAGAATGACAAATAGCATCCGCTTCGTAATCTGGATCGAGCGGAAAAAATTACGATGTTGGCGAGTCCAGTCGGAAACGTACAGACCGCCACCCATCTGCCGCGCTACCTCGCGCACCACTTCGGGCGCGCGATAGAGATCATCCAGTCGCAGGCGGATACCGTTGACATCGTCTCCCAACCGGTACAGACGGGCCGCGTCGGCCAGATGGACGAACGCGAGGTTTCGATCATATTCGAACATGCCGACTTCGAATATCCCCGAGACTTCGAATCGCCGCATTCGCGGCATCAGCCCGGCCGGCGTTACCGTTCCCTCGGCGATCGCCACGATCACGCGGTCGCCCACCACGACGTCGAGAAACGCCGCAAGCTCCGAGCCCAGAACGATTCGGTATGCGCCTGCCTGAAGGCTGTCGAGGGCCCCGTCGAGCATGACACCGGCAACGCCAGACACCTTGCTTTCCGCCTCCGGATAAATCCCGCGCAGTCCGCCCCCGCTTACTTCCGTGTCGCTCGCAAGCATTGCCTCGCTTGAAACATACGGTGCCGCGGCAATCACGTCCGGATGGCGCTCCGCATTGGCGACGAGTTCTCCCCAGGCACCGAGTCCACCCTGCATTGGCTCGACGCTGGCATGCGCTGTCATATCCAGAATCCGTTCGCGCAACTCGCGTTCGAAGCCATTGACCACCGACAGAACGGTTATCAGCACGGCGACACCGAGACCAATTCCGATCATCGATACCATTGATATAAAGGAGACGAAACGATTGTCTCCATGGGAACGAACGTAGCGCAGGCCAATTCCGGTCTCGTAGTCCATCAGCGTATCCGCCCCGCGGAGAAGTCCGGTGCGCACCGTCTACTCATAGCGCAATGCCTCGGCCGGCTGTACCCGTGCCGCCTGCCATGCCGGGTAAACGGTGGCCAGCGCGGTCAGAACAAGAGATGCCAAAGCGATCCAAATGACATCTGATTTGTGCAGATCGGACGGCAGATCACTGATGTAGTAAACGCTTGCCGGAAAGAGTTCAAAACCGAAAAATCCCTCGACAGCGGGCAGAATTTCGCTGACGTTCAATGCCAGATACACCCCGAGCGCGACCCCCAGCAGGGCTCCAATCCAGCCAAGCAAAGTACCCTGCACGACAAATATGCGTACGACGCTGGACGGCGCCAGTCCTAGAGTTCGCAAAATCGCGATATCGGTCTTTTTCTCGGTAACCACCATCACCAGCGTCGAGACAATATTGAATGCGGCAACCGCAACCACCAGGAACAACATCAGCGACATCATCGTCTTTTCGATACGAATTGCGCGAAAGTAGCTGGCATTTTCGCGAGTCCAGTCGCTGCTTGCGAGTTGGCCATCGAACCCGGCTACGAACTCGCGAACTCCACGCGGCGCAGCGAACACGTCGTCATAGCGCAATCGCAAACCGTCAACCGCATCGCCCAGGCCGGACAACGCCGCTGCATCCTCGAGATGGAGATAGGCCAGCACACCATCGTGGTCCTGGAGCCCGACTTCGAAAATTCCGCTAACAACGAAACGTTTGAGACGCGGTGCCAGCCCGCCTCCGGCGTTGCCGCTGCGCGGTATCAGCGCAGTGACTCCATCGCCCACCCGAACTCCGAGCACAACCGCGAGAATACGACCGAGAATGATTCTGTCCGCGCCGGGGACCAGGTCGTCGAAACTCCCCTCACGCATATGCGCCGCAACGGTAGATACGTTCTTCTCCGCCTCCGGAATCACACCCGTCAGGCGCGCACCGCTCAGATTTGCGCCAAACCCGAGCATTGCGTCGAATTGAACGAACGGGGCTGCAGCGGAAACGCCCGGTGCCGCGGCGGCCGTCGCGCCAAGATCGCGCCAGCCCGCCAACGCTCCGTCCGCCGCGGTGACGGTGGCATGCGCAGAAAGGCTCAGCAGACGTCCACGCAGTTCGTTCTCGAAGCCGTTCATCACGGAAACAACAACGATCAGGGCGGCCACGCCGATTGCAACACCGGCGGTCGAGGCGATACTGATAAATGAGACGAATCGACTGCTGCGCCGCGCCCGAATGTAGCGCAGACCGACAAATATCTCTAATGGCCGAAACATGGACGCGAATTAAAGCACATTCCGCAGGCGCAACCCGAACTCCCGGACGCGCCGAGAAAAGCCGTCGCACCGCCGGTTCGCTGCGTTGGGTGCGGACTCCGGTTCCGCCGGGGACTTCCGATTGCAACCTCCATTGTCACAAAACGCATCAAAATTCCATGACGTAGTCGGTTTTTCGTCTATCGGCCCGATGCTATATTCGAAGGCCGCTAACTGGAGGGGTGTCAGATGATTGTACGCTTGCTCGCAATCGTGTTGATTGCTGGAGGGGTCTGGTCCACCGGAGCGCAGGCAGAGGTCCTGCGTCTCGAAGAGGTAACCGCGCAGAGCCAGAACGCCGGATTGCGGCCCGCTCGCGGCATGAGTATGTCGGGTGTCGAGGAGCGCTACGGACCCCCTGTCGACAAATTCGCTCCCGTCGGCGACCCGCCGATCACGCGATGGGAATACCAGACGTTCATCGTCTATTTCGAGAATCAGACCGTGATCCATGCCGTGGACAAACGCTCCACCAGTTCCTGAATGCATCGCGGCCGCTGCTGCGGCGTCAAGGAGGTCTGACATGCGATAATGTCGGTTTTTTCGCCGAACCGAAGCCGCGTGCCAGAATCATCTGAGAATTACCTAGTCCAGGCCCCCGATTTGCCGGCGCCGCAACAGCGCCGTCGCTGGGGCCAGCTCTATGGAGCGGCGGCCGGACTCGCACTTGCCGAGGCCGCAGCGGCGGCTCCCGGTCCTGTGGTGATTGTCGCGCGAAGCGCACTGGAAGCAGACCGGATTGAGCAGGAGACCGGTTTCTTTGCCGATAACTCCCTGCCAGTACTGCATTTTCCCGATTGGGAAACGCTAGCCTACGACGCTTTTTCGCCCCATCAGGACATTATTTCACAGCGTCTGGAGGTGTTGTATCGATTACCGCGGCTGAACCGCGGCATAGTCGTCATCGCAGCGGCCACGCTGATGCAGCGCCTGCCCCCGCCGAGTTATGTGGAGTCGGGATCGTTGATGCTCGAGGTCGGCGAACAGTTGCGTATCGATGGCTTCAGGCGACAGCTCGAAACTGCAGGCTACCTGAGCGTACCGCAAGTCATGGAGCACGGCGAATTCGCCGTGCGCGGATCGTTGCTCGACTTGTTTCCGATGGGAAGCACCCGGCCCTACCGGATTGATCTGCTCGATGACGAAATCGACTCGATTCGAAGTTTTGATGTCAATGATCAGCGCACGCTGGCGAAAACCGGGTCGGTGAGGATTTTGCCGGCGCGCGAGTTTCCGCTCACCGAGGCGGCGATCAAGCGATTCCGCGGCGCGTTCCGCGCCCGCTTCGAGGGAGAGCCGAACCGCGCGATTCCCTACCGCGAGATTTCCGAAGGCATCGCTTCCAATGGAATCGAGTATTACTTGCCGCTGTTTTTCGACCAACTCGCTTCGTTCTTCGACTTTCTGCCCGCAACCTCGACCCTCGCGGTTTTCGACGGCGCCCAGGTTGCACTCGAGGAAACCTGGCGCGACGCACAACAACGTTACGAATCGCGGCGCCACGACATCGAGCGACCGATATTGCCGCCGGAGGAGATTTTTCTCGATCCGGAGTCGGTGGCAGGTCTGGGCGAGTCCCTTGCGAGAATCGACATCGGCGCGTTCGAAATTCCCGAAACCGAGATGAGCGCTGGTTGCCGCAACCTCGGCAGCGCGACGCCACCGCGGCTGTTGCTCGATTCTCGCGCCGAAGAGCCGGCCAGCGCGCTAATTGAATTTGTGGAACGCTTTGACGGTCGCATCTTGCTCGCAGCTGAATCGGCCGGAAGGCGCGAAACTCTGTTGCCGATGTTGCGCGGTCACGACCTTTCTGCGCCGGTCGTCGATGGCTGGCGGCAGTTTGCCGCGAGCGACGACCGACTGGCGATTACCGTTGCTCCGCTGCAGACGGGAATGTTGCTACCCGCAGCCGGAATCACCGTAGTCGCGGAGGAGCAGCTCTACGGCGACCGCGTCAGACAAAAAGTCCGCCGCCGCAAAACCGAGCGCGACCCCGATGCCATTATCCGCAATCTCACTGACTTGCATGCCGGTTCACCGGTCGTACACGAAGACTATGGTGTCGGCCGCTACGTCGGTCTCGAATATCTGACCGCGGGCGGACTGGACGGTGAATTTCTCACGATCGCCTATGCGGGCGGCGACAAGCTTTACGTACCGGTACATGCACTCAACAAAATTAGCCGCTATACCGGGGCCTCGCCGGAACAGGCGCCGCTGCATCGCCTGGGTGGCTAGCAATGTGTCAAGGCCCGCCGCCGTGCAGCCAAACGCATACGCGACGTCGCGGCCGAGTTACTCGACCTGTATGCCCAGCGCGCCGCCCGCAAGGGTCACAGTTTCAGATTGCAGCAACGCGACATGGCGGCGTTCGAGGCGGCGTTTCCATTTGAAGAAACCAATGACCAGAAACAGGCTATCGAACAGGTTCTCGACGATCTGCGCTCGACACAGCCGATGGATCGGGTGGTTTGCGGCGATGTGGGTTTCGGCAAGACAGAGGTCGCCCTCAGAGCGGCTTTTGGAGCCGTGCAGGATGGCCGCCAGGTCGCGGTACTGGTGCCGACAACGCTGCTGGCACAGCAACATCATCAGACTTTTTCCGATCGTTTTGCCGACTGGCCGGTCAATATCGAGGTGCTGTCGCGTTTTCGCGGCGGCCAGCAATCGAAGGCGATCCTCGAGGGCCTGCAGAGAGGCACTGTCGACATTGTCATCGGCACACACAAGCTGCTTGGCGCTGACGTGCGATTCAAGGATCTGGGGCTCGTAGTAATCGACGAGGAACACCGCTTCGGTGTCCGCCACAAGGAACGACTTAAATCGCTGCGTGCAGAGGTCGATGTCCTGACTTTGACCGCAACGCCAATCCCGCGGACGCTGAACATGGCGCTCGGCGGTATTCGCGACCTGTCCCTGATTACCACGCCACCGCAGGCACGGCTGGCGATCAAGACTTTTGTCAGTGAGTGGAACGACGCGTTGATTCGCGAGGCCTGTCTGCGGGAAATCAAGCGCGGCGGCCAGGTTTACTTTGTCCACAACGCGATCCAGAGCATTGAGAAAGTAGCGTCTCGCCTGCGCAAGCTCGTGCCAGAAGCCAGCGTTCGGGTCGGTCACGGGCAGATGCGCGAGCGTGACCTCGAACAGGTGATGCTGGACTTCTACCACCGCCGATTCAACGTCCTCCTGTGCACCACGATTATCGAAAGCGGCATCGACGTTCCGACTGCGAATACAATCATTATCGATCGCGCCGACCGGCTGGGCCTTGCCCAGCTTCACCAATTGCGCGGCCGTGTTGGCCGTTCCCATCATCGAGCCTACGCGTACCTGCTGACGCCGCCGCAGGCAGCACTGACAGCGGATGCCGAAAAGCGGCTGCAAGCGATCGAATCGCTGGAAGACCTCGGTGCAGGTTTCACGCTGGCAACCCATGACCTCGAGATTCGCGGCGCAGGAGAACTTCTCGGTGACGAGCAAAGCGGACAGATCCAGGAAATAGGATTCGCGCTGTACATGGAACTGCTGGAGCGTGCAGTCGAAGCACTGAAAACCGGAAAAGAAACCGACCTGGAGGCGCCGCTGGAGCATGGCCCGGTGATAGAACTGGGCGTACCGGCCCTGCTGCCCGAAGACTACATGCCGGATGTACACATGCGGCTGATTCAGTACAAGCGCATCGCGAGTGCAGAAGACAGCGCAGCGTTACGCGAATTGCAGGTCGAGATGATAGATCGCTTCGGTCTTCTTCCAGACCCGGCCAAGACTCTGTTCGAAATCGCGGAATTGAGGGTCAGGGCCGCGCCGATCGGGATACGCAAAATCGATGCCAACAGCGCCGGCGGAAAAATCGCATTTAGCGAAAACACCGCGGTTGACCCGCTAGCTCTGGTCAAACTGGTGCAAAGCGACGCCCGTCTATTCAGCCTTGACGGGCCTGACAAGCTTCGATTCCGGATTCCTTCTGCAAGCGACGAAGAAAGACTGGCAGCCGTCGAAAGCGTGCTCAAGAGGCTGCGTCCGTCGCCGTAATTCATCACTCGCGCGGGAGCAATCTGCGGGCGACGAGGCTTGGTGCCGGAGGCGCACACCGCTACACTGTGCGCGCACGAATCTGACAGGGAGGCACCCGGTGCCGAAATTGCGCTTCAGAATGACTCTACGCCTGGCAATGACGTTGCTGGCGATATCGGCTCTGGCGCCGGTCCCGGCGACATCGCAAGACGAGCAGGTGGGCGAATCTGGCACTGCCTCCTGGTACCAGGTTGAGTTGATTGTATTTGCCCAGGGCAGCGACGCCGCACCGACCGGTGAAGATTTCTCGCCGGTGCCGAGCGACTGGGTCTACCTGGGCGGCGTTTATCCTGGCGAAGACAGTGGGGTCATAATGAGCCCGGGTATCGCAATGGAAGTAACGGGCGACGACGACACCACGGAAGAAGATACGTTGACGGCTGAGCAGACAGGCGCGGAAAGCGATGAGACCGCGCCAACCGAGGAGCAGGAACGCAGATTTTTCGCGGTCGACGAGTCTGCGCTTAGCCTGAAGGCCTACTACGACACGCTGCGCCGCCGCGATGCCTATGAACCACTGCTATATCTCGCCTGGGCACAACCCGGCTACGACGCAGATGCAGCCCCTGTTTTGCCGGTGGATGTATTTGGCGGCGCCGGACCCGGTCTCGACGGCGAGGTATCAATGTACCGCTCTCGCTACCTGCACCTGCGACTAGACCTGATTCTGCAGTCAGATCAGACGAGAGCGGCCGCCTCTGCCGCCGCCACGCCGTATATCCTCGAAACGGAGTTACCGCGATTCGAAATGGCCGAAAAACGCAGGATGCGCAGCAACGAGATTCATTATTTCGATCACCCGAGAATCGGTGCGCTGGCGGTCATTCGCCCTCTGAACGAAGCGCCCGCAGTTGCGGTGGGCATCAATCCGGAAAGCTGACCTGGTTTCCGCCTTGCTCTCGGGCCACTCCGGCACGGCGGCGCGCCTCCGACAGCACATCTTCAAACGTGCTATTTGCCGCGGCAGCAAATGCTACTCCCGCGCTGATACTCAAATAACGCGTCACCTCGGACCGCGGATGATGTATGCACAACGCAACGACCCGTGACACAACACGCTCTGCCAGCGCGATGACCCCATCGGCCTCGCCGCCACTGATGCTGCCGACGAACTCATCGCCGTCGAAACGGGCGGCCAGATCCTCTTCCCGGCGCAGCGAACCACTGATTGCATGACCGATCAGTCGGCGCGCGGAATTGGCGGCCTGCTTTCCGAAAGTCTCGATATACCGGTCGAAATCGTCGATACGAAAGACCATTACACCCACACCGGCCTTGTTCATCGCAGCTTCGTTCCAGCAAGCCGCGACACGGCTCTCGAATGCGGGCTGCAACAGGAGTCCGGTAACGCGATCGACGGCCGACTCAACCGCACCGGGCGCTTCCGCAAGAACCTTTTTTGGCTGCGGCCGGGAGGCGGCAGCAGCACCGGCAACGAGGCCCAAAGCATGAGTGGTTGCACCGGATTTGTCGTGCAGAGGCAGCAGGCGAAGAGTAAGACCGTCCAGCGATCCAGCGCTGCCCGCCCGCAACCGCAAGGTCAACTGCGCACCGGACGCAAGCTCAGAGACAATTTGACTGGCGGCCGGAGATGGCGTCTGATCGTCGAGCATTTCACCGAGAACGAGATTATCGCCGCGTCCCCAGAGTTGTTCGAGCAGTTCCTGGCAACACGGATTGGCCAGGATCAGCGGCAGCGACTCCTGCCGCATGTCGAGCAACATGATCGGCAACTCAATCAGATCTACGATCTGACTGAGAATATGCTGTGTCAGCAGTGCCGTCGATTTCGTCACGCGAGTCCCCATGATCGGGTGGGACCGATTGAACCGCAATCGGCAATGTATTACCAGCAGCTAACGGTATAATTCACGGGATTTTTTATCCGGGCAAGCGTTCCGGCAAAATCGGGCTTACGCTGGCAGAGTCAGACACCCGTTCTGGCATGATTGTCGGCTCCGTATTTTTCACCTTCAGGCTGCCGGCCGCGACTGGCTGCCGGGATAGTCAGACGGCAGGGAGAAGATGTCGAGCACTCAAGAGTCAATAGCAAGGCTGCAACACCATATCGGTCAGCATATCGTGGGCCAGACGACCCTGGTCAATCGTCTGCTCATCGCATTGCTCGCCAATGGTCATCTGCTTGTTGAAGGAGCTCCGGGACTTGCGAAAACGCGCGCGATCAAGGTGCTCGGAGACGGTATCGACGGCGATTTCCACCGCATCCAGTTCACCCCTGACCTGCTCCCGGCCGATCTGACGGGAACCGAAATTTTTCGCCCGCAGCAAGGGAGCTTTCATTTCCAGCGCGGCCCGTTGTTCCACAACCTCATTCTGGCCGACGAGGTCAACCGCGCGCCGGCGAAGGTACAGTCGGCACTTCTCGAGGCAATGGCGGAAAGGCAGGTCACGATAGGCAGCCAGACCTACAGTTTGCCTGGACTGTTTCTGGTCATGGCGACCCAGAATCCGATCGAGCAGGAAGGCACGTACCCGCTGCCCGAGGCTCAGCTCGACCGGTTCCTGATGCATGTTCGGATCGACTACCCGGACGGAGAAAGCGAGCGCAAGATTCTTCACCTTGCCCGCGACGAGGCGACGACCGAGCACGAGGAGCGCGCGGCTGTCGAAGCCAGCATCGACCAGGAGACAATTTTCGCCGCGCGCAAGGAAGTGCTCTCACTGCATCTGGCGCCAGCGCTCGAGCAATACCTGATTCAGCTGGTCCTTGCGACCCGCCAGCCGGATGCCTACGGTGAAGACCTCGCACGCTGGCTGCAATACGGAGCGAGCCCGCGCGCCACCATCGCACTCGACCGTTGCGCGCGCGCCCACGCATGGCTGGAAGGACGCGATTTCGTCAGTCCGGAAGATATTCAAAACGTGGCTCCGGATGTTTTGCGACACCGCCTGATTCTCGACTATGAGGCCGAAGCGCTCGGCATCGATACCGACACCGTCATCGACAACCTGCTGCAACGGGTGGCTGTGCCGTGAATTTCGCCGGTCTGCTCGGCCCTCGCAGCGGCGATAGGCAGTCGGCATCGAAGGTGCCAGAGACTTTGCCAACCCGAGCAGGGTTGCAGGAACTGCTTGCACTGCGCGCGCATTCGCGGCGGGAGATATTTCCCGGCAATGCACGGCGTATCAGCAGCGGCGGTCAGCGGCTGTCGACTTTTCGCGGACGCGGTATGGAATTCGAGGAGTCTCGCCTTTATCAGCCCGGCGACGATGTGCGCCACCTCGACTGGAAAGTCACCGCGCGCAGCGGCAAACCGCATACGAAACTTTTTCGCGATGAACGCGAACGCCCGGTGTTGTTCTGGCTCGACCTTCGTCCCGGAATGTTCTTCGCAACCCGGGGCCGGTTCAAATCGGTTCAGGCCATTCGTACAGCGGCATTGCTCGCATGGCGGGCTGCCGCCCATGGTGACCGGGTCGGCGGCATGCTATTCGGACACGGTCATCATCGCGAGCAACGGCCGGCACAAGGCCATCGCGCCGTATTGCGCTGGCTCGGTGCACTAGTCGAGGCGCAAGACTGGTCAGACTCGCCACCCGATGCGGCCGGCGACATCAAGAAGTGGCTGCGACGGCTGCGGCGCATGGCCCGACCGGGTTGTCTGATCATACTGATTGGCGATTTTCACGACCTCGACGAGTCCTGTACCGAGGAACTCTCGCTTATTGCGCGCCATTGCAGCCTTTTCGCGGTGTCTGTTTTCGACCCGCTGGAGCGGAAACTGCCACCGCCAGGACGCTATGTCGTTACCCGCAACGGACGTCTGATGACAATTGACAGCGGCGACGCTTCGGTCATCGAGCGCTATATGTCGCGGGTCAACGAACGCGCGGAAACACTCCAGAACTTGCAGAGACGCCTGCGAATGCCACTCATTGAAATCGCCACCGACGAGGACCCAGTAGCGCGTTTACAGCAAGATCTTCCGCGCTTCTGGAAATAGCATGGATCCGTCGGAACTGCCATTGCGTGACATTCACTTGCCCGACCCGGTCGCCTGGTGGCCACCGGCACCGGGTTGGTGGCTACTGGCGACGGTACTTTTGGTGATGCTCGGAATGGCGGTCAGACGATGGCGAAGACGTCGTAGCGTCGCATTTCAATTCCAGCAAGAATTGACTCGGCTGCGCTCCGAATACGCCCGCGACGGCGACGCCAGTCGCCTCTTCCAGCGCGGTTCGGTTTTATTGCGCCGCGCCTGTCTGAGTGCGTTTCCGCGAGAACAGGTTGCAGGCCTGAGTGGCTCCAGTTGGTCACAGTTCGTGGGTTCGCTACTGGAGCCGGAAGCCCGCGCCGGCGAATACGCCCGAATGCTGTGTGAGGCGCCGTACCGGCCGCTGGCCGATGCCGACACCGACGCCTATCTGGATCTGCTGGCCCGGGTTGCCAGCCGGCTGAACGTCAAACCGGAGTCGGGCTAGGTGATCGTTTTTTCCTGGCCTTGGATGTGGCTTCTTTTACCCCTGCCGTGGCTGGTGCGCCGGCTCCTTGCGCCGGCTACCCGGCACAACGAAGCCGCGCTGCGGGTGCCGAGCCTGGAAACCTTCTCCGGCCTCGACGCGCCGGCACGCACCACCAGCAGCGTCAGGCGCTGGCCTGTCTGGCTCGCAATCGTCGGCTGGATCGCGCTGGTTGGCGCGGCCGCCCGACCAGAGTGGCTTGGTCCGCCGCGCGAGCTGTCGGTCGCCGGCCGTGACCTGATGCTCGCCGTCGACATTTCCGGCAGCATGAAAGTCGAGGACTTTCTGCTCACTGGAAGGCAGGTTGATCGCCTCACTGCAACCAAGGCAGTTGCCGGAGAATTCATCGAACGGCGCAAGGGTGATCGGATTGGGCTGATTCTGTTCGGTGACCGGGCCTACCTGCAGTCGCCGCTCACTTTCGATCGCGCCACCGTCAACACCTTGTTGCTGGAATCGGTGATCGGCCTCGCCGGTCAATACACTGCAATCGGCGATGCGATCGGTCTGGCGGTCAAACGTCTGCGCGAGCAGGAAGAGCGAGACCGAATCGTGATACTGCTGACCGACGGCGCCAATACCGCCGGTGCGGTATCGCCGCTGAAAGCCGCGGAACTCGCGGCGCGCGAAGGCGTTACCATTTATACGATCGGCATTGGTGCAGATGCGATGAACGTGCAGGATTTCTTCGGCCAGCGGGTGGTCAATCCCTCGGCGCAGCTGGACGAGACAACATTGACGGAAATCGCAAAACTGACCAACGGCCGTTTTTTTCGCGCCCGCGACACGGTCGAGCTGGCGCAAATTTACCGGATTCTCGACGAACTGGAACCGACCGAGCAGGAACAACAGGCTTTCCAGCCGCGTCTCAGTCTCTATTATTGGCCACTGGCGCTGGCTCTCCTGATTGCCAGCATGCTCCTGATCGGATACCGCCGAGGCAGTCTCTGACGTGGATGCATTTCATTTCATTCGCCCGTTGTGGTTGCTGGCACTGATCCCCTGGCTGGGCCTGTGCTACGCGTGCCTGCGGCGACAGGCTGTGCCAGGGAACTGGTCCCGAGTATGCGATCCGGCTTTGCTGCCGCACATTCTGGAAACCGTGGAGCCGGCCAACCGGCGATTGCGCGCCGGGTTGCTCGCGCTAGGCGGGGTTCTCGCTATCGTGGCGCTGGCCGGACCGGCATGGAAACGCGCACCGCAACCCACGTTTCGCGATGAGAGTCCACTGGTAATCGTGCTCGATCTGTCCGCATCGATGTATGCGGACGATCTCAGCCCGGATCGGATATCCCGGGTACGCTTCAGACTCGCGGATTTGCTCCGGGACCGCGATGCCGGTCGCGCCGGCGCAACTGCGCTTGTCGTCTTTGCCGGTGATGCATTCACCGTGACCCCGCTCACCGACGACACCGATACGATTCTGGCTATGCTCCCCGCGCTCGCTCCGGACCTGATGCCGGTGCCGGGCAGCCGGCCCGATCTCGGTATCCGCAAGGCCCTTGAGTTGCTCGAGTCCGGCACGGCACCCGGCAATGTATTGCTGATAAGCGACGATGCCGGCGACGAACGCGACATCGACGCGGCGGAAACGCTGCGCACCAAAGGCCACCGCCTGAGCGTACTCGCCGTGGGTACCGCGAGCGGCGCTCCCGTGCCTTTGCCGGATGGATCCGGTTTTCTGCGCGACGGCAACGGACGCGTGATTGTGCCGCGCATGAATCCCGCCGGAATGCGCGGGCTCGCCGACCGCGGCGACGGAATGTTTGTCGCGATGACTACCGAAGGCTTGGAACTGCAGACACTGAGTGAATACTTGCGCGGCAGCGGCAGTCCGCTGGATGCGGCAGCCATGGAACGAGAAACCGACGCCTGGCAGGAAGAAGGGCCATGGCTCATTCTGATACTGCTGCCATTGGCGGCTCTGATGTTCCGGCGCGGCTATCTCCTGCTCATTTTTGTGATGGTGGCGCCCGTTACCGAGTCGCATGCCGCCGACTGGAAGTCTCTTTGGCAACGCGCTGATCAGCAGGCGGAAGCGTTGTACAAAGATGGGGACAAGGAAGCCGCGGCCAGTCTTTTCAAGGACCCGAAGTGGCGCGCCGCGGCCGCGCACGATCTCGGCGACTACGAGTCGGCAGTAGCCGATCTCGACGGATTCACTGATCCCGAAAGCCTGTATAACAAGGGAAATTCGCTGGCTCGCCTCGGCCGGTTCGATGAGGCAATTGCCGCCTACGACGCAGTGCTCGAGCAAGCGCCACAGCACGAGGACGCGCGCTTCAACCGCGATCTTCTTATCGAACAACAGGAACAACAGGAACAGCAGCAGCAACAGGAAAAAAGTGAGGAATCGCAGCAGGAAAACGATCAGTCGCAGCAACAGAACGATGAGTCACAGTCGAACGAGCCGGAACCCTCGGAATCCGACGAGCAGTCCGAAAACGAATCCGGTCAGGACCGGAGTGAGAGCGACCAGGAGTCCGAGCAACAACCGCAACAGCAGCAGGCGGACCAGCCGAATGAGGAAATAAACGAAGAAGATCAGGCCAGCGAGCAGTGGTTGCGCAGCATCCCGGATGATCCCGGCGGACTGCTAAGGCGCAAGTTTTACTATCAGTCGAGACAGCGTGAACAACGAAATATGGATGGCGAGAAAACATGGTAGGAATCATGGCCCGAATCGTGGTGCCGGCGTGTCTTCTGGCCCTTGCGTGGGGCAGCGCCGAGGCGGTGGTTGACGTCCGGGTCAACAGGACCGAGTTGTCGGTGGACGAGTCCTTTACCGTTATTTACGAGACCGATTCCAATCGTGCCGCGGACCCTGACTTCAGCGTGCTGGAAGGCGCCTTCGAAATATTGTCCAGTCGACGTCGCAGTAATTACAGCCTCGTCAATGGCCGTATGACCGGGTCAACCGCCTGGGAACTGGAACTAATTGCACGCGAGACCGGCACGATTGAGTTGCCCCCGGTTCGTTTTGGCAACGAATCATCGCAGGCGCTTACTATCACGGTCAACGCGAAAAAGCCGGATGGCGACAGCGATGGACCTCTCCTTCTCGAGCTCGAAGTCTCCGACCTAAACCCGTATGTTCAGGGCGAGGTCATTTGCACGCTTCGAATGTATTTCGACATAGCGAGCGGCGAGCGACGCCTCAGCGAGCCCGAGATGCAGGGCCTGGATGCGGTGATTAAACGCCTGGGCGATGACCGCAGTTACTTTGCAACGCGCTCGCAACGGCGTTACGAGGTGATCGAACGGCGATATGGCATTTATCCTCAGGCCAGCGGCACTCTCGATCTGGCACCGTTCAGCCTGCAGGCAAGGATTCTCGATAAGCAACGCAGTTTTCTGTCGCGTACCGGGACGATGCACCGGGTTCAGAGTGCACCGGTCGAAATCGAAGTACGCCCTATTCCCCCTGAGTTTCCCGGCGCCGTCTGGCTACCGGCGCGGGAACTCGATCTCGAGCAACGGCTGGATGCACCAACACCCTTGCATGCGGGCGAACCTGTCGGCCTGAATCTCGAAATTCGTGCCGCCGGGCTGAATGCCAGCCAACTGCCCGATCCGGAAATCACCTGGCCTGCCGGGCTCCGCGTATATCCCGAATCCCCGACCAGCGAAGAGCAGAGCGACATTACCGGCACCCGGGCGGTCAGGCGCCTGAGCCTCGCCCTTATTGCTTCCGAAGCCGGCACATATGAAATCCCGCCGCTACGAATACCATGGTGGAACACAGCTACTGACCGACTCGAGTATGCCGAACTACCGGCACGGACGCTTGCAGTTCTGGCGTCACCCGGCGCGGCGGCGAGTCCTGCGCAGGCTCCGACAGACACTGCAACAGTTGCCGTCGAGACTGCACCGGCGTCGCTTTGGCGCAATGTCAGCATAGCGCTCGGCCTAGGCTGGCTCGCGACACTGCTGTTGTGGCGACGCAATTCCGGTGCGGAGCCGCGAGTTGCGCAGGCGCGACCGACAGCGGAACAAAGCCCGGGCAAGCCTTCACTCCATCAATTCGAACGGGCTTGTAACGCAGATGACCCGGCGCGCGCGCGCGCTGCTCTCGTGGAGTGGTGCCGCGCCCGCTGGCCCGGACAGGCAGGTCTCGGAGCTTTGCGCGACAAGGCCCACGAGCCACTCAGGCAGGAACTGGATGTGCTCGATCAGGCCCTTTACGCGACACCTGAGCACGACTGGGATGGAGCCAGGCTATATCAGCTGTTAGTACAGCAGTTTTCCGGCTCCGCAAGTGACCGCACTGGTCGCCGTAATGGACTCGTATCGCTGCACCGACTGCCGGATACTCCGCACGGCTAATCGCCGCTGGCCACCTCGATCCGGTTGCGGCCATTCTGTTTGGCCCGGTACATTACCTGATCCGATTCTTCCAGCAGTTCCGCCTCGGAGCGTTGCGAACGCGACACCCGTATTGCTACGACCGCACTGATCGTTACGTACGAACTTACATCAGACGCGCCGTGTGGAATGCGTTCCGCCTCCACTGCACCGCGAACGCGCTCGGCGATAACG
>PKUM01000012.1 GCA_002868855.1 Chromatiales bacterium | reverse complement strand
GTCCTGCGGGAAAGCCACAATGTCATTGGACATAATCGCGGCGCTGTTAACCCCGGAGTCGCGCAACCGCCGGGTATCTGCGACCAGCCGGTCGATAACTGCCTGAACATAGGGGCAATGGTTGCAGATGAACATCACCAGCGTGCCGCGCTCGCCCCTGCACTGCTCCAGCGTCCACACCCGACCATCGGGATCGGGAAGGGAAAATGCCGGCGCGCGCCAGCCAAAATCGCATATCGGGGTAGTCATCCTGACCATTTCAGTGGCTCTCCTTGCACACCCGGCCTGTCATGCATTATGACAGGCGAGACCCTATAATAACTGGTTTGCGCCCCCGCGATTTTCAGGTAAAGCCATGCTAGCAAATAGTCTTTTTACTTCCGAATCAGTCTCGGAAGGACATCCCGACAAGGTTGCCGACCAGATCTCGGATGCCGTTCTCGACGCGATTCTGAGCGAAGACAAGGACGCCCATGTCGCCTGCGAGACCATGGTCAAGACCGGCATGGCGATCATTGCCGGCGAAATCACCACATCGGCATGGGTCGATCTCGAGGAAATCACGCGTGGCGTCATTCTCGACATCGGTTACGACAGCTCCGAACTGGGCTTCGACGGCGCGACCTGCGCCGTGCTGAACGCCATCGGCAAACAATCCACCGACATTGCCCAGGGCGTCGACCGCGATGCGCCGGAAAAACAGGGGGCCGGCGACCAGGGGATGATGTTCGGCTACGCCAGCAACGAGACCGAGTCGCTGATGCCGGCGCCGATACACTTCGCCCATGCGCTGGTCCGGCGCCAGGCTGAACTACGCAAGAATCACACGCTGACCTGGCTACGCCCGGATGCAAAGAGCCAGGTGAGCTTTCGCTATGAAAACGGAAGACCGACCGGCGTCGAGGCGATAGTACTGTCCACTCAACACGACCCGGATATCAGCCAGGCCAGCCTGCACGAGGCCGTCATGGACGAGATCATCAAACCGGTGATCCCCGCTGAATGGCTGAGCGCAAGCACCCGTTACCACATCAACCCGACTGGCCGGTTCGTAATCGGCGGCCCAGTGGGCGACTGCGGCCTGACAGGACGCAAGATCATTGTCGACACGTACGGCGGCATGGCCCGCCACGGCGGTGGGGCATTCTCCGGCAAGGATCCGTCAAAGGTTGACCGTTCGGCGGCTTACGCCTGCCGCTACGTGGCCAAAAACATCGTCGCCGCGGGTCTGGCCGAGCGCTGCGAAATCCAGATCTCCTACGCTATCGGCGTTGCCGAGCCCACCAGCATCAGTGTCGAAACATTCGATACCGGCAAGGTGGCCGAATCCGAACTGGTACATCTGATCGAACAGCACTTTGACCTTACGCCGTACGGGATCGTCACGATGCTCGACCTGAAACGGCCGATCTACCGCAATACGGCGGCCTATGGCCACTTCGGCCGCAGCGCCGAGCGGTTTTCCTGGGAACGCACCGATCGGGCAGAGGCCCTGGCCGGCGACGCGGCCGCGTGAAGGACAGACGCGTCCGAAAAAAACGAATTCATGAAGGAGCGTAAGATATGACCGAAGCCGCCGTCACAATGACGCCTGACTACAAGATCGCCGACATCGAACTGGCCGAATGGGGACGCAAGGAAATCGCGATCGCCGAGACCGAGATGCCCGGACTGATGGCGATCCGCAGCGAGTTTGCGGACCAGCAGCCTCTCGCCGGGGCCCGCATCGCCGGCTCACTGCACATGACGATCCAGACGGCGGTACTGATCGAGACTCTCGAGGCGCTGGGGGCGGAGGTCCGCTGGGCGTCGTGCAACATCTACTCGACCCAGGATCATGCCGCGGCGGCAATCGCCGCCGGTGGCACGCCGGTTTTCGCGTTCAAAGGCGAGAGCCTCGACGAGTACTGGGAATATACCCATCGCATCATGGAATGGGCCGACGGTGGCACGCCCAATATGATCCTCGATGATGGCGGCGATGCAACGATGCTGGTGATGCTCGGCTCACGCGCGGAACAGGACCGCTCGGTACTCGATAATCCGGGCAGCCATGAAGAACGCGCGTTGTTCACGGCCATTGCCCGCAGGCTCGACACGATGCCGGGTTTTTACTCCAGGATTCTGAAAAACATACAGGGCGTTACCGAAGAGACGACAACGGGCGTCCATCGCCTCTACGAACTGATGAAACAGGGCTCTTTGCCGTTCCCCGCCATCAACGTCAACGACTCGGTCACCAAATCCAAGTTTGACAATCTGTATGGTTGCCGCGAGTCGCTGGTCGACGGAATCAAGCGCGCGACGGACGTGATGGTCGCCGGCAAGATCGCGATCGTCGCGGGCTATGGCGACGTCGGCAAGGGCAGCGCTCAGTCACTACGCGGCCTCGGCGCCACCGTTTGGATCACCGAGATCGACCCGATTTGCGCGTTGCAGGCGGCGATGGAGGGTTACCGCGTGGTGACTATGGACGATGCCTGCGACAAGGCCGACATCTTCGTTACCGCGACCGGTAATTATCATGTCATCACGCACGACCACATGCTGCGCATGAAGGACCAGGCCATCGTTTGCAATATCGGCCATTTCGATAACGAAATCGATGTTGCCGGCCTCGAAAAATACGAGTGGGAAAACGTCAAGGACCAGGTCGATCAGATTATCTTCCCGGACGGCAAGCGCATTACGCTGCTGGCACAGGGACGGCTGGTCAACCTCGGCTGCGGCACTGGCCACCCGAGTTTTGTGATGTCGAACTCGTTCACCAACCAGGTGCTGGCGCAAATCGAGCTGTGGAATCACGGCGAGCGTTATCAGAATGAAGTCTACGTGTTGCCAAAACACCTCGACGAGAAAGTGGCACGGCTGCATCTCGGCAGAATCGGGGCGGACCTTACCCTGCTCACCAAGGAACAGGCCGACTATATCGGCGTGGGGCAGGATGGGCCCTACAAACCGGATCACTATCGGTACTGATCGAAAGACGATATCAACAAAGGCGGCCTGCGGGCCGCCTTTGTCTTTACCGCCATGCTGACAGCCATCGCCGCCTACCTCATCGCCTCGCTGATCGTGTTGCGGATCGAGGCGAGACTGCTGCCAACGACCGAGAACGTCGCGGTCGTCGGCTGGATGACCGAGCGCATATACCTGCCGTTGCTGCGTTACGCCGCAGTTCTGGCCTTGCTGCTGTTCGGGTATCCGCAAATTTTCGGCATCACTGACGCCCCGACGCTGACTCAGTTGTTCGCGGACGACACCCGCCGCATCGATTTGCTGATGAATATCGGTCTCGCACTCAGCCTCGCACTGCCACTGATCCCGATAGCAAACCAGGTTCCCGGAATTATTTTGTCGGCGCAGGCAATTCTGACGGCGTGTGTACTGGTGTCCTGGATGGCGCCACAGATGGGAATCGCCGAGCCAAAATACTTCATGGGCTGGCCCGTTGTTCTCGCGGTCGCAAGCCTCAACGTGCTCGCCTACCTGATGGGACGCGCGTTGCTGGCGTTGTTTGCAGATGCGCACCGGACGCGGGGACACCTGTTGCTGATGGACGGGTTACGCTTGCTGGCCGAAATTCCGGCGGTTCTGATTTACACGTTCGCCCTCGGCCGCCAGTTTGGATAGACCCCGCTGCGTGGATCTAGTGGCGCTTGCGGGCGAGTGTCAGGCCGTCACCGATTGGCAGCAGCGACAGATCGATACGTTGATCGTCTTTCAAAAAGTGGTTCAGCTTCCGGATTGCGCGGGTATCCTCGTCCTGCTTGGCCGAGTCTATAACCGACCCGCCCCACAGCACATTGTCGATCGCGACCAGGCCGCCCGGGCGCAGCAGTTCCAGGCCGCGCTCGTAGTAGTGCCGATAGTTGGTCTTGTCGGCATCGATGAACATAAAATCGTAGTTGCCGCTGGCGCCAGCTTCCAGCAACTCGTCGAGAGTTTCCAGCGCTGGCGCAATTCTCAGATCGATCTTGTCCTCGACACCTGCCGCGCGCCAGAACGGTCGTGCGACAGCGGTAAATTCCGTGCTGACATCGCAAGCAACGACGACGCCGTCCGCGGGCAAACTGGCGGCGACGCAGAGCGTGCTATAACCGGTGAAAGTCCCGACCTCGAGACAACGGCGCGCACCGGTAAGTCGAACGAGCAGGCCCATGAACTGCCCCTGCTCCGGCGAAATCTGCATCGCCGCGTGCGGATGCTTTGCCGTGACTTCCCGCAACTCGCGCGCAACATCGGGCTCGCGCAACGAAACATCCAGAAGATAATCGTAGAGTGGATCGGTCATCGAAATCGTACGTGCAGACATAGCGGTATCCTTACGCGAGCGGGCGTTGCTATCATGAGGCCGGCTTAACAGTAGATTCAAGCATGACCGAGCCTCGGATGCAGACCTGGGCAATTTCGCCACGCGATGACGGGCGGCCGTTGCGACTGCTGCAACTGACCGACACTCATCTGTTCGCCGACCCCGGCGGGGTTCTGTATGGCGTCAACACCCGCAATTCGCTGACCGCGGTAATCGCCGCGATCAAACGCGCCGGAGAACGCCCTGACGCGATACTCGTTACCGGTGACCTGTCCCAGGACGAAAGCACGACCAGTTACCAAATTCTCCGGGACATGCTGGCGCAACTCGAAGCACCGGTGTTTGTATTGCCGGGCAATCACGACGATCCGGCCGCTCTGCGCGCGATATTCGACGCTAACGCGGCAAGCTATTGTGGCGTTATCGAGAGCGGGAACTGGCAAATAGCAATGTTGTCCAGCTGGCAGGAAAAGAATGTCGGCGGCCTGCTGGAGCCCGGCGAACTCGAGCGTTTTGCGCAGGTACTTGAGCGTGCGGGGAAACGCTTTACGCTGGCCTGTGTCCATCATCAGCCCGTGGCGATCGGTTCGGCCTGGCTCGACAGGATCGGGCTGGTAAACGGCGACGAGTTCCTTGCGATGGCACAAAGAGACGAACGCGTTCGCGGTATTCTCTGGGGGCATGTTCACCAGGTTTTCGATGAGTACCGCGGGCGCCTGCGGCTGCTTGCCAGCCCGTCGACATGCCGCCAGTTCGCCCCGCGATCGGACCAGTTTGCCAACGACGAGCTTGGTCCGGGTTGGCGCTGGCTGTCACTTTTCGCAGACGGAACGCTCGAGACCGAAGTGCAGCGCCT
>PKUM01000010.1 GCA_002868855.1 Chromatiales bacterium | reverse complement strand
CGCGGCGGCGCCGATGCGCTGGTGTATTTCGGCGGCAACGCCGAGGACGTCAGCGCCAACCTGGCAATGCTGAAGGCAATACTGCCCGGTTACAGCCTGTTTCTGGTCAACTACCGCGGCTATGGCGGCAGTACTGGTTCACCATCTGAGGCAGCACTCTATGCCGACGCGCTCAGGGTTTTCGATTACGTCGCCGCGCGCCACGAAAATGTCTCCGTCATGGGGCGCAGCCTCGGCTCCGGCGTCAGCAGCTTCGTTGCGGTAAACCGGGCGGTGGACCGGGTAGTCCTGGTCACTCCGTTTGACAGCCTGGCGGCAGTGGCCGCAGGTTTTTTCCCCTATCTCCCTGTCGCGCTCCTGATCACCGACCGATTCGACTCCGCAGCGCGAGTAGGCCGGATTACAGCGCCGACCCTGGTGATAGTCGCGGAACACGACGAGATAATCGGCCCCACCCACAGCGATCGGCTAATCGCAGGATTCGCGGAGCGCCGGCCGATCGTCGCGACCATTCCCGGCGCCGGCCACAATGACCTTCAGGAACATCCCGCTTATGCCGATGCGTTGAGCGATTTCCTGCAGTAGACACCAGCACAGTCCGGCGCAATGGAACTAATAGCGTGCCAGCGGGACCAATTCGATAAGCAGCGCGACGACGATGTCACCCGTTTCCCGGCCCGAAACAGGATGGAAACTTGAGATACCTGAGATTTGCGAACTCGGTACTGCGCGGCAATCGCGGTTTGCTCGCGTTGCTCTTGTTCATGGCGATGTTCAGGACAGCAGTGGCTGACTGGTCGTACGTGCCAAGCGGCTCAATGGAGCCTACGCTTTTCGCCGGCGACTACCTGTGGGTGGACAAGACCCGCTACGGACCTACGTTGCCGCTACTGAATACCCGACTTGTCAGCTGGAACCAGCCCGAGCGCGGCGATGTGGTGACGTTCATACCGCCTCATCGCGACCAGCTTTTCGTCAAACGCGTCATCGCGGTCCCGGGTGACCGGGTGAGGCTCGACGGCCGCGATATTTTTGTCAATGACCAAAAACTGGCGGTCGAATACCAGCCGGGATCGGCCTGGCCGCTTTCCGCGGAGGAACGGATAGGCGAGCGCACGCACCTGGTGCAGTTCGGCAGCGATCCGCGTCGGCCGGCCTCTCGTGACGAATTCGTAGTACCGCAGCGTCGTTACTTCGTTCTCGGCGACAATCGCGATAACAGCGCCGATTCGCGGTTTTGGGGATTCGTCGAGGAGGACCGGATTATGGGCCGTGTCACCCGTGTGGGATGGTCATTTTCGGAGCGCCGTCCTCTCCGTGAGCGCCTTGCGCATCGAATCCGCTAGCGGATTTGGCGGGCACCGGTAACGCCATCGGGACAATACGCTGACAGCGGCGGGCCAGGCTTCGCCTGTGCGAACCGCACGCCGCCGCACATTCCCGCGCCTGAACCGGTGCCGAGGGCGTCCGAAAGAGACGGCAGCCCGCCGATGTGGTTGAATCCATAAGCCCGTTAGCCATTCGCTGACATCCACCAACCCGGGAGCATCAATGTCCGACAACGAAACTGACATCGAATTCAGAAAGCGCGCCGATGCGTATATCAAGGTTGCAAACGAACAGACCGAACATGCATCGGTGGAGCAAACCGGGTTCAGCTTGTTATTTGCGGCCGCGCGCTTCAATTCCTTCCTGGTGTATACGCTCGCCGGGTCGGCCGAGGAGATGGCCGGGCAACGGCAGAGAGCAATCGAATACTTCTCCGAACAGTACATCAGGATGCTCAAGGAGAATTTCGACGATCATGTCGAGAATTTCGATACCTATCGCAAAATGTCGATGTCCGACTGAAGCCGCGGCAAGGCCGGTGGCACCACCTGCCGTCAAGCCGCAACGCCGGTTGGCGTGGCACGACCTAAACCAAGCGAGGCGAAAAGACCGCGGGAGACAGCGAGCCATGGCTACGCAAAAAACACGCGAGACTGCGGCAAGTGTCGAGGAATTTCTGAACGGCATCGAAAACCGGACCCGCCGCGAAGACGGTCTCGCCATGCTCGACCTGATGCGCGAAGTCACCGGCGAGGAGGCGCGGATGTGGGGCGGCAGTATCGTCGGTTTCGGCAGTTACCATTATGTTTACGAATCGGGGCGCGAGGGCGATGCCATGCTGACCGGATTTTCGCCGCGCAAACAGAACCTCGCAATTTACGTCATGCCGGGTTTTTCCGCGTATGACTCGTTGCTGGATAAACTCGGCAAACACAAAACCGGAAAATCCTGCCTGTACATAAACAAGCTCGCCGACGTCGACTTGAAGGTCCTGAAAACGCTGGTCCGGCGCTCCGTTCAGGTCATGCGAAAAAAATACGGTTGACCGGCCCGGCCCGCCGAAAATGCGAAACCTGCCGCGGCAGTCACAACCGGTTCGGGTGGAGCCGGTAACGCCTGCTCAGCGAGGCGCCCTGAAAGACCATGGCCGATAACAGCGTCAGCAGCGCCACCACTCCGAGTATCACCGCCAGCCGTGTCCAGGATTGCCCTGCTGCCGCGCGCGCGGTGGCAAAGATCACCAGGGTCCGTATCCACTCGAGCGCACCGATTACCAGCACGATCTGCAACAAACGCGCGACCCAGCGCGCCTTGATGGCAAGCAGAATCGGCATGGCGAGAAAAACCCCGGCGAGCACAACGTAACCCGCCCGGAAAAAATGCGCCGCCAGCAACAGCAGGCTGATCACCACCGGCAAGACCCTTACGAATTCCATATCCCCTCCCGAGTTCGGCGCCCATGATAACGGCTAAGCGGACACATCCGCGCATTCGCCGCACTGAGAGTGCGCGTGCCCTCAATTCTGCTACGCTTGATCCCAACTGGTTCGAGCAATCCGCGGGCCCGCTCGTCGGGCCGGCGCGAGGAGCAGACAAGTGTGAGAATTCGCGCAGCCGTCGATGCTGATATCCCGGAGATTCACCGCGTTCGTATGAGCGTACGCGAAAACGTGTTGCTGGACCCCGATTCCATCGGCCACGACGACACCCGCGATATGATCGGCCGGCGCGGCAAGGGCTGGGTATGCGAAGTTGGCGGAAGAATCGTCGGCTTTGCCGTGGCCGACCGGATCGCGGCAAACGTCTGGGCACTGTTCGTCGAACCCGGCTATGAGGGCCGCGGAATCGGCAGCCTGCTGCACGAAACAATGCTCGACTGGCTGTTCGAATCGGGCATTTCCACAGTCTGGCTGAGCACCGATCCCAATACACGTGCCGAATGCTTCTATCAGAACGCGAGCTGGCAGTATGTCGGACGCGAAAGCAACGGCGAGGCTCGTTACGAGATGAGCCGGGAAATCTGGCAGGAACAGTAACGACCCGGATAGCCGATGAATACTGCGCCGCGGGAGCATGACCCCGGGGCCGGAGCGGAAGATCGCTTGCGGCGCCGCGGCGTGTACGCCCGCGAAGGCCAAAGTCTCGGACCGGGATACATCGAGAAGCCGCCGTTACGGCGCCACCACGGGAGCATCAAAAATGCCGAAGTACGTAATCGAACGCGAAATACCGGGCGCCGGCGCAATGACCGGCTCGGACCTTCAGGGCGCCTCGCAAAAGTCCTGTTCGGTGCTGAATACACTCGGTCCCGACATACAGTGGGTACAAAGCTACGTGACCGACAACAAGATATATTGCGTGTACATCGCCCCAAGCGAGGACCTGATCCGCCAGCATGCCGCGCAGAGCGGCTTCCCGGCCAACTCCATTTCAGCGGTTCGCGCGGTAATCGATCCGACGACATCGGAACAGGCTTAATGCGTGACGGGCGGACTGACGCAGCAATTGCATGATGTCACGATGCATTGGAAACCCGGCCGGCGCCGTGGCGGACTGAGCATTGACTGTGATTCGAACGGCACGGCTCGAGCTGCGCGAAATGGGCGCGGCGGACGCGGTATTCATTGCGGTGCTGCTTAACCAGCCTTGCTTCATCCGGTTTATCGGTGACCGCGGTGTCAGGAATGAGGAAGATGCTCGCCGCTACATCTGCGAAGGGCCGGTCGCGAGCTATCGTGCCCATGGATTCGGACTTTATCTTGTGCAACTAACCGATACCCGGACCCCTGTTGGAATTTGTGGCCTGCTGAAGCGCGCCGAACTCGACGACCCTGACATCGGGTTCGCGGTAGCCGAGCCATTTCAGGGCAACGGCTATGCGTTTGAGGCGGCCGCGGCCGTGATTGCCCACAGCCGCGACAATCTGGACATCGGCCGCATCGGCGCCATCACACTGGCGGAGAACGAGGCATCGATCAGGCTGCTGCAAAAGCTAGGATTAGAGTACCGACGGGCGGTAAGAATCGGAGATGAAACGCTGCAGCTTTATATGTGGTGCGAGTAATGCGAGCGCTGGAGCTGAGGATACCGCCGCTGGTGCTAATGCTGGTCATGGCCATAGCGATGTGGGCCCTGGGAAACGCCGTTCCAACCCTAGCCTACGACGCGCAATGGTCGGCCCCGGCCGCGCTGCTCATCGCGTGCATCGGTGCGGTGATATGTTTCATGGGCGTGGCGGGATTCCGGCATCGCAGGACGACAGTCGATCCGGTACGCCCGCAAAAATCGACCGTTCTGGTTGTAGACGGCATCTACCGCCACAGCCGCAACCCGATGTACACGGGAATGGCGATGATGCTCGCCGCGTGGGCGCTCTACCTGCAAAATTTCGCCGCTATTATTCTCTGGCCAGCTGCTCCATTGTATCTTCAGCGTTTCCAGATCCTGCCGGAGGAGCGTGCGCTTACGGCGTTATTTGGCGCCGAGTACCAGGCATATCGAAAACGCGTGCGGCGCTGGCTGTAGGCACACGACTTGCCCCGGCAGGGGTTGCAGCCGGATACGCAGCCATGGCTATGCACCGAAGCGGCCTGTTCCGGTTTCCTAATTCCAGAATCGAGAGCAACGATCGGAGGAACTGCGCGATGACCCCGGCAAGGATAAAAACAGAAATCAGCGTGGCGGACCTGGAGAAGCTCGATATCAGAGTCGGCACCATCGTCGCGGTTGACGAAGTCGCGGGCTCGAGAAAGCTGATGAAACTCAGCGTGGATCTCGGCGACCACCTTCGCAGTGTGCTCGCCGGCATTCGCCAGGAACGAGCCGACCCGCAGGCACTGGTG
>PKUM01000254.1 GCA_002868855.1 Chromatiales bacterium | reverse complement strand
CTGACTTCGAGAAACGCGAATGCAACAATGCAAACAAAGCAGTTGAGATGCTGTGGCGCCAGCGCGAGATGGAGCTCAAGGCAGAGCGCGAAAAGCAGTTTGACGCGAAACGTGAGGCGTTGCGGCTGCGGCAGGAGAGGGAAGAAGCATTGCGTCGTGCTCATGAAGCGGAGCAACGAGCGCGGGCATTGGATGTTTACGGTGGCCAGGTTTTTGCCGAGATCGCGGAAGGTATCGATAGCAACCTGTCCGGTGGCGCGGCGATGGGTCAGGACGCGGCTTCCGCCGAGCTGGAATGGAGCGATTCCGCGGCCGGCAGCGCCGACGTGACGTCACAAGAGAACGCAATTGGAGACCAGGCTTCCGCCGGGTCTCCGGATCTCGAGAAACGTATTCGGCGCCTGGAGGAAGAACTCAGGAAACGGCGGCTCGAAAATGTACCTCAGCAAGAGGCAAGCCCCGAGGATAGTGGTTCCTGAGGCTCCACACCCGGCGCGACTTTCTCGCCGCGCAAGGGCCACCCGGACCAGCAGAATCGCTCTCTAGCCGTCGACGACCGGGGCGCGCCGATTACCCGGCTTTGCCAGCAACATCTGGACATCGCTGATGTGGCGTTCGTCGAAGCCGCCCTCGCAGTAGCAAAGATAGAACTCCCACATGCGAACAAACGACTCGGGATAACCGAGTCGGCGTACCGCGTCGCGCTCGGCCATGAACCGGGCACGCCAGTGCCTCAGGGTCTCGGCATAGTGCGGGCCGATGTCGTCCATATGAAAGACTGTCATATCTGTCTTTCGGGTCAGAGCATCCGATATTGCAGTAACGCTGGGAAGGAAACTCCCGGGAAATATAAACCGCTTGATGAAGTCCACCGTTTTGCGCGCAGATTCGTATTGCTGATCGTTTATGGTGATCGCCTGCAGCAACATCAGCCCTTCCGGCTTCAGCAGCTCGCTGCAGCGCCGGAAGTAGGTATCCATATACTGATGCCCGACCGCTTCGATCATTTCGATCGAAACAATCTTGTCGTATTTGCCCTGTAAATCGCGGTAGTCCTGCAGTAGCAGCGTTATTCGGTCGGAAAGGCCTGCAGCCTCGATGCGTTCCCGCGCCAACGCATGTTGCTCCTTCGATATGGTCGTCGTCGTGACCCGGCAACCGTAGTGACGCGCGGCATGCATGGCAAATCCGCCCCAGCCCGTGCCGATTTCGAGCAGATGATCGGCTGGTCGGAGGTCCAGCTTGCGACAAATCAGGTCATTCTTGTAATCGGACGCTTCTTTCAGCGAGGTGACACCGGGCGCGAAGATCGCACACGAATACATCATCGTCTCGTCAAGAAACAGGGAGAACAAATCGTTGCCGAGGTCGTAGTGCGCCGAAATATTCTTGCGGCTGCCGGAGACGCTGTTGCGATTGAGGGCATGCGCGAGATTCAAAGCCGGTTTCGACAGCGTCGCCCAGGCATTGTCTATTCCATACAGCACGTCCTTGTTACGAAGCAGAATTCGCACCAGCGTCGCGAGGTCGTCGCAATCCCAGGCACGGTGGATATAACCTTCGCCGGCGCTCACACTTCCGCCCAGCGCGAAATCGGCATAGAACTGCGGGTCGTGAACCACTACCCGTGCCTGCAGTTCGCCCGGCATGAGGTTGCCGAAACGGTGCAGTTCGGGACCGTCGATCAACTCGATGTAACCGTGCTCGATTCTTCCGAGTCGCTTTAGAATTGCACGCCGCGCAGCGTTCTGAATGATTCCGGGGCGGCGCCGGGCAGGGCCGTTTAGTTCGCGCGGAATAATACTGCTTCTCATCGATAACTCTCCGGTTGCGGTGTAGGTTGGGAGTGTTTCGGATGGGGGTAGAAAGGCACTCGTTTTAGCCACAGTTTCAACGCTTGCCAGTGTATCGCCAGTACGACTCTCACCGTCATCAGCGGAAAGCGCAGCAGAACACCCGCCATCGACGCCGCGGTTAGCGATTTGCGACGCAGGTCGAGGGTGACATCGAATTTGGAAGCCCCGTCGCCGCGGTAGTTCTGCATATTTACGCCCAGACTGTCGGCGGGCCGGGAAAATCGCCATTTGTACTGCATGTCCATCGGCAGGAATGGCGATACGTGAAACTCCTTGTCCAGACGCCATTCCAGGATATCGCGATCGACGCCGGCCCCGGTTCGCGGTAACACATACATGTGCCGTTCGCCCCAGGGCGTGTTGTTGACTTCGGCGACGATAAAGTCGACACGGCAATCGGATTCGTCAAAGCAGTAGTAGAAACTGACGGGATTGAAGCAGTGGCCAAAGTAGCGCAAATGGGTAAGCAACCTGATGGGTCCTTGCGGACGAATCCCGGTACGCTCGAAAACCAGCTCGCGAATCTGCTCGCCGAGCGGCCGTTTTGGATCGCCGTAATGGTCGGAACTCCTGAACGAAGCGATATTGGCCCGCTCGCAACTCCATAGCCATTTCTTACTGAATACCCCCGGCAACTCGTCCAGGTCCAGGTACATCAGGAACAATGGATAGGAGAAGGAATGCCGGGTCGGCTCCTTGCGCGAGTGTCTAACTCGCCCGCGATAAATACAGCTTTTCATCCCTCGACCATTCCTTGAGTTCCTGCAGCGCCTGCAGACCGCTGACCATCCCGTCCTCATGAAATCCGTAGCGCCAGTATGCCCCGCAATAGAAACTGCGGTTGACGCCGCTTATTTCGCTCCGTCTTTTCTGCGCCGCGATTCCGGCTGCGGTGAATACCGGATGGTGATAGGTGATGCGTTCGATAACCCGTTCGGGCGCTATCGCCTGATCGTGATTGAGTGTCACGCAATACGTGTCGGGCGCTTCCAGACTTTGCAGAATGTTCATATTGTAGGTGACGGCAACCCGCGACGTATCGTATTTTGGCACGTGATAATTCCATGCCGCCCAGGCCGCTTTTCGACGCGGTAGCAACGAGCTGTCGGTATGCAGGACGGCTTCGTTTTCCTGATACGGAAAGGCCGACAGAATGTCGTGCTCCGCGGCACTTTTGTCTGCAAGCAGATTCAGGCTCTGATCGCTATGACAGGCCATAACCACCGCGTCAAAACGCTCGCGACCGCTGGCGCTTGCGATGTCGACGCCAGTTTCGAGGCGCGACACCTGTTGCACCGGGCAGTTGAGCCGGATGCGGTCGCGAAAGGGCCGGGCCATGCGCTCGACGTATTGACGCGAACCGCCGGGAACGACATACCAGTCCGGGCGTTTACCTACTGTCAGCATGCCGTGGTTCGAGAAGAAGCGGACGAACGAACGCGCCGGGAAATCGAACATCGCGCCGGGTTCTGCCGACCAGATCGCGGCCCCCATCGGAATGATGAAGTAGTCGATAAATTCGCGTGAGAATTTGCGCTCGGCCAGGAAGTCCCCGAGTGTGCATTCGCTGGCATTTTCTTCCAGCAATCCAGGTGCTTCGCGATTGAAGCGCAAAATGTCGTTGATCATCCGCCAGAAAGCAGGCCTGAAAAAATTGCGCCGCTGGGCGAAAAGCGCGGCACGAGACGCGCCGTTGTATTCCAGTCCCGTGCGTTCGCATTTCACGCTGAAACTCATGGCAGAGAGTTGCGGCTCGATGCCGAGTTCCGCCAGTAGGCGGGTAAAATTCGGATAGGTGACGTAGTTGAATACGATAAAGCCGGTATCGACGGCGAGCGGGCCGGATTCTGTTGCCACGTCGATGGTATTTGTATGCCCTCCAACATGAGAGCCGGCTTCGAACACGGTAATGTCGTGCTCGCGGTAGAGCCCGCGCGCAACTGTCAGACCGGAGATTCCAGAGCCGACTATAGCGATTCTTTTTCTCACTGTGGTTCAACCTTTGACAGTAAATGTTGAGACCTTACGGGGCCGCGCCGCGCGGCGGGCGCGCCGGGCCGCGCGAATGCGAACTGCACGGTCCGCATGGTCAGGAAGGAGCGGTGCGAGAAATAGCGATGGGAGAAAGCGACAACGGCGAAAATGCGCAGAAAGTACGATCCCAGGGCCGTGATCACGACGACGGGGCTCGCGCCAACCCAGAACACGCCGGGGACCGTCAGGGAAACGAGCAAGAATGGAGCTTCGCGAAGCCAATCGGTCTTCGCGGGCTGCATCACATTGATCTGCGGTTGATCGGCTTGCAGCCGAGCTCTTATGAACGAAACCGAGCGCAGCAAATTGCCGCTGCGACGGTTACCTGCAGCGGCGCCTCCGGGACTTCTCTCAGTCAACTCGTAGTGCTCCGTTCCAGGACCGGATCGGGCGGGCAAGTTGACCCGCCAGCGCTGTCACGACCGCCCTCCGGTCAGTGCGCGTCGAAGTTTTTCGCTGCGGCTGTCAGGGTGCAGCCAGATATCCAGCAGAGCCGGCCCGAAATCGGGATCCGTTATCGTGCCAATTTCGCGTTGATTGAAGAAGAAACGTGTTGGTCCGCCTTTTTCGACAATCGTAGTAATTTGATCACCAGGGCTGACGTCCGGCCAGATCAGCGCAACCTGCTCGCACCACTGCTCTGTTCGCGGGTCCCGAATGCCCAGTCGCTGCCATTCGGTGCGCGCGCTATGAACGAGTTTGTCACTGGGAATGTTCCGGGCGTAGTCAATGATCAGCGCCACCTGTTGGTGACGGTTGACTGCGTCGAATTGGCCCTCGGGCGTCCACAGGCTGGCCTCATAAATCGACAGCCCGAACCACCTGAGCTCGCCGCTTCCCACCAGATTCAGCGACTCCGTGCCGGGGGATGGCGGCAGCATTGCACGTGCGCTGCCGAGGCTGAAAAGGGCGATACCCGCCAACATCAGCGTTCGGCCCAGTCGAGACGGATAATTGGACGAATCGTATGGCATGGTTGCTCCACTCGTTCGATGAAACTCCGGCAGACGCGTAATTATGCGTCCCCGGGAACTTATTCGCGACAATGAGCAGCCCGGATTCGCGCCCGTTGGATTCAGTTGGTGTTGTCGCTGGCGGGAACGACTGGGACATGGAGTGCGGCCGCCACTGCGCGCAGTAATTCGCGCTCGGAGACCATGACCCTGCCATCTGCTTCTATCGTGACCACGGCGGCTTGCAGTAGCCGGCGCTTATCGCGAAACGCCAGTCCGTCGAGGGTTTGCAGCGCGCGATCGAGGCGGGCTGCCCAACCCGCGGTTGCCGGTTTG
>PKUM01000165.1 GCA_002868855.1 Chromatiales bacterium | reverse complement strand
TTCGATAGCGATACCCCGCGGATCTGCATCGCGCTCGATGTGATTCCCGAATACTGAATGGCGGGCTGGGCGCGCCGTTCCGGGCGCACCGCGGAGGCGCGCACCGGTTCGCCGGTTTATCGCTGCCAATTTGCAGCGCGCATCGGATCAGCGCGTAACGGCGCGCGGCATTCTCGTGGCCGTTGCTGCGCAGCGATTTCTGTCGGCCTTCATTGCGGCCAGGAATTCGGTGTGAGTCCGGACCAGCCTGCCGACATACCTCGATGCGTTCTTCACCAGGCAAAAAAAACGCGGAGCCAATCGGCTCCGCGTTCTGTCGGTGCGGATGACGAGAGAGTCAGCCGCCGGCTTTGGCCTGAAGGTCAGCGACAATTTTCGCGATTTCGTCATCGCTGAGTTTGGCGGTGGCTTTGTGTTTCGGATTGTCACGCATTTTCTTGACCGCCTCGACGAGTCCGGCAGTCGGCGTATCGGCAAATTCCGATGCCTCGTGGCAATCGAGACACTTGTCGGCGCCGGCCATTGCGGTGCCGTAGGCGCCCAAAAGACCGATACTGGCAATTATTGTCGTTCTTTTCTTCATTCTCAGTACTCCTGGAGAATCTTGTGGCTGGGGACG
Organism: Chromatiales bacterium; assembly: GCA_002868855.1. Classification (GTDB taxonomy): domain Bacteria; phylum Pseudomonadota; class Gammaproteobacteria; order Steroidobacterales; family BM003; genus BM003. The sequence goes on along the minus strand of PKUM01000165.1, from coordinate 4,607 downwards.
GCAGTAAGGCCGGAATCAATAGTACCCGGCCTGCGCCGCCCGTTCAAAGACAGGCAGCCGCGGCGGATTCGCGCCGGCGCGCCGCGCCCTAGCCGAAAATAGCCCGAAGGATCAGAAAGAACACGATTGCGAGAAACGCGCCTACCGGTAGCGTGACCAGCCAGGACAGGAAGATTTGTCCCACGACTCCGAGCCTTATCGCGGCGATGCCGCGGGCGAGACCGACGCCAAGCACTGCGCCGACCAGCGTATGGGTCGTCGAAATCGGTACACCGGTTCCCGAGGCTACGACGATCGTGCTGGCTGCCGCGAGTTCCGCTGCGAAGCCGCGCGTCGGCGTCAACTCGGTAACCCGCCGTCCTACGGTGGCGATCACCTTGTAGCCAAGCGTGGCGAGGCCGAACACGATACCGCCCGCGCCGAGCATCAGTACCCACAGCGGTAGTTTTGCGCTTTGATCGACGACGCCGGACTGGGCGACGCTGATCACCGCCGCCAGTGGTCCGATCGCGTTGGCGACGTCGTTTGAGCCATGCGCAAACGCCATGCCACAGGCAGTGACCACCATCAGCACCGCAAACACCCGCTCCACGCTGTGGAAGTGAAACTCGCGGTCGGATTCCGGATCGACCTTGATGCGGTTGATAAAGACCTTTCCTATCACTGCCACCAGTATCGAGACCGTAACGGAAATAGCCAGCAACTCCGTCAGCTCGAGATCCAGGCCGACGTGCTTGAGGCCCTTGAGAGCGGTTACCAGGCTGATCATGAACACCGCAAGAAAAATGTAGAACGGCACGAATCTCCGCGCTCGCGCGAGCGGGTCAGGGCGCGACAGGATCAGCCATTGTACGGAGTTGAAAAGCGCGAATGCGATGACGCCGGCGATTACCGGGGAGATTACCCAGCTTGCTGCAATACTCGCGATCTTGCCCCACTTCACCGCGTCCAGGCCGATGGCGACCACTGCGAAACCGACAATGGCACCGACAATCGAGTGGGTGGTGGACACGGGCCATCCGCGTTGCGATGCGATCAGCAGCCAGGTACCGGCCGCGAGCAACGCCGCGAGCATCCCGAAAATCAGCAGTTCCGGCTGCTCGCTGAACAACCCGGCATCCACGATCCCCTTGCGCACCGTCGCCGTGACTTCGCCTCCGGCAAGAACTGCGCCGGTGAACTCGAAGATTGCCGCGACCAGCAGTGCCTGTTTGACCGTCAGGACCTTAGACCCAACCGACGTTGCCATCGCGTTGGCGACATCGTTCGCGCCGATACCCCACGCCATGAACAAACCGAACAGACCCGCCAGAGCGATATAGAGCGCCGCATTTTCCATTGCCGTCAGCGCCCCATCAGAATCTCAAGGCGGCGCCCGACCGACTGCGCCCGGTCGGCAATATCGCCGAGCAATTCGATTACGCGATAGAGAAACATCACGTCGATCGGGTCAAGCTGCTTTTCGAGCGCCTGGAGTTCCTGGCGTATATTGACCTGCAAATCGTCCGTCTCGTTTTCTATCTCATCGAGTTCATCGATCAGTTTCCCGATGACCTCGGTTTCCTTTCCTTTGAATCCCGCCTCGTAAAGCTCGTCGAGTTCGCGGATGGTCTTGCTCGCCACTTTGGCTGCGTCAACGTTGCGTTTGGCATAGGCCAGAAACGAATCCCGGATTGGCTCGGGAATGGTCATTTTTCTGCCGAATACCAGGCCCGATATGTCGCGAGCGCTGTTGGCGATTTTGTCCTGGACGATAACGAGTTCGAGAAGGTCCTCGCGGGCCACGGGCATGAACATCCCGCCCGGGAGCTTGCTGCGTACTTCCTTCTTGAGACTGTCGGCGCGATGTTCGAACTCGACGACCCTGGCACGCCCTTCCTCGGCCTTCACCCAGTCGCCTTCTGCCGCATGACGCAACATGTCGAGCATGGCATTTGCGGCCTGATAACAAAGACCGCAGTGCTCCTGAATAGGCAGCACCGGCGACTCGCCAAAAATCTTGTGGAAATATCCCGCCACGTTTGCCCCCCCCCGGACGCAGGCCCCATCCTGCTAATAGAAATCTAACAGAACCAACCGGTTGCGGCTATCGACATGATAGTGCCCTCGGGGCGGGGGGGCAGGATCGTCCGATCCCGTTCGGGGCGCAACTAAGTTTGACCGGAGCTGTCGGATTGCTCTACGTTCAGAAGACTAACCTTTGTCGCCCCAGCGATTCGGTTCGTTCGAGTCGGGGCTTTAAATTGCACACTGGGAGAAGGAAAATACCATGGCAGTTTTTCGCAAGATGCTTTTGATCGGGTTGGGCATGCTGGCGATGTCGGCGGTCAATGCGGAGCGCGGCTCATTCGTCAAGTCGATTCCTCAGGCGATACCGAGCAAGAATCTGTTTCAGGTCAATATTGACCGGATCGACGCTGAGCAACCCTCGACGTTTAGCACCAATCTCCCGGTCAAGCCCGGTACGCAAACCCTGGTGGTGCGGATCGAAGCCGCCTATGGCCTGACCAACATGAAGGACGTGGTGGAGGTGTCCAAGGAAATGACACTTGAGGTCGAGGCGGGAACAACGTACCTGATTGCGGGCGAGATCAACCCGGATGCGACGTCGGAACAACAAAGAGCCGGGGATTACTGGAAACCGGTGATACACAAGGTCGTCAAGTAGCCGACCGCATTTGCCGGTCGATCCGGCGGATAAAAAAACGCCGCGCGGACCCATGTCGGTTCGCGCGGCATTTTTTTGCGCCAGGGTAGCGGACGAAAACCCGGATCACTCCTTGCGAATTTTGGCCATCCAGCCGCGGAAGTAGTCCCCGAGCGTCTCGTCTTTCCAGTCACGAAATTCGCCAGCATCGAAATAGACGCCGCAGCCCTCGGGACATTGTTCGTAGCTGATGTGGGTCTGTTTGTCGTCGGTAATATGATCAAGGCGGGTGCCACAGAGTGGGCAGTCGATTACATCGATTTTGTTTTGTTCGCGACCGACCTTGGCATCGCCCTTGTCGATGACTTCGGCCTTGAAGCTGTTCTTGAGGTGCTTTACGTCGCTGGGTTTAAACCAGATGCCATGACAATTTACGCAGCGGTTCACCGTACGATCGCCGGCTCCGTAGCGTAGCGACTCCATATCGTGATTACATTTCGGGCAGTCCATGGTTCCCCCTGCAAGCATTGGTGTATCGGCGGATTATCGCAGAATCCCGCCGTAAAAGTGTGACTAGCGCATATTTCCGGCCGGTATCAGCCCGGCCTGCCGATGGCGCCACCGGTTGCCGGGAATCCGGCCGCCACCGCCACCCGTCTCATGGCGTAAACCGCGGTGCTGAAATTGGGGTCTCGGTGATCGCGCCGTACTTCGCCAGGTCCTCGCGAATGTCCGCGGCCTTTCCGATTACCACGAACACGAGATCCTCTGGCGCAGGGTACACCCGGGCGATCACGGTGCGAGCAGATTCGTCCGAGACCGCATCGATCTGTCGCGTGTAGTCGTTCACAACGGTGTCGGGCTGGGCATAGAACTTGAGCCGGCCCAGTGCTGCCGCGAGCTGCGAATTGGTTTCGAATGCCAGCGGGAAAAGCCCTTTCCTGTAGGATTTTCCGGATTGCAGGTCGGTCCCGTCGATGCCTTCAGCTCTGAGCTTGTCCAGTAGCGACAGCGCCATGTCGATGGCCTCGATCGTGGTTTCGTTGGCGGTGTAGGAGACCATCGCCACGGTCCCCGGCTGGGTGTGGCGGGCAAGCGTCGATCTTGCCCCGTAGGTAAGACCGGATTCGACCCGCAACGCGGTATTCAGCATCGACGTGAATCTTCCGCCGAACAACGTGTTGACCAGGTCGATAGCCGCTGTGTCGGGATCTCCGTGGCTGACGCCGATGTTGCCGATCCAGAAATAGGTCTGCGTTGCGTCGGGCTTGTCGACCAGGTAGATGCGTCCGCCGCGCGCGGCAGCAGGCGCCGCCACCCGCGGTGCTGCGGATTTGGCCGGCTGCCAGTCACCCAGGCGCCGTTCCAGTTTGGCTTTCATGGCGGCGGAGTCGAAATCGCCGACGATGGTCAGCTGCAGACGGTCCGCGCCGAAATTGTCGGCGTAGAATTGCAGCACGTCCTCGTGGCCGATGCGTTCGAGGCTCGACTCGCTGCCATTGTAGGACCGTCCATAATGATGATCGCCAAAGACAAACGCGTTGGCGTAGGTGGAGATAAGCCCGCGCGGGTCCGAGTCCCTGGCGGCGCTCACGCTTTGGATCGCGCGCAACTTCACTTTCTCGAACTCCGCGTTTTCGAGCGCCGGCGCACGCAGCATATCGGCCAGCAGATCGGTCATCAGCTCGGCATCGCGCGACATGAACTCGCCGGAAACAACGATCGACTCGAGCCCGGACGACACCTCTATTACCCCACCGACGGCAGCAACGGTCTCGGCAAACTCGCGCGCATTGCGCATGCCGGAGCCTTTTTCGAGCAATTCCGCGGTAAGCGCCGCTACGCCGTTCAGCGTGTCCGGTTCGGCGATCACGCCGCCATGCATTGACGCGTTGAACGACACAAGTGGCACGTCGCGGCGCTCCATCAACACCAGCAATGCGCCATTGTCGAGCCGGAA
>PKUM01000258.1 GCA_002868855.1 Chromatiales bacterium | reverse complement strand
GTCCGGGCCCGCCGTTGCCGCCGGCCGCGGCAGTGGCCGCCCCAGGACCGACTCGAGCGAAGCGCGAATGGCGCTGAGGCGACGCTCACCAATACCGCGAACCGCCGCAAGCCGCCCGTCATGGGCGGCACACTCGAGCTGTTCAAGCGAATCGATATGCAACTCGTCGTGTAACAGCTCGGCCAGCCTGGGGCCAATGCCCGGGATACTGCGCAAAATAGCAGCGGGATCGGCCGAGCCGCGCAATCGATCGAGTTTTGACCAGCGTCCCGACAGCGCCATTTCGCGGATCGCCGCCGCCATGCCACGGCCAATGCCGGGCAATGCTACCAGGGCCTTGACCCCTCCTTCGTCGAGTAACCGGCGCAAATCCACCGTGAGCCCGCGCACCGCATCCGCGCCGCGCCGATAGGCACTGATCCGAAACGGGTTCGCACCTTGCTGGCTCAGAATATCGGCTGCCTGATCGAACCGCGCGGCTACCGCGGTATTGAAGCTGATTCGCACTGAATCGCTCCGGACTCAGGATTCGTCCGGCAGTACGATCGGATCGATACTCGCGGTGGCGATAGGATGGTAGCCGGGTCGCGCCTGCAGGTAGACGCGGCGGGCAAATTCAGCGCCGTCGTCGGTTTTCATCAGCGCAATGTACAGCGGGCGAATAAGCTTGCGCCGTCCGATGGCGGTCAGGTACTGCTCTATCGCCGGGTACGCCGGCCGATAATCATTACGAATCGCCACCTTGTACCAGGCCAGTCCAATCTCTGCATTGCCCGTGGCGGTCAACGCAAATGCCTCGTCCAGTTCGGCCAGCTGGGCCGGGGTCAGTTCAACCGGCAGCGTGTCGATAAAGAAACGCCATTCATGCACGGTCCAGCCATCCGTATCCAGTTCCCGGGCAGCCGCCTCGCCGCGCAGCCAGTTGTCGCGCTGGGCGGCGACGCGGTCGAACGCGTCCGACTCGGGAAGCACCGCGGTCGCCGGCAGGCCGGGTGCATAAATCCACTCGCGGACCTCCTCGAGCGACACCCGTCCGGGCTCCGCCTGCAACAGATTCCGGTCGAGGTAAGCGACAAACTGCTCGGTCGTCACGCTCTGGAACGCAAAACGATCGAAATAACCCTGCAGAAACAGATCGAACCGCTCTCGCCCGAATCGCGCTTCGAGAAAATCGAGAAACAGTTTTCCCTTCTCATACGGAATATCCGAGAACACGTCGTCGGGATCACGGCCCTGCAAATCGGGCACGAGACGCTGATCGCCGCTGTCAGCGGTCGCGAGATCCTCACGCAGATCCTGAACTCCCAGCACATCCTCCATCCGGCGGCGGTCCACACCGTACACCGCCTCCATGATCCGAGAAGTGAAATAGGTGGTAAAGCCCTCGTTGAGCCACAGGTCGCGCCACGTGGCATTGGTGACCAGGTTGCCTGACCACGAGTGCGCGAGCTCATGCGCGATCAGCGAAACCAGGCTGCGGTCACCGGCAATAACGGTCGGGGTTATGAACGAAAGACGTGGGTTCTCCATGCCGCCGAACGGAAAGCTCGGTGGCAGTATCAACAGGTCATATCGACCCCAGCGATACGGGCCAAACATAGCCTCGCCAATTTCAAGCATGGCCTCGGTGTCGGCGAATTCGGCGGCCGCGGCATCTACCACGCCAGGCAACGCGTACACCCCGGTGCGTCTGCTCATTGCCTTGAACTCGAGATTGCCTACGGCGATAGCGAAAAGGTAGGACGGGATCGCCTGCGGCATGGCAAAACTGAACCGCCCGTTGCGCGCGGCAGCGGGGTCGTTGTCCGCGCTCATCAGCGCTCGCAGTTCGGGCGGGGTGTGGATTGTGGCGTTGTAAGTCATCCGCACCTGCGGGCTGTCCTGCAGCGGAATCCAGCTTCGGGCATGGATCGCCTGCGACTGGCTGAACAGGAACGGGTGGGAATCACCGCTCTGACGCGGCTCGAGCCACTGCAACCCCGACGCCTGCGGCGACGTTGAATAACGGACCATGACCGCAAATCGTTGCGCGCGGCCGGCCTCGCTCACGTCAATCAGAAGCGGCTGACCGAGCGCCTCGTCGCGAGGGCCCAGCCGCCACGGCACTTCTTTGAGCTTGCTTCCGCTGAGGTTGAGTGCGACGGCCTTCACATCGAGATCGCGGGTATCAAGGATCAGCTCGTTGGCCTCCGGGTCGAGACGTTCCACCCGCAATTGCACCGAGCCCGACAGCGATTTTTGTTCAAAGTCGACACGCAGTGAAAGATCCGCATGGCGGACACGGAATTGCGAAATATTGGCGAAGGTATGCACATCGACGTCCGCGCCGGTGGGCGCCGGAACAGTCTCGACTTCGTCAGGCGCCACCGCGGTTGAGGTGTCGGAGGAATCGCCTGCAGCGGCACGGGACTCTGCATCGTGACCACAACCGGCCAGTGCCATGACTAACAAGACAATCAAAAATTCTCTCACTGGAAATCCTGTTTCGTTGTCGGTGCCAGGATTGGCAGAGGCGGGAATTATTCCCTGATTACCGTCACCGGTCACGCGTTCGCAGCCTGGTGCCGGACCCGGTGCCGCTGCGTGACCAGCACTCCTGCCAGGATCAGGCCCATGGCCAGGAAGGCGCGAACCGGAAGATGTTCGCCGAGCAGCACCGCCCCGACAGTCACCGCCCAGACCGGAATCAGGTAATTGATCAGCGACAGAAAACTCGGGCCGGCCCGGGCGATTATCAGGAAGTAAACAAACGTTGCGAGGCCCGTGGACATCAACCCCAGCAAAACCAGCGCGGCGATCGCGCCGGCACTCGCCTGCGCGGGCAAGAGGTCCGTGTCGAGGGCGAAGCTGACACTCAACATCAACACGCTCGCCACCAGCATTACCCCGGCGGAGGCGGTCAGCGCGTCTTTCTCCGGCTGTAATCTCGCCACGATAACGTTGACGCCGTAGCACACTGCTCCGCCGAGAATGGCAAGCTTCGCAAGCAAGGCCGATTCGTCACCGCCCCGCGCCACGAGATCGCCGCCGAACAGCACGACGAGGCCGGCAAAACCCAGCAAAAACCCGAAAACCCGGGCCGGACTCAGACGCTCGCCGGGCACACTGAAATGGGCGAGGACGACAACCACCAGCGGCATTACACCCATGAGGATTCCCGCCAGCCCGGAGGGAACCTCGACCTGGCCCCAGGTGATAAGGAAGAACGGCAGACAATTGCCAAGTATCGCCATCAGCACCAGGTAGGCCCACACATCGGGTCGGCGCGGAAATCGGCGTCCGGTTGCCGCCAGCAGCAGCATGAGAACGATCGCTCCCATCACGATGCGCAGCGTGGTGATCGCCAACGGCTCGAAAGACCCAAGCGCGAGTTCCGCCAGCATGAACGCGGACCCCCACATCGCAACAAGCGAGAACAACAAAAGCCAGTCAGCAGGTCGCGGCGGCCGGATCATCGGGTACCCCGCACGCTCTGTTTCTGACCGACGCGCACGGCCAGCGGCCAGCGCACGATGTGGGTTCCGGCCTGATCTCCCCACGCCTCGCCGAGTGCTCCGGCAATCAGCGCTACCGGGTCCTTGCGATTGGCCTCGCGATAGCGCTGGCAGGCGGACCAGCTACCCACGTAACCCAGCAACTGTTGCAGTGACCATTCATATTTCATCGCAAAAGGCGGGCAAGACCGCTCCGGGTATGGAAAGGCCAATGTCGCATAGCCCTGCTCGACCATTTTTCGTTGCGGCGGCCAGAACGGGCCGACAACCTCGTGATAAAGCCGATCGATCACCGCATCGACCTCGGCGTTGGTACGCAGCAACTGGTAACACCACACCGCCAGCACGCCATCTTCGGCAAGGATCCGGTCGACGGCACGATAGAAAACTGGAAGGTCGAACCAGTGCAACGCCTGAGCAACGCTGACCAGGTCCACCGCCGCAGTGCCGAGCGGTGCCTGCTCCGCGCTGGAGACCGCGTATCCGACCCGGTCCCGAGCGGCTGCGTGAGCCAGTTGTTGCTGGCTGAGATCGGTCGCGACGACGAAATCGAAATGAGCGGCAAGCGCAACCGCCGCCTGGCCGTTGCCGGTCGCGCAGTCCCAGGCTCGCCGGACGTGGCGACAGCACCCGGCCAGGAACTCGTACAGTTCCTGAGGATAGTGCGGCCGATAGCATGCGTAAGCCCCGGCGACAGTGGAAAAGTAGTTGTTTTTCATCCGCCTGACGTATGCGCTCCGGCTGTTGTTCGCGCCGCTGCACCGAACCGCCGCGCGCAATACCAATGGTATGACGAATCCGCAGCCGGTCACGGCACGAAAACGCCGGAACATACTACTAGAGACTATGCGCGCTCCGCGCGCGGACTAATCGCGTATGCTCGACGGCTGGACAAGTTGCGGGATGGAAATGCAGAATGCGCGCCATGCGCCACATCTTTCCGCCGGACAGAAACTCATTGCGACACCCGACCAGTCACCGGCCCCCGAGGCCAAGGTGACTGAATCTATTCTGCAGAGAGTCGCTGCCGGCGACCGCGCGGCCGTCAAAGAGTGTCTCGACACCTATGGCGACCTGGTCTGGTCGCTCGCACGCCGCTTCAACAGCGCACATGCCGATGCCGAGGACGCGGTCCAGGACATCTTTATCGACATCTGGACCCATGCCGGGCGCTTTGACCCATCCAAAGCGAGTGAAACGACCTTTGTCGCAACAATTACCCGTCGCCGCCTGATCGACCGGCTGCGCAAACAGGGCCGGCGACCGTTTCACGACGATATTGACGATACGGTACTGCCAGCGGATCTCGATCGCTCGTTGAAGCCCGAGACCGGCGTCGAACTCGACATCGTGGCAGAAGCAATGTCGACGCTGCGCCCGGAGCAACAGGAAGTTCTGCAGTTGTCCGTGGTCGAAGGTTATTCGCACAGCGCGGTGGCAGAAAGGCTTAGCATGCCGCTCGGCACAGTCAAAACCCATGTCCGGCGCGGCCTGATCCGGATCCGCGAGGAACTGGAGATGAGCGAGACGGAAGACGGGGCACTGACGTGACCGTCACTCCATTGCCTTCCGACCCACGCCTGACCGCTTTGCTGGCGGACGCGGCCACCGAGGGACTCGATAAGGCTGCGAGCAGCGAACTCGATAGGCTTCTCAACCAGTATCGATCGGTGGACGCTGATGAGCTTGCGCGCCCGGCCGCGGCACTGCAGATAGCCGCGATGCGGCGCTCCGGCCGGATCGAGGCGATGCCCGACTCCGTGCGCCAGAG
>PKUM01000302.1 GCA_002868855.1 Chromatiales bacterium | reverse complement strand
ACCTCCACTGTGTCGCCTTCCGCCAGCCACCTGTCGGGCTGAAACGCGCGCGCGGGGGGCAAACCGAACATCTTGCTCTGCTGCGGCAAGGACTCTATCCAAAAGAGATCGTCACGGTGCGGCCCGATTACGGGTATGCCGTCTCGCTCTGCAAGCTCCGCCACGGCGCCGGCGTGATCGCAGTGAGCATGGGTCAGCAGTATTTGCCGTATTTCCAGACCCTCCTCGCGTGCCAGCGCATCGATGCGGCCGAGATCGCCGCCGGGATCGACTACCGCCGCAGCCCCGCTTTCCTCGCACCAGATCAAGGAACAGTTCTGCTGGAAAGCGGTGACAGGCACTATCCTGAATTGCAGGGCCACGGGTTGACCTCCAGGCTGGGTCGGCCAAGTATAGCGGCTCGCGGCAGCGCCGAGGGGGGCGCGAATGGCCCCGACCAGACACGGAGACAACACATGGAAGACAGGCTCGACATCGCGTTTGACAACCACATCGCGCGTGTCACATTGAACCGCCCCGACAAATACAACGCTCTCGACTTGCCGATGTTTCTCGCGCTGGATCAGGCGGCCAAATCGCTTGCCGCCAGAAAAGACCTCCGCGCCATCGTGCTTTGCGGCGCCGGCCGCGGCTTTTGCGCCGGAATCGACGTGAAGGCCTTCATGCATCAGCCGGATCTGGCCAGGCAACTGATCGAAAAAGCCGATGACGAGACCGCCAACCTGGCACAACGGGTCGGCATCGGCTGGCAGGAGGTCCCGGTACCGGTTATCGCGGCGCTGCACGGCAACGTCTTCGGCGGCGGTCTGCAGATAGCGCTTGGCGCCGACATGCGCCTGATCGGCGCCGACACCATGATGTCGATTATGGAAATCAAATGGGGACTTGTCCCCGATATGAGCGGCACCCAGACCCTGAGGAACCTGGTCGGGCTCGATATCTGCAAGGAACTCACCTTCACCGGGCGCACCGTCGCCGCGGATGAAGCTGTCCGGCTCGGGCTTGCCACCCGGATTTGCGACGACCCCATTGCCACAGCCACCCAGCTTGCGCAGGAAATCGCAGCGCGTTCGCCCGATGCGATCCGTGCCGCAAAACGGCTGCTGAATAGAGCCTGGCACGCCGATACTGCGCTGGGTCTGAAGCTGGAAGCAGAGGCGCAGATGGGCCTGATCGGCCGGCCAAATCAGCTTGAAGCGGTGCGCGCGAATTTCGAAAGGCGTGCGCCCGATTTCGATGACGGCTGAACCGGGCGAGAGCCTGCGCCGCGGGGCTTGCCGGGCGGGTCGATTGGTTCGCCCGGCACACTTTCCCGGCTGCCGCCAGTCGGGGCAATTTGCCAGTTTTCCCACAGCGAAAACCCGGATCCCGGTCCCGGGACGGGGCTGTGTCAGGCGGGATTCAACTCCAGACTTCCGGCACCACGGGTTATCGCCAGCGTCCCGCTGCGGACCACCGTAACAATTTCGCCGTGACGCCCGACCTGCTCCATGAACCGGTCGAGCGAGGGACCCGAGGCCGTCAGTTCCAGCGTCAGGCTCTCGGGACGGTCATCCAGCAGGCGCGCTCCGGACATCCGGACGAGTTCGTCCACCATTTTTCCGCCTTCGGCGGTCGCCCTGACCTTGATAAGCAGCAATTCGCGCTCGATATGCTCACCCTGGGTCATATCGATCAGGTTGACGACGTCCACCAGTTTCAGCATCTGGTTGCAGATCTGCTCGATGACTTCATCGGAACCCATCGTGACGAGCGTCAGGCGCGAAATAGTGTGATCGTGCGTCGGCGCGACATGGAGTGACTCGATGTTGTAGCCGCGAGACGAGAACAGACCCGCCACGCGGGTCAGCGCGCCCGCTTCGTTCTGCAGCAGAATGGATATGATATGTCGCACGGCTGCCTGAGCCCCCTGTGGTTCGTCTGGGCCGCCACCCGCCTGATAGTGCCGTTGGCTGGCACAAAACGGTGGACGGCGACCGGAAAGCGTTGCTAGTCTAGATCTTTGCTGCAATGCACTACCAACAGGGTAAAGCCCGTCCCGGCCCGAGGCAAGACGGAGCGTCATCCAGGGAAGCAACGCGTGTATCACGATCACAAACCGAACCCGGAACCAGACCATCCAAAAGCGGGCAGGACGATGTCCGGCGCCGAGACCATAGTCCAGGTACTCGTGGACGAAGGCGTGGATACCGTATTCGGATACAGCGGGGGGGCGATTCTCCCCACCTATGATGCGGTGTTTCGCTACAACGCAAAGCACGGACCCGACAACGACGACCCGCGCCAGCAACCGTTGTCACTGATCGTACCCGCAAACGAACAGGGCGCAGCCTTTATGGCGGCCGGTTACGCCCGCGCCACCGGCAAGGTTGGCGTGGTCATGGTGACTTCCGGTCCTGGCGCCACCAACACCGTTACGCCGGTACGCGACTGTATGGCCGATTCCATTCCGATCGTGGTTATCTGCGGCCAGGTGCCGACCGCTGCGATCGGCACCGATGCCTTCCAGGAAGCGCCCGTTACCAGCATCATGGGCGGCTGCGCGAAACACGTTTTCCTCGTGACCGACCCGACCCGGCTGGAGGCAACCGTCCGTACCGCATTTGAAATAGCCAGGACCGGGCGCCCGGGTCCGGTGGTCATCGATATCCCGAAGGACGTACAGAACTGGACCGGGGAATTCAGCGGCACCGGACTGCTGCCGGTCCCGGGTTATCGCCAACGCATGAATCAGCTGCAAAACAACGTCCTGGATGACGCGAAGGCGGCGGCGTTTTTCGCGATGCTTGGACAAAGCCAGAGACCCCTGATCTATGCCGGCGGCGGCGTGATCAACGGAAACGCGGTACAGCATCTGCGTCGCTTCGCCGAGCGATTCAACGTGCCCGCGGTTACGACACTGATGGGAATCGGCGCCATCGATACGACCGAGCCCCTGTCGCTGCACATGCTTGGTATGCACGGCACGGCGTTCGCCAACTACGCCGTTGACGACTGCGACTTCCTGATAGCGGTCGGGGCGCGATTCGACGACCGGGTCGCCGGCGACCCGGAAAATTTCGCCAGCGGCGCGCGCCACATCGCCCATTTCGATATCGATGTATCCGAGATCAACAAGGTCAAGAACGTCGATTGGCATCACGTCGGCCTGCTGCCTGAGGCGCTGGACTTCCTGAATGCCTATGGCGAGAGGACCGGATTCGACCGCGACCTGAGCTCCTGGCACCAGCACGTGGAGCAGCTGAAAGAAAGGCACGCTCTGAATTACGACCGCGACAGCGACCTGATCCAGCCGTACCTGGTTATCGAGGAAATCAATCGCCACACCCGCGGCGAAGCGATCATCAGCACCGGTGTCGGTCAGCATCAGATGTGGGCCGCCCAGTATTTCGATTTCAAACACACCCGGCTATGGCTGACCTCGGGCAGCATGGGAACGATGGGATTTGGCCTTCCCGCCGCAATCGGCGCGCAGATCGCCCATCCGGACAAGGTCGTCGTCGACATCGATGGCGACGCCAGCATGCGGATGAACCTGGGTGAACTGGAGACGGTGACGACCTATGGCTTGCCGCTGAAAGTCGTGGTGCTCAACAACTACGGCGACGGCATGGTCAAGCAGTGGCAGAAGCTCTTCTTCAAGGGCCGCCTCGCCGCAAGCGACAAATCGCTGCACAAAAAGGACTTCGTCAAGGCCGCCGAGGCGGACGGGTTCCCGTGGGCCAGGCGGCTCGATCGCAAGTCCGACGTGGCCGGGATGATACGCGAGTTCATCGAATTCGATGGCCCGGCTTTTCTCGAGGTAATCATCGATCCCGATGCGGGCGTTTACCCGATGGTCGGACCCGGCCAGTCATACCGGCAGATGATCACCGGCGATTACATCAACGGCCGCGAGGAACGAGCGGCGGAGTCACCCGACTCATCCGAGATGTTCTGACGGATTGCTCTCGCCGGCCGAGGCGCCAACGCGTCAAGCCGCGATGTAGTTGCGGTAACCGGGTTCCCAAATCGCGCCGTCCAGCAGGCGCCGGCGTTCGTCTTCGTCGAACTGCAGCCCGATTTCCTCGGCGCCCGCCTGCCGCATCACCGCATCGGCAACCGTCCTGGAAACTTCCCGCAGCCGCCTGATCGACGGGAACAGCAGCCCACTCCGGAGTTCGTCCGCGGAAACGGCATGAGCGAGCGCATGCGCCGCCGCCGAAATCATACTGTCGCTGACGCGTCCGGCCTTGCACAACAGGCTGCCCAGGCCGAGGCCCGGAAAAATAAACACGTTGTTGCCCTGGCCGATCAGGTACCTGCGGCCATCCATCTCCACCGGATCGAACGGGCTGCCCGTCGCAACCAGTGCACGGCCCTCGGTCCAGCGCAGCAGGTCGGCCGGTCGCGCCTCCGAATGATCTGTGGGATTGGAAAACGGGAACACGATCGGCCGCTCGGTATGAGCCGCCATCTCCCGGATCAACTTCTCCTGGAACTCGCCAGGCTGTCCCGATGTTCCGATCAGGACCGTCGGTTTGAATCCGGCGACGACCGACGCGAGATCGCGAGCATCGCGCGCGCCGAACCCGAATGACTCCGCGCGCGGAAATGGCCACGCCAGCTCCGACTTGTAGGCATCCGAAAATTTCTCACCGACCAGCAAGCCGCGGCTGTCAAGCGCCGCAATGGACATTGGATCGCCACCTTCGGCAACGATGGCACTGCGCAACTGTCTGGCGACTCCGAGCCCCGCCGCGCCGGCCCCCGCGATCACGATACGCTGCTCCGCAATTTTTCCGCCGGTGATTCGCAACGCGCTGTAGAGGCCGGCCAACGCCACCGCGCCGGTACCCTGAATATCATCATTGAAAGACAAAATGCTGTGCCGGTAACGATCGAGAATCCGCAGCGCCTTTTCCTTGCGAAAGTCCTCCCACTGCACCAGCGGGTGCGAAAAAACGCTTTGCACCGCCTCGACAAACTCCTCGATCAGCGAGTCGTACTCCTGACCGCGCAGGCGCGGATGCGGCCAGCCCACATAAAGATCGTCCTCCAGCAGGGCCAGGTTGTTCGTGCCTACGTCGAGGCACACGGGCAGCGTGTTGCGCGGATGAATTCCGGCGCCGGCAACGTATAACGCGAGCTTGCCAATCGAAATCGCCATCCCGCCGGTACCCTGATCGCCAATGCCCAGAATCGACTCGTTGTCGGTAACCACCAGCAATTGAATATCGCGCTCGGCGGAAGCGCTCTGCAAAACACTCGCCATTCGGCCGCGGTGCTCGGGCGTTATGAAAACTCCGCGTCCGCGCCGGTAGATCTGGCTAAACCGCCTGGTCGCCTCGCCAACGGTCGGCGTATACACGATGGGCAGAAATTCCTCGAGATGATCACAGAGCACACGATAGAACAGCTGCTCGTTGCGGTCCTGAAGGTCCGCGAGGGCGATGTATTTTTCGAAGTCTGTGTGCTCGAGCTGCAACATGGTGAACACGCGCTTGCACTGGTGCCCAATATCGTTGACCTGACTCGGCAGGAGTCCCTCCAGGCCCAGCGTGCGGCGCTCTTCGTGTGAAAATCCGGTGCCCTTGTTCAATAGCGGGTCGCGAATGAGATCGTAGCCGCGCTTGCGTACCTCGACCGCCTCTTTGCAAGCGCCCCGGCTGAGAGATTTGTCTGCCATTTGAACTGTCCCTGTAGCGATAGCCTGAAAGCCTCCGGCGCAGTCTAGGCGGGGGCAAGCGCGGCCGCAATCCGCGCTTACCGCAGGTCAGCCGAGGAGCCCGGCCACCTTGTCCATTACCGCATCGACGGTTATCAGGCTCATCGCATCCGGACTGCGGACACGAGTACCAAAACGAACCTCGTCGGCCGATTTATGCAGAAAACGGCGGCAAGCCGCGTCATAGCGGTCCACTACCAGGTTGCGCGATAAGTACGGCGCCGCCCGGCGCGGATCGGTGGTCGCGAACAATGCGACCACTGGCGTATCCACCGCCGTTGCCATGTGCGCCGGTCCGGAGTCCGGGCATACCAGCAAATCCGCGCGCTGAATCAGCGCCAGCAGTTGCTTGAGGTTGGTGCGCCCGATCAGGTTCGTGCAGCGAGCGCCAACGGAGGCCTCGATCAGCGCGCCGGCGCGCTGCTCCTCCTCACTCGATCCGCCCGTCAGCACGACATCGACCCCGTAAGCCGCCACGAGTTCGTTCGCGAACGCGGCGAAATGCTCGGCGGGCCAGTTGCGATAGTTGCGAAAGCGCGCGGCGGCACATGGACTCAGCACCACCGTCCGCCTTTCGCATTCGATATGCCGGTCGGCGAATACCCGCGCGGTATCCGGAATCGGTATGTCCCAGCGCTCAACCCGTTCGGCAACGCCGAGTGCCGCTGCAAACTCGAAAAAACTGTCCATAACGTGTTGCCGCGTGACGGCGCGAATACGGCTGTTCGTAAAAAGCCACTGCTGGTCCTTGGCGCGATCGCGGTCGAAGCCGACCTTGCGTGGCGACCTGACCCGCAAACTGACGAGATTGGCCCGCATCGACGGATGCAGGTTCAGCAAAACATCGAAACGGCGTCCGCGAAGTTGCCGCGCCACCTCACGATAGGCCGGGATCCCGCCTGCCTTGTTCAGGATGATAAACTCGACGCCGTCGAGGCCCGCCATCAGGGCGGCTTCTGTCCGCCCGATGATCCAGGTAATACAACAATCAGGCCAGGCACGCTGCAGCGTGCGGACCAGTGGCAGCGCGTGGCAGACATCGCCGAGGGCAGACAGGCGAAGCAGGCATAGCGACCGTGGTGGTTGCTCGAGCAATATGGACATGAAATGAAAGAAAAACGCGAGGCAACCCAGGACGGCGCCATCCTATACGATGAATCGCTGGGTCTCCACGCTCATAGCGGTTTGTTCGAGCCCACGTTCTGGCAGTCACAGGGCGCCGAGCTCTCCGAAGAGGGGCCGAGCCGTGGCCGTGCCCTGTTCATACGCCAGGGACAGCATCGCTGGGTACTCAAGCATTATTATCGCGGCGGATGGGCGGCGCACCTGAGCAATGACCGGTATCTCTGGACGGGGGAGTCGCGAGTCCGGTCGTTTCGTGAATGGCGCATGCTCGCGCATTTGCACAACCAGGACCTGCCCGTGCCGCGACCGGTCGCGGCCGCCTACTGCCGCCGTGCCGCCACCTACACATCCGACCTGATCAGCGCTCGAATCCGCGGCGCCACGACCCTGAGCGAACGGCTACTGGAAGACCCCGCTACGGACATGCCATGGGCGGTCATCGGCCGTACGCTGAAACGCTTCCACCTGGCAGGCGCCTGTCACCCTGACCTCAATGCCCACAACATCCTGCTCGACGAGGACGGCGGCGTACACCTGCTCGATTTCGACAAGGGCCGGATCCGGCGCCAGGGACCGTGGTGCATGGCCAACCTGTCACGCCTGCAACGGTCGCTCGCAAAACTCGATCGCGAGCGGTCCACGACCCACGGCAGCGAAGGCTGGAATACCCTGTTCGAAGGCTACAAGCAGGGCGGCCGGAAATAACACCGTCATTGGCGCCGGATTCGCTGGCCGCCGTGACCGCCCGAAACGGTGGTATTCTGAATCCGACCGCCGGTGATGGCTTTTTCACCCCCACAGGAGGCTCGACATGACAGAATCCTGGCAAAAAGACGGCGTCGTGGTGGCACTGATGCAGCGATTCCAGACTCAGCGCCTGCCGCGGGCGATCGAACTGAAAAAGAAAGTCGACAAAGGCGAACCGCTCAACGACTATGACCTGCAGTATCTGCAGCAGGTCGATGCGGACAGCAGGCAAATCGCCGGCATTCTGCACCGCTACCCGGATCTCGAGCCGATAGTGGAGAAAGCCCGCGGGTTATACGCCGAAATCACCCGCAAAGCCGCCGAAAATGCCGACGCGGCGTCCTGATCGCAAACGGTGAAAACCGCGGCATCCGGATCGTCAGCAGCATAACTCCGGACACCGCGGGCCCAAGTTACGGCGTCACGATGTTGAACCAGAACTCGAACGTGTCCATCAATCCCATCAATTCGGCAAACTTCTGCGGGTTGCCCTCGACCTGAACCTCGCCGGCTTCCGCCGCGGCGGCAAGCGTCGTCTGCTGCAACATGATGAGATCCAGCGTTTTCCGCTGCATCGTAAACCCGGCATCCGCGTCGGCGTGTTGCCGACCCTGCACGTAGCTCAGGTGGGAGTTCTGCAGAGTGACGGCATACTCTTCGTCGATGTCGGGAAAGGCGAAATTGATGTGCAGGGTCTTGCCCGCTGCTTTCGGCCCGTTCAGGCGCACGCCGAGGAAGTCAAGTATCGAGCCCACCGACATGCCGGCAATCGTGTCGGCGTTGCCGGTCTTCGTCGCGATTCCCTCGACGACTCCGTTGCGCAGCTCGAACGCGGCCATCAGATAGACATTGCGCCAGCCGGCGCCCTCGGCCGCGTAGCCAAGCTGCTCCAGCGTATCCGCCTGAAGGTGACGCGCCTCCGTGTTATCCGGATCAGCGAACACGACATGATTCACCACTTCGGCGACCCAACGGTATTCACCCTTGGCGTAAGCCTCGCGCGCCTTCTCCAGTACATTCTCGGCGCCCCCCATGAACTCGACATACTTCTTTGACGACTCCTCGGGCGGCAGCGGGTGGAGGTTGGCCGGGTTCATATCGAACCAGCCGAGGTACTTCTGAAATACTGCCTTGATGTTGTGGTTGTACGTGCCGTGGTAGCCGCGGTTGTACCATTCGTGCGACAGGTCGGGCGGCACCTCGAGCATCTCGGCGATCTCGTCCATCGTATAGCCGTGATTGGCGAGACGCAGAGTCTGGTCGTGCACATAGCCGTACAGGTCGCGCTGCTTGGTCAGGTAGTCCACAACCTCGGCGTTACCCCAGCGTGGCCAGCTGTGGCTGGCGAAAACCACGTCCGAATCGGGCGCGAACATCTCGAGTGACTCGTTGATGTACTTCGACCAGGCGGCGGCATCACGCACCTCCGCGCCACGCAGCGTATACAAATTGTGCATCGTCGCCGTGCAGTTTTCGGCCATCCACAATGCCCTGAACTGGGGGAAATAGGTATTCATTTCCGCCGGCGCCTCCGTGCCCGGCGTATTCTGGAAAATCATCGTGACGCCATCGACAATTATCTTGGTCGGGGTTTTGTCGACCACATCGGTCGGCCCGATCAGCGACACCGTCCCGGTTCCCACATTTTTGCCGATCGCCGCATCGACCTGGCCAGTATCGCTTTTCTTCAGCAGCGATCCGTACTGATAAGTCACCCGACGGGTCATTGCGTTTCCGGCCATCACATTCTCTGTGATCGCAAAGTGCATGAAGCCCTCGGGAGCAATAACCTTTACCCGCCCGGAACGGACGTCGTCATCGCTGATAATGCCGCGCACACCTCCCCAGTGATCGGCGTGGCTGTGGCTATAGATCACGGCCTTGATCGGGCGCTCACCCAGGTGCTCCTCTACCAGGGCCAGCGCCGCAGCGGAGGTTTCGATATTGGTCAGCGGATCCATCACGATCCAGCCGGTATCGCTGCGGATAAACGTGATATTCGCGAGATCGTAACCGCGCACCTGGTAGATGCCGTCGACGACCTCGTACAGCCCGTAGTTCATGTTGAGCTGCGCCTGGCGCCACAGGCTCGGGTTCACCGTGTCCGGACGCGGCGTGCCATCGGTGAGAAACGAGTAGGCGTCGAGATCCCATACGACCCGCCCGGTACTGTCCTTGATCACAACGCTGTCCGGTTTTGCTATCAGGTTTTTCTGCGCCAGTTCGAAGTCCGTTTGGTTACCGAAGGGAAGCTCGGCTTCGACTGCCGCGTTGGCCGCCTGGGTAACCGGCGTGGCCGGTTTGGCCGCCCCTGTCTCGGCCAAAGCGGACTGCGGCAAGCCCGCGCCGACAGTTGCAAGTACTGCGAATACACATGATAGAGCTCTACCGGTTTTCATTTGACCATCCTCGTTTGCTGCTGGAGCGGTGCCGCCGCGCGGCAGATGGCACGACCGTGTGCTGCGCCGCGATAATCCCGAAAGCGCCACCGCTTCGTTCAAATGTAGCCCCGCGGACGCTCAATTCCCAGCGTTGCGACATCCGCGGCAGCGCTGCCGGCAGCCGAGTGTTGGCGCGGGGCTGACCGCGTCCGCCAGCATGCGCGGCGAAACCCCGCGGTGACAGCGGATCGATGCAGTATCATTGCCCAGGCAATCCCGGGCTTGCGAGCACCACCGACAATAATCAGAAACGCGAAGTCTTAAGAGAGATGCACGCCGAAAAGACAACACATTCACCGCGCCACGGCCGCGCGCCCCTTGCGGGTCCAGCGAGTGAGGCACACGCCCGGCGATGAGCGGTTTCGATCAGATCATTACGTCGCTGGCGGTATTCGGCCTGGCAATCTCCGCCGTCATTGCCTACCTGAAAATCAACAAGCTCTGGGCCAGGCGTCACATCAAGGAAGTTGCGGAGAGCGTTTCCGTTGCCGCTGCGCTGCTCAGTCTCTTTACGACGCTGCCGTTCCTGATCAAGTTCGTTGTAATCGATCAGGACTACGTCGCAGCCGCGAAATTCATCCTGAGCCTGTTGGTGTTTGCCGTTTTTTTCCTGGTCGGTATCGGACTCTGGGTGCGCAGTGCGGAGCCGCGCGGATTCTGGAGCGCGATACGTTATGCGCTGATGACGGAGCAAAAGGAGCTCACCAGCCTGCTACACACACTGGCGCAGCCGCGCGAGGCCCGTTCCATCGTACGGATCCTGCAGCTCGTATCGACGGTAGACAGCGAACTCGATCAGCGCGAGGCCGCCCTGCTCGACTCGGTGGCACAGCCGCTCGGCGTCTCCGTCCATGACCTGGCGCCGCAGCCGGGAAACCGGAACGCGACCGTTGCCGAGGTACGCGAAGCATTTCTCGAATACCTGGAGTTAAAACCGGTTGGCCATCAGGTCAGCAAAACCTACGATCTCGTCCGCTTCATGGCGCGGGCCGACAAGCGTATCAGCGCCGAGGAGAACCTGATCCTGGACGAACTGGCGCTGGTCGTGCAGGATTACCTGAGCGCCGAATCAGCCCAGGTCACGTCATTCGAAGTTCTTGTCGTACCACAGGCAAGCGAACAAAAACTCAGGATAGAGAGCGAATTGCCACAGGCCCGCCTGATGGCCAAAGCAGGCGGTTACGCTTACATCGCCGGAACCTATTATTCACGTGCGTCCGCCACCGAGGTATGCAGGCAATATCGCGAAAAAGGATTCTTTTGCACGGTCGAATCGCAATCCTAGCGAAGGTCAACAGCCGCCGGGCCGGCTCCGGTCGCGCGTTGCCCGTCGCGCCACGCGCGTCACCGTTGCCGGATATTCATTCGACGAGCGGTACCTGCTCCGCGAGCTTCATTTTCGCCGCCAGGTCAAGCCTGTTGTCGATCTGAAAGAACCGCAACACTTTGTCGGCCGGCAACACTTTTTCCAGCTTGGGACGATACTTGTCCTTGATCTTGAGTTCGTCCTTGCGGATCGAAAACCACTCTTTCAGCAGGGGCTTGGCAGCTGCGGCGTCCATCGCCTGGTAAACCTCGGCATAGTCCAGAATCAGTTTGGTATTACGGTCCTGAAGCCCGCCCACCTCGAAACGGTATTCACGATAAACCGGCCAGAACGCCTCGGCCTCGGAGGCGTTCAGGGTGAGATTTTTCGCGACGATTTCCTGACGGCTCGCCTCCATCCGCGCGACACCCTGGCTGATCTCACTCGCCGCACGGGCCCGTGTTTCAGATGAGTCGCTAACCTGTGCGGATACCGTCTGCAGCGCCAAACCGATCAGCGCAAAAGTCGAGGGTAAAAATCCGAATCGCATTACTGTCTCCATAGCATCGCTGCCAAAGTTCCCGGCACACTCAGTCAAGCCGGCCGGACAGGCGCTGACAAAGCGTTTTGATCACTTTGGTCCGCGCGTACTGTTTGTCATTGCCTTCGATCAGCACCCACGGTGCATCCAGCGTATCGGTCCGGGCAATCATATCGTGCGCCGCCTGCTCATAGTCGTACCATTTTTGCCGGTTACGCCAGTCCTCGTCGGTCAGCTTCCAGCGTTTAAGCGGACTCTGCGCTCGCGCTGAAAAACGCTCGAACTGCTCCTCCGGAGTAATATGGACCCAGAACTTGGTCAACACGATGCCGTGATCCGCCAGCCGCTTTTCGAAATCATTGATCTCCGCGTAGGCACGCTGCCATTCGTCACGGCTTGCAAAACCCTCGATGCGCTCGACCAAAACCCGTCCGTACCAGCTACGGTCATAAATCGTAATGTGACCCGCGCGCGACATGTGGCGCCAGAAACGCCACAGATAATGCTGCGCGCGCTCCTCGTCGGTGGGCGCTGCGATCGGCACGATCCGGTAGATGCGCGGATCGAGCGGCGCCACCGTGCGCCGTATTGCACCGCCTTTGCCTGCGGCATCCATACCTTCGAATACGATGATGCTCGATACGCCTTTCTTCATCGCCTTGCGCTGCAGCAGGTGTAATTCGCCCTGGTACTTGCGCATTTTCTTCTTGTAATCGATCTTGCTCAGCCGCTTCGACATGTCGAGCTGGCTCAGCACCGTCACCAGGCCCTCCGGTCGTGGCGGCAACGTATCCGTCTCTGGCTGAGAAGCTTGCAGCGTTTCGTTCTCGCCATTGAGTTTTACCCCGTTGGCGATGAGATGCTCGCGCAGGTAGCGCGCCAGGGTCTGGCCAACCTCGAGACTGCGGAAATTCTCGTCCTCGCCCTCGACCAGGATCCACGGCGCTTTGCCGGTGCTGGTGCGGGTAATCGTGCGCTCGGCCGCCGCAACGAACTGATCGTAGATTCTCCAGTGCTCCCAATCGATGTCCTTGACCTGCCAGCTGGTGACGGGATCGCTCTGCAACTCTGTCAGACGCCGCTCCTGGGCGTCCCGGCTCAGGTGCATCCAGAACTTGATGATCAGCGCGCCATCCTCGGCAAGGTCGTTTTCGAAACCCAGCACCCGATCGAGTTCTGCATCGTATTCGAATTCGCTGATTTTGCCGTAGGCACGCTGCAGGAATGGCCGCGAGTAACGTCCGCGCGCGAACAGTCCGATCTGTGCGCGGGGCGGCAACTGCATCCAGAAACGCCAGAATTCCGGGCGTTCACGCTCCTCGTCGGAAGCGGGCCCCCACGCATGCGCGATCAGGTAGCGCGGGTCCATCCACGACGCGAGTTTCTGGATCGAAGCACCTTTGCCGGCACCGTCCACACCGGCAAAATCGACAATTACCTGGAAATTTCCTTCCTCCTGCAGCCGTCTTTGCAGATACAGGAGCTCCTGGCGCAGAACTTCCGAGCGCTCCTTGTACTCGCGCTTGCCTACTTTTCTGCCCAGCTCAGCAACCTGGAACATGCCCCCTCACCCCCTTGCATTTACCATTCATGCGACGACTTGCATGCGCCACCGCAGCGGTCCACGATATCATACAAGCAGCTTCGGATTGCCCGCCGTTGCGACGCTGAACAACTCCCGGGTGCAAAGGATTCATCAAGTGGCGAAACTGCTTGTCACCGACAAAGACGGCACCAACCCGACGCCATTCCTGCGCGGGATTCTGACCAGTTCGTTGCAGAGCCTGGGCCTCGGCTTCACCGAGGCTTACCAGCTCGCAACCAGCGTGCGCCAGGATCTGTCGGACAAAGACACGATAGATCGTGGATCGTTGCGTCAGTATGTTGCGAAAAGGCTCAAGCGCAGCAAAAGCGCAGAGCTCGCAACGCGCTATCTCGAAAACGAAGAACTAACCGAGTCCATCACGGTCATCGACGGGTCGGGTGAGGAAAGTCCGTTTTCGCGTTCGCTGTTGCGCCGGACCCTGCAAACCTGCGGCCTCGACAGCGATAAGGCCAGTGCCAGCACCGCGGCGATTTACCAGCAGCTTTTACGCGACCGCGTATCCAGAATTGACTCGGAGAGCTTGCGTAAACAGGTCAGCGATCTGCTAAAAAAAACTGCAAGCGCCGGAACTGCCCATCGTTACAATATCTGGGTCGATTACACCCGCACCGACCGGCCACTGATTCTGTTGGTCGGTGGCACTGCGGGCAGCGGCAAGAGTACGGTCACATCGGAGGTCGCCAACCGCCTGGAGATAGTCCGCAGCGTTTCCACCGACATGTTGCGCGAAGTAATGCGGGTGATGATGCCCGAACGTTTGCTGCCGGTGCTGCACCAGTCGAGCTTCAATGCCTGGAAAGCCTTGCCGACGACGGCGCACGGCGTCCACGATCCCGAGCACCTGCTAACCGAAGGCTACTACTCGCAGGCACAATTGCTATCACTGGCCTGTGAGGCCGTCATTGCGAGGGCCATCCGCGAGCGGGTATCGTTGATTCTCGAGGGTGTTCATGTCCATCCGGGACTGCTCGAATTAATGCCGAAGGACGGCTCGATCACTTACGCGATGATCATGCTGGGCGTGCTGGACCGCAAGGAACTCAAACGTGGTATCCGCGGCCGCGGCGGCAATGTGCCGATGCGGCGCGCGGCACGCTACCTCGAAAGTTTCGATGCAATCTGGGGGCTGCAGAGCCACCTGCTGTCCGAAGCCGACCGGCTCGGCGTGCCGATTATAGTGAACTCGCAAAAGGATATTACCGTCAGGCAGGTGGTGGGTACCGCGGTTGACGCACTCGGGCAAGATCTCGGCAAGGGCAAGACCGCAAAAGACGCCAATCTTGCGGCGAAAGGCAACTGATTTCCCAAGCCATCCGCGCCGCGGTCGGGGACGCCATCGGTGCTGACCGCAACCATGCGGGGCTCAGGCACAAAAATGACGACGGTGGCCTGGGTTGATTTCCGGCGAAACCGAAACGAGTCTCCGCGGCCGGCGCAACCCCGACTCTGCGGTCTAAAACGCGAGCGCGGAATCCACCGAATCGGATTCGCGGCAATCGGGGCCAGCGCAATCTGATAGTGAAAAACCGGCGCCTGGCGAAACCATCAGACCGCCTGTTCGAGGGTCTGGTTGCACGGCCCCCGCAATGGCAGCGGCGTTGCGGCAAAGAGCTGATCCACCACGGCCTGGTTCTCCGCAATTGCGGCACTGCGTACTACTGATTTTTCCAGATGCGGCGCCAACAGTTCGAGAAAGTCGTACATGTAGCGCCGCCACAGCAGATCGCGCGGGAAACCTACCCAGGTCGTGCTGCGAGGGAAGAGCCCCGCGGCGCTCAGCGCCACAAGGTCGCCGCCGTCGCAATCCTCGGCCATGCTGGCCACGATTCCGACCCCAAGCCCCATGCGCACATAAGTCTTGATGACATCTGCATCGCGCGCGGTAAACACGACGTCGGGTTCGAGATTGCGCTTGGCGAATGCTTTTTTCAGCGAGGATTCACCATCGAAACTGAATACGTATGTGACGAGCGGGTAACGCGCCAGATCCGCCAGCGTCAATGCCGTTTTCTGGCTCGCCAACGGATGCGCACGCGGCACGATAATCGCGCGGTCCCAGCGATAGCAGGGCAGCAGGGCCCAGTCCGGGAATAACTGATTGGATCCCGAGGCAATGGCGAAATCGACCTGGCGCGCGGCCGCCATGCTCGCAATCTGCTCCGAGGTGCCCTGGTGCAGATCAACCCGTATTTTCGGATAGCGCTCGCGAAACGCGGCGATAACCTCGGGCAGCACATATCGCGCCTGGGTATGGGTCGTGGCTATCGCCAGCGCACCCTCCTCGTCTTCGAACAAGCGCTGCGACAGGCTCTGAATCGCCTCGACCTCGCGCATTATGTTCTCAGCGCGGCGGATGACTTCCTCACCCTCCGGGGTAATCGCCTCGAGACTCTTGCCCTTACGGCTGAATATCTTCAGCTGCAATTCTTCTTCGAGCAACTTCAGTTGTTTGCTGACACCCGGTTGCGAGGTAAACAATTTCTCCGCAGCCGCAGTGATATTCAGACCGTTTTCCGCGATTGCCAGCAGTATCCTGATTTGTCTGAGTCGCATCGCCCTGAATCCGCCTTACCCACAGTCAGTGTCCCGGAGCCTACCATTGCAGAGACCGCGGTCCCGCGCAAAGGTTTCGCTCTGCCGCTGGGCGATGCCGCCGCGCCGATATAACCCATCGGCATGGGTACAGAAGAAAAAAGTATTTTTCGCCAGGTTCGCCGCGGCGTAGCGTAAGAAGAAGTTTGCGGTAACAGCGCGCAAACCTGGAATACGTGCGTCGAAGCGCTCGCCGGCAACAGCGCCCGAATCTGATCGACGGCGGTGGCGCACTCGCATCATGCAAGACCCACGCAATGATCGCTGCCCGGGCGGCGCTCTCGATCGGCAAGCCGGCGTTGCGGGAAAACCCGCTGGCCTCCGCGTGGCTGGCCGGGTACGTCATATCGATAGCAGATTTCAGTCAGGATGCGGCAGCATAACGTCAAGCCACCCTCTATACTCTTGGTCGAAGCGGTCGCGGCAAACGCCAGCAAATACGTCTGGTCCCGGCCGCGCCTGAATTCGCCCGCAGCGATTACCCGACCGTCAGCGATCATTGCGCCGGAAATCGCCATCTGAGACCACAAATCCAAAATCAAAACCGGCGAAAAAAATCACGCATGGAGAACAACACCGATGATCTACAACAGCATTGTCGACACGATCGGTAATACGCCGATTATCCGCCTGAACCGCACCGGACCTGACCACGTAGAACTGTATGTGAAGGCCGAATCGTTCAACCCGATGGCTTCGGTCAAGGATCGGCTCGCGTACGCGATCATCCGCGACGCCGAGGACAAGGGCGAACTCAAACCCGGGCAAACCGTCATCGAGGCAACTTCCGGGAATACCGGAATCGCACTGGCAATGGTATGTGCGGCGCGCGGATACCCGTTTGTGTCGGTGATGGCGGAGACATTTTCAATCGAGCGCCGCAAGATCATGAAAGCACTGGGAGCGAAAGTCATTTTGACTCCGGCCGCGGAACGTGCGACCGGCATGGTCCGACTTGCCGAAGCGCTGTCCGAAAAACACGGTTGGTTTCTCGCGCGGCAGTTCGAAAACCCCGCAAACCCGGCCTATCACCGCAGCACTACCGGCCCCGAGATCCTGCTGGACTTTGCTGGCCGCAGGCTGGACTACTGGGTCTCCGGTTACGGCACCGGCGGCACGATGACCGGAGCCGGCGAGATGATCAAACTGGCACGCCCCGAAGTAAAGGTCGTCGCCACCGAGCCCGCGGGCGCGGCGCTTCTGAGCGGCAAGGAATGGCAACCGCACAAAATCCAGGGCTGGACACCCGATTTCCTGCCAGAAGTTCTGAACCCCGACGTATTCGACCAGGTCGTTCTGGTTACCGACGAGGAATCTCGCGACACGGCGCTGGCGCTGGCGCGCGACGAGGGAATATTTGTCGGCATCTCCGCCGGCGGCACACTCGCGGCCGCGCTCAAGGTAGCCGAAAAAGCCGACGAGGGCGCGGTCATCGTCGCCATGCTTCCGGACACCGGCGAGCGCTACCTGTCGACCTTCCTGTTCGAGCACATCAGCGAGGAATCGGACACGGAATGGTTGAAGAGCATCGAGAGCAGCAGCTGACCTGATGCTGCGCGGCGAAGCCGGCCGCGCCCGGGCGCCGGATTTTTTCGTATCCACGATGGTCCGTTCCGGCCGGCCGCGGCACCGGGGTCGCTATCAAAGCCTGCATCGCTTGGTGAGACCCTCGCGCCTGTTATCTGCCGCGATCGTCGGAAAGAACTGTCCGTGCGCGAGGAAACCGACAGCACCACGGGTAAGGCCGGGCAACCACGGCATCTCCTTGCCGGGATTCTCCTCCGGCGACAGGAGGACATGGGGCGCGTCCTCGTCGAGCAAACAGGAATGCAAATCCGGTTTTCCATCGTGCCTCACCGTCAGCATGTCGATGTGATCGACACTGACGACCGGGTCGTCTTCTCCGACCACGATCTGTACCGCCGGCTGCAGGGCCTTTTCCGCCAGTAACCGCTCGTTGTTTTCGGCGAACGCCCGGATTCCAGCGAAATGCTCGAGCTGATACGTGCACAAACCGGCCCAGCCGGCACGCTGACGTTCCGTACAGGTGCGGGCCAGCGGCCCGAACCGGACCTGCATCTGATCGATTGTGGGCGTCTCGGCCAATACCGTTGTCAGGTAGCGGACTACCGGTCCGCCAGCGACATGGAAAAATGGCGCGACCAGCAATGCCCGCTCATACAGGTCCGGCGCGTCGAGTTGCGCAAAAATTGCCATCGCCCCGCCGAGCGAAAATCCGCCGATCACCCTCTCCCCACTCGCGTTGGCCATCACCGTATTGAGACGCACGGCGAGCGCCGCATAGGTGTCCTGCCAGTTTTCCGAATCCGGAAGACCGTCAGCCGGGTTCTCGCCCTCTTCGAGATACCGGTACTCGCGCCCATGCCCGGGGAGCACCGGCAGCAAAACGGTGTAGCCATTTGCGCTCAGAAGCTCCGCGATTCCGAACCATTCCTGTGGACAGGCGGCAAAACCATGATAGAGGAGCGCAACACCGCGTCGCGCAGTGGCCGGCGGCGGATCGATACGCACCGGACTGCATCCACGCTGCAGATTCTCGCCGGCAAGATCGTCAACGTAGGCCTGCCACAACGAATCAAGGCCCGCGGACTGCGCAGCAAGCGGTTGCACCAGCGCCGCCAGCAAACAAGTCGCCGCAATTCGCACCGCGATGGGCATACGCCGCGACCCTGTTATTCCCTTCATGGCATGCCTGCTGAAGTCAGAGATTCGAAGCTGCCGGTCCATGCCGCGAGCTGCGGCTTTACGATGAACCCGGCCCCGGAACAGAGACGTGCCGGCAATCCCGGCTGCCGCCGTTAGCAAAAAAACCACAATCGAATCCTCCGTGAAGCTACCCGCCATCACTGGCAAGCCGGCGCCCTGGTCCGTGACAGAGTGGAGCGGCCGGCGTTCTGCGCTATTGGTGCTGATCCCGAGCGAGCAACTATACTCGATCGCAAACGTTACAAAAAAACCGTATTGACCGAGGACAAAAATGGCATCGCGCGAGCGAATGACAGCCGTGGACACCGCGTGGCTGCGGATGGACCGGCCCGACAACCTGATGATGATCACGGGGATCATGATTCTCCGCGACAACCTCGAATTCGCGGAGCTAAAGTCGCTGCTGGCGAAGCGTTTCTTGCGTTTTCGGCGGTTTATGCAACGGGTGACCTCGGACTTTAGCGGCCACTACTGGGAGGACGATCCGGACTTCGACCTGGACAATCACATTCACCGGCTCGCGCTGCCCGGCAAGGGCGGGCGCGACTCGCTCGAGGCTCTTGTCAGCGATCTTGCGAGCATGCCGCTGCCACGCCACAAACCGATGTGGGAATTCCACATTATCGACAATGTCGACGGTGGTTCGGCGCTGGTAATGCGCTTGCACCATTGTTATGCGGATGGGATAGCGCTGGTACAGGTGCTGCTGTCGATGACGGACCGTAAACTCGATGAGCCCGCCGCCGCCAGCGGCAAGGCCACCGGGAAAACGCGCAAGCGCGGCCGCCGTGGCCTGTTCCAGCGCCTGTACGAACCCGCAACCGAACTGGCTGAGGCCACGCTGCAGCGAAGCCGGCGATTATGGCTCGAGGGACAGCACCTGCTGCAGGAGCCGGAAGAGCTGGCACGGCTCGCCCGCCAGGGTGCGGCTTTCGCCGGCGAACTCGCCCATGTCAGCATGCTGCCGCCAGATCCGCGCACCCAACTGAAGGGGCGTCTCGGCAACCGCAAACAGACGGCCTGGACACGCACTTTGCCGCTGCAGGAAGTCAAGGCCGCGGGCAAGGCGATCGGATGCACCGTCAACGACGTTCTGCTGGCCACCGTGGCAGGCGCCATCGGCAGTTATTTGCGCGAACAGGGCGACGAGATCGACGGCCTGCAGATCAGGGCCACCGTGCCGGTCAATTTGCGTCCGCCTGAACAGGCGATCGGACTCGGAAATCATTTCGGCCTCGTCTATCTCGATCTGCCCGTGGGGGTCGAAAATCCGCTGGAGCGGGTGCTCCGGGTCCATGACAATATGCACCGGCTCAAGGGCTCCTATCAGCCACTCGTCTCGCTGAGACTGCTCGGCGCAGTCGGTATGGCGCCGGCGATCGTGCAGAAAACCGCGATGGACCTTTTCAGCTCCAAAGCGAGCGCAGTAATGTCGAATGTGCCGGGGCCCACGGAACCGCTTTTCCTCGCCGGGCATGAGATCGTCCAGCAAATGTTCTGGGTCCCGCAGTCAGGCGAGATCGGGATCGGTGTCGGAATACTCAGCTACAACGGCCGGGTCCAGTTCGGGCTTATCGCCGACGCCAACCTGATTCCGGAACCACGCGCGGTCGTAGAGCGGTTCGCGGTGGAATTCGAGAAACTGCTGCTGATCGTGCTTATGGGAAGCTGGGATCCGGGCGCAAACCCGGCAGAAGATCTTCGCCAGCTCGCCGCCTGGATCGACGAGAATTCTGCTGCGGCCGACACGGTGTAACGCTAGTCGGCTTTATTCCAGCTCGGCCTTGGCCTGCTCGATGTCGAGGCACTCCATCGCATCGACAGCAGCGCAGTCGGCAGCCTGCTGGTACAACGCAGTCGCGTCATCGACCCGCTTGTCGCCAAACATCGCGAGCAGGCCATTGCCATACTCCATTCTGGCGATCGCCGACTCCGGATGAAGGCGCAGAGCTTCATCGAAGTGCTTCAGCGCGGTGTCCTTTTTTGCTCCGTATGTTACGCCGGCCACCATCGCCCCGACCTGCGAAATGACTTCCGCATGGAACATTCCGAGTGCCGTGTGCGCTTCGGCATGCGATGGCGCAATCCGCAACGTATGCTCGAGGCTCGATTTGATCTTGCCGCCGTGCCCCTGGGTCAGCGCCTTCGCTATCGAAATACCCTGGCTGTAGCGGCCGAGATTGAATGCGCGCTGATAATGGGCATTGCAGGAACCCGGCATCAGGCGTATCGCCTCTGCCGCGCGGTCAGCGGCCTCGCGAAACTGCTTTAACGACCTGCCCTCGTCTTCCTCGAGATAGTGGGCATAGATTCCCGTTGCCTTGTTGGCCACATTGAACCCGGGCGCCCCCGCGGCGAGCCCGAGCTCGCGGGCCTTGCGAAAATCTCCGGCGTGATAGGCACGCCATGCGTCCTGAATTTGGGTGGCCAGGGCCGCGAAATCGCCGTCGAACCCGGGAATCGTCGCAGCGACCTTTTTGTTGTCATTACACAATCGCTCAAGATACGCGGCCGAGGGCCAGGGTTCGCAATCGCCCAGATGCAGCCGCGGCCAACAGTCTTCGAGCGCATTTCCATCGTAATTGAACGCCTCATCCTGGAATGGGAACACGGCCCACTCGTCTTTTTTCGCCATTTTCCCAGCTCCTGCGCGGTCCCGGCCCGCTGCGGTGGCGGCACCCGATTCAGATTCTAATTTTAGTGTGTTTATTCTAAAAAAGTCGCCTAGCCTGAGTTCCAGAAATGCAGTCGTGGCCATTCGCCACGTTTTCGGAAACCCAACCTCAGGAGAACTCTCATGGTCGCGAAAAAGAAAGGTAGATTGGCTGGTGCGAAGAAAAAAACCGGCGCAAGGACAGCGAAGATCGCGCGCCCGGTCGAGAAGACCGTCGTCGGCATGACCGATTCTGCCCAGCAGATCTGGCTGGCCGGTCTCGGCGCTTTCACGATGGCTCAGAAAGAGGGCCCGAAGTTCTTCGATAAACTGGTCGATGAGGGCAGCAAAGTGCAGAACCGTACTCGCGAAGTCGCCGGCAAGGCTGTCAATCAGACGGTCCGAGAGGTCCAGGACGTGCTTAATTCAGGCGTCGAGAGCATGCGCAGCCAGGTCACCACGACCTGGGATGGACTCGAGCATGTATTCCAGGTTCGCGTGGCCCGCGCCCTGAAACAGCTCGGCGTTCCGACCTCGGAGGAGCTTGCGGCACTGACACGCAAGGTTGACGCGTTGACCCGCAGCGTTCGCGAACTGGCTGGCAAGAAACGCCCGGTCGCAAAACGCGCGGTGGCGAAGAAAGCCCCTGCCAGCCGTGTATCCAAGGCTCGTGCTTCGCGTAAGAAGGCGGCCTGAGTCCAGGCGTCGTGTTAAACCTCCAGTCGGCAGCTCGACCGGTACACGATCGCGGCAAAATCGGCCTTGCGGTCGCGGGCGGCGGCCCGCTGGGGGCGATCTACGAACTCGGCACCCTTCATGCGCTGGATGAAGCGCTGGAGGGTGTCGATTTCACCGATCTGCATGCCTATGTTGGCGTGAGTTCCGGCGCGATCATTGCATCTAGCCTGGCCAATGGCATTTCGACCCCCGAGATGGGTCGTATATTTATCAACAGCAACGCTCCGGATCTGGCGCTTGCGCCGGAAATGCTGTTGCAGCCGGCGTTTCGAGAATTCTGGCAGCGCGCCTCTACGCTGCCCGGTATTGCGTTTTCGAGCCTTCTGGAAACCCTGAAGCACCCGTTCAGCAGGCGTCTCGCCGAGACGATAAATCCGCTGACGGCTGTCGTGCCGACAGGCATTTTTCGCGGTGAGGCCATTCACGAGTTCCTCGAACGCGCCTTCTCGGCCCCGGGCCGGACGAACGATTTCCGCGACCTGCGAAACCGGTTGCTGGTAGTCGCGACAGATCTCAACACCGGCAAGGCGCGGCGATTCGGCGCCCGCGGGCATGACCATGTGCCCATTTCCCGCGCCGTACAGGCAAGTGCGTCGCTGCCGGGGTTGTTTCCACCGACCGAGATTGACAATGCCAGCTATGTCGACGGCGCCTTGCGCCGCACGATGCATGCATCGCTGGCGCTGGATGCAGGCTGCACGCTGATGTTCTGTGTGAACCCCCTCGTGCCGTATACGTCCGGCGAGGACCCGAAACGCACAAAGTCCCGCCATAACCTCAATGACGGCGGCCTGCCGCTGGTGTTGTCGCAGACATTTCGTGCACTGATCCACTCGCGCATGCAGGTCGGCATGCAACAGTACCGGCGCAGTTATCCGCGTGCCGACGTCCTGCTGCTCGAACCGGATCGTGATGACGACGAGATGTTTTTCACCAATGTATTCAGTTATGCAGACCGGCGGCGCATGGTCGAGCACGCTTACCAGCGCACGCGCGAAGATCTGTTGCGCCAGGCCGATTCACTCGCGCCAGTGTTCGCCCGCCATGGCGTAACTCTGAATACAGAAGTGCTGCAGGATTCGCGGCGCAATTTTCAGACCGCTGTCGAGCGCCTGGATACCCGCGACCGGCGCGCCGCGATCTGCAACCGCCTGGACGATACGCTCGACGAACTGCAACGGATTATCGACGCGGCGTAACCGGCCGGGTCAACTAACGTAGGCGCGCGCCAGTTCGCCCAGCTGCTCGCGGGCATCCGCCTCAAGGTACGGCAGCAACAACGAAAATACGTGGTAGACACCGTTGCCGAGCTGACGCTCCGGCGGCTGCTGTGAGCCAATCGCGTTCTGGTAACTCAGCCAGTAGCACAGCACCAGGTTCATATTGCGCGAGAGCTGCCGGGTTTCCTGGTCATCGGCGAGCATCGAACCGGAACGAACCAGACCGTTGCAGACCCGGCGCAGCGCGTTTTCCTTTCCCCTGATCACGCGTTGCAGCCGTGCCCGCAGCGAGTCATACCGGCCCAGCAGGCTATCCAGGTCGCGGTAAATAAACCGATAGTCCCAGACCGTCTCAAACATCAGGTGTAACAGCAGCCACGCATCATCGACATGCAGTACGGCTTGTTCCGGCACTTCCAGCAGGGGGGTGATCCGGGTCCGGTACAGGTCGAAAAGATCCGTAACGATGTCGGATTTTCGCCGGAAATGGTAATACAGGTTACCGGGACTGATATCGACCGCATCTGCAATCTGGTTGGTGCTGACCGCGGGCTCTCCCGCCTCGTTGAATAACAGGAGACAGGTCTCTGTAATGCGCCGCCGGGTATCCCTTGCCACCTGGCTTTATCGCAGCGGGAATCAGCCCTTGAGCCGTTCTATCAACGCGACATAGTCGGTCTTGGCCTGTTCCGCCGACTTGCCCTGCTGCTTCTCCCACGCATCGTATTTTGCCGCTGCGACGAAATCGAACATCCCCGGGCGGTCGCCTTCGACGTCGCCACTGGTCGCCTGCTTGTACAACGCGTAAATCTGCAACATGGTCTTGTCATCGGGCCTCTCAGCCAAATTCTTGCTATCGATGACGGCCTGGTCGAACTTCGAATCGAGGTCGCTCATATCCAAATTCCTCGCAAATCTGGGACAATTGACAAAGGCTGGAGGCCAGCCCGGGCAGGTAGTGTATCGCCAGACCGAGGGCAATTACGACTCCACCGGCGGAAAAAAGCGGCGCAAACAACTCACGCGAACTGGTACGAACGGTTTGCCGCCTCGGGTTTGTGCGGGAGAATACATTGACCAGCGATAGTGCACTTGGCCAGTTGCTGCAACGCAATCGTGCTCTGCGGCGCGGGTTTGAAAACGACATACGACTGCAACAGCGCCTGCAATCTCTGCGGCAATGGCAATCGCAACGTCTGCAACAGACCTACTCGGACCTGCATGCGACTCAACGGTATCGCCCCGCGGTCGATTTTTTCGTCAACGACCTGTACGGGTCTCCGGATCTGTCGCGCCGCGACGACCAGCTCTTGCGCGTCTACCCGGTCATTGAGCGGATGTTGCCCGCGCCGACTCTGGCTACCGTGGAACGCGCGCTGCAACTCGAAGTAATGAGCCAGGAACTCGACACTGCGATGGTGCTGGCATGGCCCGGTGACGAAGCGGTCGAAGGCTGGAGTTATGCGGAGGCGTATCGTCGCGCCGGCCGCCGCGAGGAGCGCGAGCAACAGATCCGTGTTTTATTGCAGGTCGGTCATGACCTCGATCGCTCCCTCGCGCACCCGATGTTGTACGCGTTGCTGAAAATGCTGCATCGCCCGGCTCATCTGGCCGGATTCGGCGCACTGCAGGACTTTCTCGAAAGAGGCTTCAGCGCATTCAAGAACATGCAGGGCGCAGACGAATTCCTGGCGACGATCGAGCGCCGCGAAACACGGATAATGGAAAGTCTGTTTGCGGGCGGCTCCCCGTTGCGCAATGTCGGGGCCGAAGGCTAGGTGGGTTCGCCCTGCTGGTCAAAGGGCGAATACAAATCCGGATCGGCCAACACATCCCTGAAGCCTTCATACAGGTAGCCGGCCCACTCTGCGGCTCCCTCTTTCGAATCGATGAGATCCTGCCGGATCTCGATACCGACATGAGGCAAGCCGTCTGGCTCCGCGTGGTGGTCAATGGTGTAGTCGTGGGGATGACGCCCGGAATAAGGCTCGTTGTCGCCAACGCAAATATCGGGCATCGCTTCCAGCGCATCGAGCAACGGGCGCGCGATTCGCGGATCACGATCCCATAGCACACCTATGTGCCAGGGCCGGACGACCCGGTCGAAAACCGGCGTGCAGCTGTGAATCGATATCAATGCGGGCGCGGGCGTCCGCAAACGGAGCCGATCCAGCTCGGCCGTAATGGCGCGATGATACGGCGCAAAAAACGATCTTATGCGGAGGTTTTTTTGATGTTCGTCGATTTCGATATTGCCGGGAATCGCGATACCGTCGCTGACTTCGATAAATGCAGTCGGATCGTCGAGGCGCCGATTGCAGTCGATGATCAGGCGTGAGTACCCGGCAAGCACCGCCGGCGCATCCAGCGATTGCGAGAGCTGCAACGTAACGTCCGCGGAGCCGATATCGTAAGCGACGTGACGGTCGAGCACCCAGTCGTCGAGCCCGAGCTTGCCCATCGCGCCGGGGAATGCCCGGCTCGCGTGATCGGCCACCAGCAAGATGTTCGCCGCCCCGTCGGCGTTCACGACGGAGAACGGCGGCGGGTCATCTTCGCCGATCAGGGGATAAGCCCCTTCTTTGAGCATTTCCGTTTCCAGGTCCAATACAGGCGCAACCGTAGCCGACCGTACTATTACCGATCAGCCCGTGGATTTTACGTATGGTGCCGCGACGCGCGGCTGGCAGAAACTTGTACCAGTAGCAGTCGACAATAACAAGGGTGGAAATCCACCGGTAAATGCATGCTCTGGTGGATTGGAAGCCAGAGCATTTCACGCGGCCCGGAGGCGGCGCGGTTTCATGGAGAGACCGGGAAAACAGCAACAGGATCCGCGCGTCGCCTCGGCGATGGATCATGTGCTGGCTGCGGAAAACTCGCTGCAGGCCGACCTTGAAGCCATCAGGGAAGCGGCTGACGGACAGCTGGCGGAGGCCCGCCTGAATGCGCGCCGGGTCATGGAGCGGGCAGAGCGGCGTACGGCCGATGTACACCGACGCGGCAAGCGCCAGCTCGAGCGCGAAATCGCAGAACTCAAACGCGCCGCCGCGGCCGAGACCCCCGCCGCCGAACCCGGCCCCGAACTACTGCAACGAATGCGGGACGCGGCCCGGTTGTTCGCCGCCCGCCTGACGAGCGGAGACGATGAGCATTGAACCGGGCTTCGCATACGCTCAGCCGCGACTCCAGGCCAGACACGGCCAGAGGGTGAGTGCTCCCGCCTGGAGCGAAGCTGAAAACAGCATCGATCTGGGGCGCTGCCTGCAGGTGTTTCGCAGCTCACCGCTGCGACCATGGATAGCGCACCTCACGGCGCAGGCGAAGATCAGCGACATTGAGCGCCACGTCCGCGACGACTGGCGGGATTATGTCAACGAAGTCTCGGGGTGGGCACCGCCCGACTGGAAGCCCTCGCTGCACTGGTTTGCCACACTGCTGTACCTGCCTTTGCTGGGACACCTGATCGAGGGCTACCCGGCGCCGCAATGGCTGAACACTGACTCGTTCGTGCCAAGCCTCGCTGCAAGTGAGGCCGGGTCACTGCAGAGCGCGATCGCAGTCACCGCGCTGGCACCGCTGGCCCATGTGAACGACGCTGGCGAGCTGCTCCCGGCCTGGATTGACCATTGGCGCTCGCTGATGCCGGCCAGGATGCCGGGCCAAACCCGCACCGGTGTGGCTGAGCTCGAACGTTCCGCGCTGGACCAGGTCAGAGCTGCCGCAACCAGCGTGCCCGCCAGCAGCGTCGAACTGCGCAATGAATTTCGACTGCGGTTGCAGCGACTGTTTCGGCGCCACGCACTGAGCGCAGTCGCTCTGTTCAGTCATCTGGCATTGACCGCACTCGACGTCGAGCGTCTGCGCGGCGCGCTGATTGCGAGCCGGCTGCGCGGCATTGGAGCGACAGCATGAGCGGGTTGCGGCCTTACGCCGCGCGCTGGTTCGAGCTACTGGT
Organism: Chromatiales bacterium; assembly: GCA_002868855.1. Lineage (GTDB taxonomy): Bacteria > Pseudomonadota > Gammaproteobacteria > Steroidobacterales > BM003 > BM003. Next base: position 4,249 of record PKUM01000302.1, on the reverse strand, counting down.
CCCGCGCGAGGTCCTGACGGACACGCTGCAGCAATTGGCGAAAACACGGTCTGTCGAGCTGGAGGCACACAGTACGACCAGCGCGCCGCTGGACCTGCCCGATCTTCATTCGGGCCTGCAGGAATATTCGCGTCTCGCCACAAAATACGGACACTACTGGCCGCAGCCGCAAGCCAGCGGTCGCGAGGTACCGCAAGATCCGGAAATCGTGCTGGAAAAAGCCCTGGCAACGCTGCAGCGGTGGGAAAAAAGCGCGGAACCGCTCATCGTCGAACTGCAGAAACGCGCTCAGGAAAAATCCGACCTCGAGCTGATTGCCGATTTTCTCGGCGTACCGGCACAACTTCCGGACCTCGACGCCTTTGCCGGTGCCGGTCCGACCCTGGCCGCCACGCTGTTCCTGGTCCCGGAGGCAGCGGTCCTCGCACATGCGCCGCCCTCGGTGTTGCTGCAACGCGTGACTACCGCCACCCGCAACTACCTCCTTGTGGTCGGCCCGACCGAACAGGTCGCGGAGCTGCGCCGCTCTATGGAGGCGTTGCGGGCACGCGAGATACTGCTGCCGCACTGGCTGCCGGCACAACGTCCCGAAACGAACAAAGCGGTAAAAGCGAGAGTGGACGCCTGTCATGAGGAAAGCGCAAAACTGCTGGGCGAGCTGCAGCAAATCAACGACAGCACCGGACTCGCCGCAGCACTGCGAGACATCGAACTACTCGAATGGCTGGTCCGGAACGTTCCCTCGCTGCCGCTGACCGAGCACTTCGCCTGGATTACCGGGTGGACCAGCGATCCCGACGCGGCCACACTCGAGGCCAGACTCGAAGACGCCGGGATACCTCATCTTCTGCGTCTTCCCGACGAAATGCCCGACGTTGCCGTGCCGACGGTACTTCGCAACCCGGTCTGGATTCGTCCTTTCGAGCTGTTTGCGCGCATGCTCGGTACGCCCTCGGCGGCCGAGGTCGATCCGAGCCGGATCGTGGCATTCGCCGCACCGCTGATGTTCGGATACATGTTCGGCGACGTCGGCCAGGGTCTGGTCCTGCTACTGGCCGGTCTGATGTTGCGCAAGCGCGTGCCAACCCTCGGGCTGCTGGTGCCGGGTGGCGCGATGTCGATCGTCTTCGGTTTCGTGTTTGGCAGCGTCTTCAGCCGCGAGGACATCATCCCGGCGCTGTGGCTGCACCCGCTCGATCAGCCGGTGCCGGTGCTGGTGGTCACGCTGGTCTTCGGCGCGGCGCTTCTGACGCTCGGTCTGCTGTTCGATGCGCTGCAATACTGGTGGCGCGGGATGGCGCCGAAATGGCTGGGCAGCCGGGCCGGCCTGCTCGTTTGCTATATCGGTCTTGTAGCCGCGCCGTTCGCGCCCGCAGCACTATGGGCCATGCTGGCCGGTGCAATCTGGTTTATCGCCGGCGGCGCACTCACCGCGAATCGGCACCGCCTCGCGGCACTCGGCACCCACGCCGCCGAATTGCTCGAGAGCCTGATGCAGCTGCTGGTCAATACGATCTCGTTCGTCCGCGTGGGCGCGTTCGCGCTGGCCCATGCCGGTCTCGCCGCGGCCGTGGTCGGCGTCTCCGAAGCCGCCAGCGGTATCGGTTATCTGCTGCTGATGATCATTGGCAACGCCATTGTCATCGCGCTGGAGGGCCTGGTGGTCGGGATCCAGACGACCCGGCTCGTTCTGTTCGAATTCTTTGTGCGATTTCTCAGGGGCGAGGGCCGCCTGTTCCGCCCGTTGCCGCCACCACCGAATTCATCCGACTCTGCCATTCCGAGGAAAACCCCATGAAACCCAGAGCCAAACTAATGGCCTTTGTACTGACCCTTGCCGCGGTGCTGGTTGCCGCCGCGACACTCGTGCTTGTCGCGGTGCCAGCTACCGCGGCCGAGGCGGCGGCAACCGTTGCCATCGATCCGGCCATTGTGCGCTGGGGATTTATCGCCGCAGCGCTGGCCGCGGGACTATCCGCGCTCGCGGCCGGATACGCAGTGGCCCAGGTCGGCACCGCGGCGGTCGGCGCGCTGGCCGAAAAACCCGAGTTGCTCGGACGGGTCCTGATCCTGGTCGGGCTGGCCGAGGGCATCGCGATCTACGGATTGATCGTGGCCATCCTGATCTTCAACCGGATCGGCTGACATGCGCGTGGCTTTCGTGGGAGACCGCTACAGCGCGCTGGGGTTCCGGCTCGCCGGAGCCGATGCATACACGCCCAAACCGCATGAGGCGCAGCGCCTGCTGGAGCGCTTGCACGAAACAGTCGAAATGATGTTGCTGACCCCGGCGATCGCGGAACATGCCCGCCCGGAATGGCTGGCGGCGGCGCTGGTGCAACCGCGACCGTTGACACTGATCGTTCCCGACGCTGGCGGCCTGCAACCGCCTCCGGACTTCGCCGCACGCATCCGCCGGATCCTGGGCGTGGAGTCAAACTGATGAGAACTGGAAGCGGCATCGCCGATGCACAAACCCAGAGCATGCTCGACCGCCTCGAGCGCGAGCGCGAGAAGTTCCGCCGCGAGACCGACGAGCAAACTGCCGCGCAGTGCATGAAACTGGCCGCCGACGCCCGGCGCAGGGCTCGCCAAAGGGTCGCCCAGGCCGTGGCGGAAACTCGCGAACATAATGATGCGCGTCTCGGCCTCATTCGAGCCGCGTTGCAGACGCGGCTGCGGCAACGCCAGCACCAGCGTCAGTTGCGCTTACTCGAGACGGGGCGCGAGACGCTTGCGGAGAGCCTCCGTGAACGCTGGCAACATGCCGAGGAACGCCATGCCTGGTGCCAGGCGCTTATCCGCCGGGCCGGCGCGCTACTGCACCAGAAAGAGTGGCTGCTGGTGAATGCCGAAGGCCTCACAGAGAACGAGCGCAGCCGCCTCGTCGAAGCTGCGGCCAAGTTCGGCGCGGTCCTGTCTTTCGAGTGCGATGAATCCATTGCCGGCGGCGCGCGCCTGACGGCCGGCGCGGCCTGTATCGACGCCAGTGCGGCGAATCTCTGCCGCCCGAGCCCCGAGCTGGATGCAGCCCTGCTCGCGGCGCTGGTGGAGATTGAGGAGGCGCAATGACCATAAATAGCGCAACGATTCGCTGGATAGGCGGCCCGGTGCTGCGGGCAAGCAGCGACAGCAACTTCCGCATGCACGAGGCGCTGGCCGTGGGCCCAGACAGGCTGCTGGGTGAAGTGATCCAACTGCGCGACGATGAGCTGATTGCGCAGGTCTACGAGGACACCACCGGGTTGAAACCGGGCGATCCCGTCAGCGGCAGCGGTCAGCCGCTTTCGGTCCGGCTGGGCCCGGCCCTGCTCGGCAATATTTTCGATGGCCTGTTGCGCCCGCTGGGCGCCGCCGAAGAGCGCTTCATCAAGCCCGGGGCCGAGCATCGCGACGGCCAGCGCTTCACATTCAGGCCAACGGTGGCGGTGGGCGATTCGGTCGCACCCGGACAACGCTACGGCGTGGCGACACGCGCATTGCACGATCACGACTGCCTCGTGCCGCCAGATTGCAGCGGCCGCGTCGAGTGGCTCGCAGCGGAAGCGGAGGTGGACGACCGTGCAACAGTCGCCAGGGTCGACCGCGGCAACGGCATCGTTGAAATTGCGCTGAGCGAAACCTGGCCGGTGCGCACCCCGCGACCGGTGCGGCGGCGGCTGCAGGCAGCGGCACCGTTAATCACCGGGCAACGAATCCTCGACACACTGTTCCCGGTCGCGCGCGGCAGCCGCGCCGCGTTACCCGGCGGCTTCGGCACCGGCAAGACCGTGCTGCAGGAGGCCCTCGCAAAGTGGTGCGACGCCGACATCATCGTCTATGTCGGGTGCGGCGAGCGAGGCAACGAAATGGCGGAAGTGCTCGACGAACTGCCGCAGCTCGAGGATCCACGAACCGGCCGGCCGCTGATGGAACGCACGGTCATCATTGCCAACACCTCGAACATGCCGGTCGCAGCGCGCGAGGCGAGCATATATACCGCCATCACGGTTGCCGAATACTTCCGCGATCGCGGCCTGCACGTCGCACTGATGGCGGATTCCACCAGCCGCTGGGCCGAGGCGTTGCGCGAGGTATCCGGCCGTCTTGGCGAACTGCCCGGCGAGGGCGGATACCCGGCCTATCTGAGTTCGCGGTTAGCGGATTTTTACGAACGCGCCGCCCGCGTCAGAACGCTTTCCGGCGACGAAGGCTCGGTCACGATTATCGGCGCCGTCAGCCCGCCGGCCGGCGATTTCTCCGAACCGGT